>JAGVWX010000023.1:3474-5067 GCA_018304105.1 Candidatus Pacearchaeota archaeon | reverse complement strand
CGACGAGCATAAGAGATGAATCGGCAAGATTCACAATAAACTATTTAAATAAAATAATGTCTAAAAATTTATTCAAAGGCAAGGCGCTGGTTTTTATATCGGTGTTGGTTGTCTTGATTTTAATTGGAGCATATATGATGGGTCAGAATCAAACAAAAGGAAAGAAAGTTTTTATTGAGACAACCATGGGAAAAATCGTGATCGAATTGGATTCCAATATGCCGATAACTGCGGGAAATTTTGAGAAGTTGGTTTCAGAGGGATTTTACGACGGGACAATTTTTCACAGAGTAATCAGTGGATTCATGATTCAGGGAGGCGACCCTCAAGGAACAGGGATGGGTGGTCCGGGATATACAATAAAAGATGAATTCAAGCAGGGAAACAAAAATAATCGGGGAACAATTTCAATGGCCAATTCCGGAATGAATACTGGCGGAAGCCAATTTTTCATAAATCTCGTTGACAACAATTTCTTGGACACAAAACATCCTGTCTTCGGAAAAGTCGTTGAGGGAATGGAAGTTGTTGATGCAATCGCACTCGTTGATACAGACAGAAATGACGGACCTCTTGAAGAAGTTAGGATAATTAGCGCGAAGATGGTGGGGTAGGATTGTGGAAGAACCCGTTAGATTTCAACACTATGTTCCTAAATGTTATCTGAAAAATTTTTCTAATTCTAAAAGAAAAGAAAGTTACATTTGGGTTTTTGATAAAGAAAAACAAAAAATTTTCAGTAAGAATATAAAAGAGATTGCTAAGGAAGAAGAATTTTACAATCGGGTTGATGAGGAACAATTTATTGAAAGAGGGTTAAGGGATATTGAAACAAAATTTGATGAGGTAGTCAGAAAATTAATCCTTACGAAAGATATTGATGAACTAAATCACTATGAAAAAAAGATTCTGTCCGAATTCATAGCTTATCAAATGATTAGAACAAAGGAAACAAGAGAAGAAGTAAGAGATACTGTAAGGCAGATTTATGATAAACTTGGAAGTCAAATGGCACCAGATTTTAAGAGACAAGTAGTTGAAGCTATGGACGAAGAATCTCTTCGTGATATTCACAAAAGGATGTTGGGAAAAATAGGCGAATTTCAAGAAATAATGATAAAAATGAAATGGGTTCTTGTAGTAAATAAATTTGAATCTAGTTACTGGTGTTCCGACAATCCCGTAATCGAGTACAACTCTCTTGGAAAATTAGGATTGACTTCACTAGGTATTCAAGTCTATTTTCCGATTAACTCAGAATTATGTTTAATCCTTTGTGACCCAATTTATTTTAAGCAATTACCAAAAGAGATAGTTGGCACCTCAAAAGGTATTCTTTTTGAAAGAGAATTACAAACTCTTTATTCAACAAGATTTATTTTTTCTAAAAATTCAGATTTCAATATTGCTAAGGTGACATTGGAAAATAATCCTAAATATAAAGACCCAAACAGAAAACGAGTTAAGATTAATTAAAAATTTTCTTTATCGGCAAAAAATCTAGTGTAGACTCGAAGGTTTGCTCCCAAAATACTGAAACGGTTTCCCCTGGTTCTTCTCGGTTCTGCAACCCGCCAAGCACCTTGTCAAATG
>JAGVWX010000023.1:0-3466 GCA_018304105.1 Candidatus Pacearchaeota archaeon | reverse complement strand
CTGCCTAAAGCCCGTTTGCAAATAGCGGAGGGCTAGCCCGCCAACCTAGTCTACAGAAATCCGAAGGAAAAAGGGTTTTTAAGATTTATGAATTGAGCATTAGTTAGGAAAGTGCCAAAGTGGGCAAAAGATTTACCCTATGATCATCAAGGGATTAAAAGAGTTTGGAGAAAAAACGGATTGGAGATACCTTCAAGATAATTATTGATTATAATCACCCCTCATTGTAATCGTTAAAACATATTCCCTGCATATTGAGTATTCTTCTTCTGTAATCTTCCCGACAATTTTCCTAAAATAATCATCATCTTTGTTTAATCCAGACCTCTTAGAGATATTTTCTTTTAATCTATCCAAATTTTCTGAGCCCTTAATTAATTCAATAAAACCGAAATATTTTTTTTGGATAACAATTTGTTCGAGCCCATCACGGATAATGTCTGATTCGGATTCGCCCCTCAGTACAGATAATATTTTTATGGAGTTCCCTAATCCTGGATAAATTCTAAAAGCTTTTATTTGACTTCTGCCTTTTGTCATTTTATCTAAAACCTCTCACGAACAGCACCAATGCAATTATTATTATCAGAACCAATTCTCCAAGCAAAATCCATATGAGGAATTTCCCAAAATCAAATCCTCCTTCTTTCGGCTTTAAGGTTTCTATACCTCCTGAAACCCCCTTGTCTTGAGGAGATGATGGTTCGAAAAATGTAAGTGAACCCTTGCTGCCTTTGCTCTTTCCTTTTTTGCCGGTATCATCATCGCTCGGATTCAATGATACTGATATCGTCTTGTCTCCTGAAATTGTTGAGCTTCCTGTTTTTTTGTCATAACCGTTTTTGGAAACTTCCCAATTGAAAGTTCCTGGATTTGAATTGAATAAAACTTCCCCGATTGAATTTGTGGTCCCTGTTTGCGAACCGAATTTGACTTTTGCACCGCTTAACTTTTGAGATGTTTCTGAATCAGATACTACGAACTTGACTTGGAACATATTCGCGGATTTCACGAAAAATCCCAGTATTGCAGTATCGGCAAAATTGTCCTTCCCCGTGCAAAGCGAACTTTGTCCTTTTCCTGTTACTTTTATGTTGAAACTTCCTCCGACATCAGGAGTCCACGATATTGAGACATTTTGCGGCGTTACGCCGTTTGAATTTGCCGAAATTATCTGACTTTGAGAGTGCACGAGATTGTCATTTGAATCAGTTATTTGCAATGTTATGTTTGTAGGAATTGTAGTTTTTGAAAAATCATCGTCGGCAAAGTTGCTGATTTTGTTGAATTTTATTGTAACGACTTCGTCTTCCGTAGGGAATTCCGGAGTTGCTTCCAA
This sequence comes from Candidatus Pacearchaeota archaeon, assembly GCA_018304105.1. Taxonomy (GTDB): domain Archaea; phylum Nanobdellota; class Nanobdellia; order Pacearchaeales; family GW2011-AR1; genus UBA73. The sequence continues at coordinate 2,127 of JAGVWX010000023.1, read as the reverse complement.
ATCGTTTACTATTGTATAGCATTGGTTTTGCGGACGCTCAGGAAGGACAGTGAATTGCTTTTCGGAGAATTGCTCGAAACTGCTCTGGCACTGGCAGTCAATCACGTTTGTTTTTACATTTGCTGTGTAATCTCCGTCGTCATCAGGAGTCCATGTGAACTGGACATTCTGCACTGTGTCTGCCAGGATTTCATATGTTTTGCTTTCCGTGTGAACAACATCGCCTTCGCTGTTTAGAACTTCAAGAGTTATTGTTGTTTTGGCAGAATAATAATCTTCAAATCCGGGAGGTATGAATTCCAAAAGAAGGTTTGTAAATGCGCTGTGTGCGTCCGCCTCAAGATTTGCCTGAATATCTATAACAACTGGCTCGTTGACAAAATTTGAATTTGTAATGCTGAAAGAATCAATTGGTGAATGACATGAGGTTGCTTTTTCCAGTTCGTAAGTCCATGCAAATGTTCCGCCGTCGCCGAAATTGGTGTAGCCGTCCTCGTGAGGAAGGTAGCATGCCTTGAACATGTAAGCTCCGTAATTCAGATTTTCAGTTGATGCGTATTCATAACTTACGAAGTTGTTGCTTCCCGAATTCAAATTCTGAACTTGAGAGATTATTGAACTGCAAATTGAATCACTGCAAGTGTACAAGAGAAAGTCAACTCCCGTCAATGAATTTCCCGTAGCTTTGTCCTTGAAAGAGATAGTATCAACATTTCCTGCGAGAACAAATGTAAGTGCAACAAATACAAAAAGTATTCCAAGAAATATTTTTGGTTTTTTATGAATCATTTTATTTTGCTCCTGCTCCTGAACCTCCGCCACGTCCTGATTGTCCTGCTCCGGCTCCTGCTCCTGTTCCAGCCGCACCTGTAGCTCCCGCACCTCCTGCACCCCCAAAGTCAACCCCTCCAGTAATTGCAAGTCCAAGAAGCATGTTCAAATCATATGCGACAGTTCTTTTTCCTGTTTCATGAGATGGGGTGTGTGCATCGTAATTTCTTGTCACGTAATGATTTATCATTTCTGATACAGCGATGTTTTCCGAGATTTTCTCGAACGCAATTCCTGTGTCTAGAATTCTTCCATTATAAGAAATCTTGGGTATCGTTTTTGGATTTTTTCTATCATAATCATTGTGAAAACCTGCTCCTAAAACGCTCATTGCAGTGTAAAGCCATTCTGATTGCGTTAGTTTGTTATCCTTATTGAAATCTCCTCCTGCTGATTCTATTGCTTGTCTTAATCTTCCGTCAGCCTTGCCAAAATAAACTCCTCCGACAAATTCTACAGGAGTGCCAAATATCTTTGGTTCATAACTTACTCCAATTTCCTTCGTTAATTGTTCAAAAGGTACTGTGGTGGATTCCGGGAACGCATTTATTATGCCTGGAGCATAAGTATATGCTGTCTTTTTCAAGCTATCAATTACAACGGGTGTTTTTTCTTGAGTCTTAAACCCATTCAAAAAATGATCAACATAATTCTTATTTAAAGAAGACGATTCGCATGCAGTCATAAAAATCGGAACAGCTCCCGCGAGAAAAATCTTTTTTATTAATCCCGAAGTTCCATTTCTCTCGTTTTGTTCTTTTTGTACCATTTCATTTCCATCACCCCTGTTACAATGTAACTACTTTAGAGTTTAATTACACTATTTAAATTTTTCTCTTTAAAAAAATAACCAACCATTTTGGAGCTAATAACTTTTCCATAGGACCAATTTTTTTTCTTTGTCTCTCAGAAATAAAGTGTCTCCTGTTTTTGTTAAGACATAACTTTCATCTCTCCAGTATAGAACATCTTCACTATTTGTTTGGTTTCCTACAATTATCTTGACATCGGATTTTTTATTCAAAGAAAATTTTGGAAAAATAAATTTTTTTCTTCCTTCATCTTTTATTTCCCAGTTTTCCAAATTGCAGTCAAAGTTGCAGATATTTTCCAGAACGATTTCATCATTTTTGTAGTCAAGATTTTTCAGCACAACACATTCACCGCATTTGTTTTTTGATTTTTCGCAGAGATTCACGTTTTTTTCGATGCATGATTCCCAGGAACTTTTGAAATCATCGTAATAAACATCTTTTCCAGATGGAAAATAAAAATTTGCAAGTCCTGCATCAACAA
>JAGVWX010000020.1 GCA_018304105.1 Candidatus Pacearchaeota archaeon | reverse complement strand
CCGAGTGTACAGTCATTTGTGCAAGCTGGAGGTTGTGTTACGCATTGTCCGCTTTGACAGACCTGACCGGCTGAACAAGATGTTGACAAACTCCATTCAGAACATGAGTCTGCATCAAAGTTGCCGCACAATCTATATCCATCGCCTGAACATTCTCTTGAGCCGAGTGTACAGTCGTTCTGGCAAGTTGGAATAATCTTGTTTTCACAATAACTGAACGGCGTTCCTCCCAATTTGCATGAATCACTTGTTGAGGAATTTAAATCGTCGCAGTCAGAGTTCTCGTCGCATCTTATGCACTCGCCGCTTAAGCAGGCGAAGTCGCAAACGTCGACTTGCTGTTCAGTGTTTTCTGAGGCACAGTATGAACCTGGAAGGCCCGGGAAGACGCATGTGAATCCTTTGAACATTCTGAATATTGAATCTCCGACGCAGAATGAATTGTTAACGAAGCCGTTTGTGCCGCACTCTGAGTTGGTGTGACATGCGACGCCTTTACATTGGCCTGAGACGCAAGCTTCTTGGCAAAGTTCGAGTGATCTATTTTCTTCCGAGAAAGTGCAGTGACTTTGCATAGTTCCAGGATGCTTGCAATCCCATGTCTTGAAAGTTCTGGATATTGACAAGCCAGAGCAGAATGGGTCGTTGACAAATCCATTTGTGCCACAGTCTAAATCAAGAGTGCAAGTAATATTTGCTGGTGCAGAAACACAAGCGCCGTTGCTGCAATTATTTGCACAGGTTTCTGTTGTTTTATTTATTGTAAGGTGAGAGCAGGAACTTTGCTCTGTGCCAGGATTTTGACAGGTATAATTTACGAACGATTGCGTGACGTTTTTTGCTAAGCAGAATTTGTTTCCTACGAATCCGTCGGTTCCGCAATCAGATTCGAGAGAACATGTGATGTTTGCAGGAGGAGAAACGCATGTGCCGTTTTGGCATCCGAATGAACAATTTTCGATTATTTGTGTTGTGACGTTTTGAATGCATGAACTTTCTGTTGTGCTGGGATTTTGACAAGTGAATGAAATGTATGACTGGACTGTTTTATTGTTTGAGCAGAATAAGTTGCCTGATAAACCATCTGTGCCGCAGTCGGCGTTGCCGTTGCATTCTCCTTCTTCCTCATCGTCGTCTCTGTCTCCGCCGCCGCTAGAAGCTTTATCGCAAGCGTCTCCCCTGCCGTCTCCGTCCCGGTCTTCCTGTTCCGGATTAAAATAGTCGGGGCAGTTGTCGCATTCATCCGATATTCCGTCGTTGTCTGCATCAGGGCCTTCGGTGTAAGGGCACTCTAAATTTGGATTAAACGGCTGGACGTAAGACAAAAGCAAAGAGTCGTCTAAAGTTGAATCTTCTGAATTGGTCAGGTTTCGTTTTACAGATAAATCTTGAGAATCTTGATTAGTTAAAGAAACGATTGAATAAACTAAAAGCACGGCAAATAGGATTGTTGCTACAGAAATAACGATTGTTGGAAATGTTGCTTGTCCTTTCATTGTGATGTAATTATCAAATGATAACAAATAGGTAGACTATGACATGCTTTTAAATTATTGTATTTTTGAAAGGATGCTTTTCAAGACAATGTTTTTGTAGTTACTGAATAAGGTGACAAAGTTGAGCTGCGAAATTAGACAAACAAATAGGCAAGTAAAAATTTATTGTTACTCAGAGAAAAATGCTGCATCGGAAAATTCGTATGTCCCTGAGGGATCTGTTAATTTAACTGCTGCGTCCACTACTGCTTGATGCTGTAGGGAAAAGGTTTCATTTCGAAGACCGAATGCTGTGTCGTAAACTCCTGGAGCTACTCTGACTGCTGGCTGAACAGCACCTGTAAAAATCCCGTCCGGTTCTACAAAAGGATTATAGCTAGACGTTCCTGGGCCGTAGCCTATTTCTATAACTTCTGCAGTTGGAATGCCGAAACCGTCTTTAAACAGTTGGGCTTCAAGGTCTGAAGGCATTATCAATCTTGCTGTAAGGTTTCTTGTTGTGCCTTCGAAAAAAGGAATTAAATTGTTGTAGTCAGCATCAGGAAGCTGGTTTGGGCCTTCATAAATTTGCATGCTTATCAGATTCTTCATATTATTTATTGTTGGTATTGTTGGTTGTGTTGGTGGAGTTACTGGTGGGGGATTTTGATTACCGCCTTGATGTGTTTGGTCAATCGGAGTATTTTCGTGGTCTTCGAGGTCGTTTGTTAATTCGGTTACATCTTCCCTTAGAGTATTAATCTGCTGTTGCGCTGTTGTACCAGAGATACCGCCATGATATGCAACGTGAACTACTTCATCTATGGACCTTCCTGTTTTTCTTGAAATTCCGGTAAGGTGCAGGTCAAGTGTCTCGCCTTCGAAGTATGATGCATCTGTATCAGTCATGTCTGCAGTAACTTTTACTTCTCTTCCGTCTGAGTTCGATACTCCCCTAAATTCTGCTTTGAAAGGTGTGTCTCTTCCTTCTTGCGATTTAACATAAACATTGGCGCCGACGACGTCTTCCTTACAAGGGACTGAAAATGTTGTGCTAAGTTTTTTGTCTGGCTGGGCTTGAATATCTCCTTCCCACATATCATAAGTTCTGCCCATTGTTGGATTAAGCGATGGCAAACCAGTTGTGTCTGAAAAAATTTCGGGAGCGCATCCTGCCGCAGATACAGCTACTATTGTTGTTCCAATATAAAATCCTACTCTTGCCGCTGTTTTTATCACCGGCTTGAAAATTGTTGAGCGAATTAAATCTGTTAAACCCATGACTAATGTTCTCACTTGTCTATTATAAACATTTATATTTTGCAAGACAATAAATTTGTTGTTACTCGTTAGGATGACTTATACACAAAGACCGCTTGAACAAATCTTGCTTGAGCCGCAGCTTGTTGCAAGACTCCACTCACTGCATGAATCAGCGTCGAAGTTTCCGCAAAGCTGGTAGCCGTTTCCGTTGCATCTTCTAGCTCCGAGAGTGCAATCATTCTGGCAAACCGAGTGTACAGTCATTTGTGCAAGCTGGAGGTTGTGTTACGCATTGTCCGCTTTGACAGACCTGACCGGCTGAACAAGATGTTGACAAACTCCATTCACTGCAAGAGTCAGCGTCGAAGTTTCCACATAGCCTGTATCCGTCGCCTGAACATTCTCTTGAGCCGAGTGTACAGTCGTTTGTACAGGAAGGCTGGCCTGGAACACAGGTGCCTTCGGTGCAGATTTCTGTTGTTAAGCAGGATGTTAGTGTACTCCATTCGGAACAAGTGTCTGAGTCAAAGTTTCCGCAAAGCTGGAAGCCATTCCCATTACATCTTTTATTGCCTGATGAACATTCGTTTGTGCAGCCTCCGCCGCAAACTCCGCCTTCGTCTGCTTGTCCGTCACAGTCATTATCTAAATTGTCGCAGACTTCCGTTGATGAAGAAGTTTCTCCGAAGCAATCGGTTGACCATGTTGAATCGGTAAAGCAGACGTTTATTCCGGCGCGGCATTCGCCGACATTTGTTCCGCACTGCCTAATTTGTCCTGGAGTGCATTCGCCTTGCTCTGGAACGCACTGACCATTAGCACAAAGATTAGTACACTGTTCTGTTGTAATTTCCGAAACTGAAGTTGAGCAATAGCTTTGCGGCGTGCCTGGAATGTTGCATTCGAATTGCTGGAATAGTTTTGTTACATTGTTTGCAAAGCAGAAAGGATTTCCGACGAAGCCGTCCAAGCCGCAGTCAGAATCTTCGAAACATGTTATTTCAATTGGATTATTTGTGCAGAAACTTTCGGGCGTGCCTGGGTTGGCGCAAATGTCAACGGTTTGCGAGTTGTCATCATCACAATCTTTATTTGTGAAACATTCAATATCTACGCATTCGCCGTCGGAACAGAATTCAGGGCAGGTTTGAATTAAATCAATGAGCACATTGGAAGAGCAAAAGCTTTGCACAGTTCCTGGGTTTTTACAGTCCCATGTTTTTATTAATTGAGAGATTTTAGTGTCTGAACAGAATAACGGGCTGATTGAAGTGTCAACGCCGCAGTCTACATCTTTAGAGCATGTTATGTTGCCAGTTGTTGGCTCGTTAGTGCAAAAACTTTGCGGTGTTCCAGGAGCGTGACATATGTCTGCTGTTGAGTTTTTTCCGTCGCTGCAATCAGAGTTTTTGAAGCATTTAATGTTTACGCAACTGCCGTCGAGACAGAACTCAGGACAGGTCTGAATAATTTGAGTTATCAAGTTAGTTGAGCAGAAACTTTGGACTGTGTTTGGGTTGTTGCAGTTCCATGTTTGGAAGAGCTGTGAAATATCTTTAGCTGCACAGAACCTGGAACCAACAGAAGAATTTGTTCCGCAGTCAGAATTCTTACGACAAGTTATGTTGCCGCCGGTTGCTGGCTCATTGGTGCAGTAAGAACTGATTGTTCCTGGGTTCTGGCAAAGGTCAACTGTATTTGGGTTAGAGTCGTTGCAGTCGATATTCGTATCGCATCTTATGCAAGCCCCATTGTAACAAGCGAAGTCACATCTATTTAGAAATTGCTGTTCGATTGAAACATCGCAGTAGGAATGCAGTTGGCCAGGGTTTACGCAGTCGGCTGTCTGGAAATTTTTGGAAACGTTTCTATCTGATGAGCAATATTCGTTTCCGACATATCCTGTGGAGCCGCAGTCAATATTTGACGCGCAGTTGATTGGAGTGTTTCGGCATTCACTAATGACAGTTCCGGGGTTGACGCATTGGTCGTAAGTCAAGGGGTTGGAATCGCCGCAGTCCAAGTTGGATGCGCATGCTGTGTTAAGGCATTGGCCGTTGACGCATATTTTATCACAGTGCTCCAAAACTTTTTGCTGCTGGGTAACCGTGCAGAAACTTTGAAGTGTTCCGGAGTTTGAGCAAGTTGCGTTCTGGAAAGTTTTTACAATGTTCGTGCCTGAACAAGATTCCTGGCCGAGGAAACCTGTGAAGCCGCAGTCAGAGTTTGATGCGCAATTCATTGGAGTGTTTCGGCATTCGCTTGAGAGTGTGCCTGGGTTGATGCATTGGTCAAGAGTTGAAGAATTCAGGTCGTTGCAGTCAAAATCCTTTGAGCATCTAATGCTGCCGCATGCGCCGTTGATGCAGATGTCTGAGCATTGCTGAGTGGTTCTTTGCTCTTGAGATGAGGTGCAAGAACTTGATGCTGTGCCAGGATTGTGACAAGTGAATGATTCAAATAACTTTGTTACGTTTTTGCCTGTGCAGAAAGGAGCTCCCTTGAAACCGTCGATGCCGCAGTCTTGATTATTTGAGCAGGCTATCGGCTCGTTTGTGCAGAAGGATTGAACTGTTCCAGGGCTATGACAAGTGTCTAAAGTTGAGACGTTGCTGTCGCTGCAATCAGAATTTGTAAAACATCTTATGTCCTGGCAAGTGCCGTTGACGCAGGCATCTTCGCAAGTTTTATTTGTTTTGTTTGATATTTCTGCTACGCAATGAGACTGAGAAGTGCTCGCGTTGGCGCAAGTGAATAACTCGAAAGTCTGCGTAATGTTTTTTCCGATGCAGAAAAGACCATCTATCGGCCCGCTTGCCCCGCAGTCGGAATCCCGTTCGCATTCGCCGATGCATTGGCTGTTTTGACAATCAAGGGGACAGTTTTCAACGAACTCTATTGTTTGATTTGGGATGCATTTTTTCAAGGCGCCAGTTGCCTGGCAAGTATATCTGGTGACGTTTCTGTAAAGATCTCCATTACTACAGAAGCCTGGGGAAAATTGTGGAGCCTGACAATCAGTATCGATTGTGCATTCTGCACCAACAAAACCAACGCATTGCTTGAATAGCTCTTTTGCTGCAGGCGTCCAATAGTCTGATTCAATTATTCCGAAGAAGCAAAGTTTTGCCTGCTGAGTTTTGCCACCGAACAATGGGGTTCCCGGATTGGCATAAGATATTACGTCTCCGTCGAGATTTACGTTTACCGCTGTTTGTGTTACAGCCACTGTTTGAAAGCCCGGCGCCTTATCTTCAGTGTCAAGATAATAATAAACCACCGAGGGGCCACCTGGATATTCTCTTCCCTGCGTGTAAACCTGAATTATCTGCCCGCCTTTTTTTACGTCAAGAGGATTGTCTGCTCCGAGCTGGCTGACTCCCTCTGCATCGGTAAATCCCCAAAAATTTGTGTGATAATAATTTGCCACGACAGAAGGAAACTGATTGACTAAAATCCTGTTTTCGTAACGAAAGTTTTCATCTCCGACAAAGATTAACTTATAATTTGCAAAGTTTACCGGAAGATTTCGTTCATCAATCAGCTCATAAGTTATATTTGATTCATTGAACACCTTTAGAATGTTGTCATCAATCTTGTATGCTTTTCTATAAATGTAAGCGACATCGGCGGTAGCAGAAGCTAAAACCACTCCAAAGAGAACCGTCACAGCCAAAACTAGTAAAAGAGTTGCCCCTTTTTTTACCATTTTCTTTAGACAAATTGTATTTATATAAATTCATCTTACTACTTAAATTCAATGAAATTTATGGACGTTAAATTGGGAAATTACCTGCTGACTGCATGCTGCCGTTTTAAAGAATTGATTGCGAGAAAGGAAGCGATAGAACATATATGATTCACTTGATAAAACCATTTTAATAGCGATAAACAACAGACATGGTGTTAGCGGAATTAATATTAAGTTCTTTGGTTTTGTTAGTGGTCCTAATTTTATTTGTCACAGCAATAAAGTGGGATAATCTGAATCTCTTCTTTCATAAAAAGTATACTTATTTCAACATCTTCTTTGTTGCCTTGTATTTTTTAGAGCAAGCTGTTTTTTTAGTAGTTTCATACATCTACAGAGAGTATAATGATTTTCTAATAAGTTTTTTTGCTCTCGTGGTATTGAGCACAGTAGCCTTGCAAGGTATCATGATGGAGTCTAAAAATAAAAAGATAGATAAAAAATTAGAAGAGTACACCAAAGAGCAAAGTGAAAGAGTTATGAAGATAAGAGAAAAATACGAGTCCAACATCTCCGAGATGAGAAATTACATTAATTTCCTAGAAGGAGAAAATTTTAAATTAATAAAGGAAAACAAAATAAAATCAAAGAAGTAATCTCATCTTTTGATTTGTATTATTGAATTCTCTTTCAAGTTCATCGACAGCTAAAAGAGTCTGCCTTATTTTTATGTCAATACTTTTTGCTGTTACACTAGTTTTATCTTTTTTAAAATTAACAGATTTTTTTAAATTTTGAGCCATTGGATTTTGTCCCTTTTTTTGTATTTAATTATAGTTGCAGATGTTTATATATGTTATTAAGAAGTTAATTTTAACGGCGTTAAACCGTGAAATTCAGACCTTCAATTACCCTGGCTTCGTTGCCTGCCTTGTCTGCTGCAAGAATATCTAAAACGTGGTCACCAGAAGTGAATCTTTTTGTTTCTTCACAAATTCCGTTGACTAATTTGGAACAAAGAATCTTGAATCTTGGATTTGTTTCTTTACGGTCTTGGTAAATTATTTCATCGAAGTTTGCGTCTTCGACACCTATTCTGAATTCTACTTCTTTACCAAGGATTGAATAATTGAATTCTGTTATTTGAGGAGGCAGAGAATCTACTTTAAGAGAAACTGGCTTTGATTCGGCATAATTTTCGACGAGGTCTGTCATGTTGAACCAATAATGAATGTCCTGCCCTTCAAAGCCTGAAAGATTCACGAATGCTGCACAGAGCATATTCTTTTTTTCCTGCGTACAGTCAGACAAATTTAATCGGCGATTATGCCCTTCCGATAGATTGCCGTATGTTAAATATATTTCATTTGGATTGGCTTCTTCAAAAGTCAAGGAAAATTCTCCTGATGCAAATCCCTTTGCTGGCTCTGTTCTTTTTATCTTTGGCATTTTGGAATCTGTGAAAAATGACGCAAACGCTTCAGCCTCGCTGCCGGCTTCATCCCTCGCGATTATTGTGATATTGTGGCTGCCTTCTTTCATGGAGATTTTTTTCTGGCAAATTCCGCCGACAAGGCTGGTGCAAAGAACAGTTTCTTTTGGATTTTCATCGAGAAAATCAATGTAAGTTATTTCTTTCAAGTATGGCTCTTCAACGTTAAGCGAGAAGGTTGCATATTTGCCTTCGACTTCCAAGTCGAATGAATTGATTACCGGATGAGAAATGTCTACATCCAATGTCCTTGTTCTGCTTTCCTCGACGTTGCCTGCGAGGTCCTGAAGCAAAACATAGAATTTAATTTCTGTTCCATCGTAAGAAGATAGGTCAATTTCTGACGTGCAATGATATTTTCCGTTCTTTTGACAGTCCGATGAAATATTTACTGATGAGTTCTGAAAGCCGAGCCCTGAATTCCCGTAGTGAACTATCAAAGAGAAAGGATTATCTTCATCGAATTCTATCTCGAAGATTCCCGAGGCTAATCCGCTTTTTGGCAAGACGTCTAATATTTTTGGATCTTTCGAATCAATTGTTAGTAAGACACTTTTTTCAATGACTTCTCCGTCCAATTCGGCTCTAAAAGTCAAGCTGTTCCCACCTTCCCTTAAAGATTTGAACGCGGGCTTGTCGTCGCCAAAACCATCGCACTCTTTGCAAAGCCGCTTGAATGCTGGATTTGGGTCGTCGTAATTGATGAAAGAAATTTCCTGCACTTCCCGAGTTAAAGACAGATTGAATCGGACTCTGCGATTGTTATAGATTATTTCTGTCGGCATGTTGATTGTCATGTTTAATTCTATCGGCGAGATTAATTTGAACGTCCAGCTTGCAGATGAACTTCTGCCAGATTTGTCTTCAACGTAAATGGCTGCTTCGTGCTCGCCGTCTGAAAGATTGCCTTCAAATGCCACTTCCGCGTCGAGTGTGCCCGATGGATTGATTGTTGTAGGAACTTCTTGATTATCTATTTTCATTATAACTGATGAGAGATTCACTCCGGAGTTGCCCTGGTAGACTTCATCTATGTGCGCGCTCACAATCGGTGATTGTTCGTTGAAAATTTCTGAACCGGAGGAAGGATTTAGGTTTTCTATTTCGGGGTCTTTGAAGTCAAATCTTCCGGTAAATTGTTTTTCTGATTCGTTGCAAACATCAGACTGATAATAAAGAACAAGTGTGCCTCCAGTTATGTTGCCATTGTTTGGTGTGCCTTCCAAACCAAATGGTGAGGAATAAATGTGATTATAACCATTCCAGCGATAATCAATCTTGGATGCGTCGGAATTGGAAAGCTCGAACTGCGGCTCGGATGTGTACCATCCATTCAATCCATTTGGAAGTGAAGGGGAAACCTGCAATGAAGTCGCAAAATATATTCTTGCGGAGCCTGTTTCTCCGTAGGTTACGTTGCCTGCTGCGTCTGCAACTGCAAACTGCCATTCAACTGTTGTGCCGCCCGAGGTCTCTGAAGAATTAATAATGTAAGAATAAATGCCTTCGGCGTTTCCGGGAAGGACGATTTCTTTTGTTGTTCCATCTGTGTTCAGGAGGAGTTTCACTTCTGCGATGCTGCCAGAAATTTCTGCCTGGACTGTCAGATTATCTGTGTCGAGCGCGCAAGAAGGCTGGACTGGAAAGTCCGTTACATTTATGTGCATGAAAGAAAAGTTGTTCAAGCTGTTGTATGTGCAAAAAGTTTTTATGAAATCGCTGCTGTCGATGCCTGAATCAATTCCGTTTGGAAATCTTGCCAGACATTCGTCGTATGTTCCTGCTGCTGTGCCTTCAGGAGCGTTGTCCGAAACGTTTCCGTCGTTGTAATTTCCGTAACTTACAGAATCTACTAAATTATTGAGGTTGTCGTAGAGCTCAATCCGCCCGCCGTCATTTTGATTTCCTGCAGGATTTATGACTGTTAAGTAGCCGCCTGCGGGAATCGTTCCGGTTAAGTTCTGTGTTTCGATAGATGAATCAATCAGCTTAAGATACCAATTGTCGACGATGATTGAACCTGCTTCAGGGTTATGAAGTTCATACCATTCGTCTGAAGAGCTGGTCTGCCCGCTCGCATCCCAATCAGTCTGCGAATCTGTGACAAACTCGTTAATCAAAATTCTGTTCGTTTCATTTTTCGCAGCAGATGCACCAGCAATTAACAAAATCATGATAGTGCCTGCTAAAAGAAAGATTGTCTCTTTTTTCATGGAATTTTACAGCAAGATGTTTTATTTAAATGTGATTTACCACTTAGAGTTGAGGAATTAACCGACGTAAATTAGACAGGATGTATGAAGTTTTGCGAATGAACTAATGCAATTAATTTTGAGGGCATATAGTTGCTCAACCCCCATCCCCGCCCAAAAAATATTAAACCACCTTCTCGCAGCCACGTGCCTTATTTGATTTAACTTCGGTGGCGCGTAACATGCTCTGCTCGCAGCCACGCATCTTAATTGATTAATTATTGGTGATGCGTAACATGCTCTGCTCGCAGCCACGTGCCTTATTTGATTTAACTTCGGTGGCGCGTGACTGCTCGCCCAGACCGACTTGTGAACAAGATTATAACTTGTGAATGGGTGCTAATGATTGGGAGATGGTTTTTTAAACATAAATTTTCTACAAAAAGAATGGTTTTAGATGAAAAAGGCAATGAGAAGGTAATGATTAAAAATCGTAAGCCGATGATTAAAGTAATTGTGTTTGCGGTTTGCCTGGCCGCTTTAGTTGGCGTTTTAACAATTGAGAGGAACATAATTCTTGAGAAAGAAAGCTTGGTTTCAAACGACGCGAAAACTGAAACTGGAAATAGTGCTGCTTCTACTGTCAAAAAAGATATTGGAAATTACGGAAAATTAAACTTCCAGGAATTGAGTTATGATATTTCTGATTTGCTGGACAACGACATCGTTAAAGACCTTCCTAAGAATGCTGTCATTGAACTAAAGTTGGGAGAAAAATATTACACTGTTTCGAGAGATTCGGTAAGTGTCGGAAAAGCCTCAAGCCCAGACTTGACAATAACACTTCCTGCAAGCTACGCGGGCCAGATTTCTTCAGGGCTGTGCGAGATGGCAAGAAAAGCGAGCCAGAACAAAGAACTGGGAGTTGAGATACACTCTTCTCAAACGGCTTTGATGTGGAAATATCGAGGAATGCTGAAATATCGGGATTGTTTGGGTTGAGCAATTAGTTCGCAATCACTAGCTGCTGAACTGCAGAATTTCCTGCTTTGTCGATGATTACGAAGTCAATCCTGTTTGTTCCAGGGTTGATGCTGAGCTTCTTTTCACAAATTCCTTCTGCGCTCAATCGTGAGCAGAATGTTTGCTGCCTTGGTTTTGAATCATCAAGGTTTATGTATGTGACTACCTCGACGTTTGGCTCGGTTGCCTGGAGAATAACCTTTGCTTTCGTGCTGCTTGTCAGATTGTAGGTCAATGAATCAAATTCTGGGAAGGTTATGTCCACCAAGAGTTCTGCTGCGCCGTCAGAAGCGGTTTGGCCGACTCTGTCAGTTAAAGTAAAGTCATACATTATTTCGTAGCCGTCGTAATCTGAAAGGTCAACATTGATTGAGCAAGAGTATTTTCCATTATCGGAAGTGCAGTCGTTTGCAAGAGAAAGAGCGGCCGTTCTGAAGCCAAGGGCATTGTTACCGTATTCTAAAATCAACGACGTTGGATTCTGCTCTTCAAAGCTTATATCAAAAAGTCCGAAGGTGGAATCCTTTTCCGGAAAGATACTCTTTATCTTTGGTTTCTTTGAGTCTGTGAAAAATTCTATGTTCTGCGATACGGCGTGGCCGGCAAGGTCAGTTACTTCCAAAGTGACTTCATGAAGCCCGTCGTTCCTGAATGAAACTTTCTTTTCGCAAAACTCGTTTGTTAATTTAGAGCAGAGTTTTTTTACCTGCAGTTTAGGATCCGAGTTGTCAATGTATGAGATTTCCTTCAAGTATGGCTCGTCTACATTTATTAAGAAGAAAACATCTTTTCCGTTAACTGTGTAGTTCAATGATTTTATGACCGGGAAAGAAATGTCTACTGCCAATCCTTTCTGCTGTTTTTCATCAGTTTGGCCAGCTAGGTCTGTGACTGTGAACTTGTATTCTATTTCCTGCCCGTCGAAATCTCCGAGAGCTACTGATGTGGAACAGTAATATTCGTCACCGTCTTTGGAACACCCAGATAACTGAACATTTTGGGTTCTAAATCCTGTCTGAACGTTTCCGTATTCGAGAACTACAGACATTGGATTCTGCTCTTCAAAAGTAACTTCGAATAATCCAGATGTGAATCCGTCTGATGGAAGAACATCTTTAATTTTTGGCTTCTTTGAATCAGCGAAAAGCGTGAAGTTTTGTGCTGCCTCGTTTCCAGCAAGGTCTCTTACAATTACTTGAACATTGTGACTTCCCTCGCTCTTGAGGTTTACCTGCTTTTCGCACACGTTGTTTACTAGCTTGCTGCATAGGGATTTTTCTTTTGGATTGTTTTCTGAATTGTCAATGTATGTGACTTCTGAAAGATATGGCTCATTAATTTCAAGAGTGAAAGTCACTTTCTTTCCTTGAACCAAGTAGCTGAAATTAGAAATTATTGGAGCGGTGTTGTCTATGGCTAATTGGGCGTGTGACGTTTCATCCAGGTTTCCTGCTGCGTCTAATAAAGTTGCGTAGACTTCTATCTGCTCGCCTTCGTAATCTGCAAGGTTTACCGTGGTTGCGCATTCGGCTTCTCCATCTAATTGTATGCAGTCTGTTGAAAGACCGAAACTTTTGTTTCTGAAACCTGTTTCTGAATTACCGTAGTGAAGGACTAATTCTTTTGGATTGTCTTCTGTGAAAGTCACGCGGAAAGTTCCAGATGCAAAGCCTTCGCTTGGTTCAAGAGAATTTATTTTTGGCTTCTTGCTGTCGACATAGAATAATCTTGCGTAGAGCGCTTCGTTATTCGCTTTGTCGACTGCGCGGATGGTTATTTCGTTTAGGCCTTCGTCAAAGCTTCTTTCCTTACTATAAGAGCCGCAGTTTGAACAGAGAGTATTCCACTTTCCTGGATTGGAATCTTTCTGGTAACTAAGTGCTACTGTTTCGTCTGAAAGCATTTCAAGAAGAACATTTCTTGAAGTGAATGTTGAACCATTGAGAGGCGAGGAGATTTCAAGCGTTGGAGGAGTAATATCAATGGTGGTGTTGCCTCCGGTGGTGCTATTTGAACAGCTTAAGCCCAGGCCGTAACATTTACTAAGCGAAGCATGACAAATTTTACCGTTATCAAGAAGATGGACACAGATGGATGTAGAGCCATGATTGGGCGCGGTTACTGTTGGCCTTCCCGGCGCGCAAAGCTGCCCGAAATTGACAGACTCGCCATCGTAAAGGCACCAAAGCTGATGAGAATCTGCCGCAACAAGAGGCAAAGCTACGAGTACTGCAAGGATTCCCAAGATGATTTTCATTTCTGTTTTTGTTTTCATTTTGTGAGTGCGCTTCATGCGCGGTGAGTATAAAAGGAAAGAAAAAAATAAAAATAAAATTTGTTATTAGATAGCTTCTCCCCAGAAGTAAATACTTCCGGTGTCGAAATCTCCGTTACATGGTTCAGGCAAGTCTAGCCTGAATGTTACTGCCATATCAGCGCCTGGAGTCAACAAGTTTGCTGTCCAGTAAGGTCCAACAGGTTGTGCCTGAAGGATTTCAGCGTCGTCATAGAATGGAAATGGGTTGTTAAACGCATCACCATATTCTATGTTAACGTAACCTTCACTGTCCTTGTCTCTTGTTACAGAGCCTGCGCTGTCGTCTTCAGCGTCCTGGTAGGTGGAGTATGCCCCATTTGTTGCAAAATATCTGAATGCTTCAAGTTCCAACTGATTGGATGTTGGGCATTTCGCACCACTGCTTGAGGAGTCGTAGAAGTCAGTTCCTGTGATAAACATATCCATCATCACGCCGGAGCTAACATCTGCGTCATTTTCAATAAGCAAAGTATCTGAATAAGATGATGTGCCTGGCCTGACATTTTCAAATGTCATATCGCCGGTAATGCTTAAAGCAATTACCGGGTTAAAGAACCAGTACTCATTCTCATCCATTGTACCTTGCATTCCATCAAGGTCTTCGGCTTCTACTGTTATCCAGTATTCGCCATACATGCTTTCAGTTGTCTCGACAGTTAATGTACACTCATAGAATGCCATTGTTTCAGAATCGAATTCTCTTAGTATTTCTTCCTGAATTCTTGCATTACATGAACTTGGCAACTTTTTTCCATCGTGTCTTCCATCATCAGTGAAGTATTTTACTTCCCTAATATATGGAACGCCAGCAAGTCGGTCACAGTTAACTTCGATGTCGTTTCCTGCGCCTTGCGAGGAACCAAGTGTTCCATAGACATCAGAAACTTTTTCGATGCCGTTTTTGTCCATGACTAATGTGAGCCAGTGGATTTGTTCTCCTTCGAAAGCGTAGTTGTTGATTCTTTCCAACATTTCTTCGCCATCTTGAGAGTATCTTCCAGGTTCTGTTGCGTCATCATAGACAACTCTTTGGTCGCATAGCCAGACAAGAGGTTCGAAATCTTCAGTTTCAATGTCTGGTGTGATTCCGCCCCCTACATCAGCAGCGAAGACGCCTGGTACTACGGAGATTACGAGAGCAGCCATTACTAATATTGTTAGTATGGATCTCATAATCTTTATTCAAACCTCCTTTCAGCTAATAGCATCACATGTGATACAGTGATGACTATGAAGTAAGGTTTGTAATTCTCTAGTGGGTTATTTTTGATGTAATCCATAAGTGAGCCTCTTTTAGGCAATTATCATTTGGAGTATGACGGGAGTTATATAAACACTATTGCATTTCGACGCAATATTTTTGTCGTCACTTCAAACTAATTAACTTTAACGTTGTGCGAACATTTTTGCTCTGTGATTTGCGCAACGAAGTTAATTAACACGAAGTCCCTTTTGATAAGTTTAACTTCTCATAAGGATAAAGTTAAAAAGATAATGGTGCTGTAGATGCTATGAAAAAGGGACAGGTAGCAATTTTCATTTTAGTGAGTTTGTTTTTTGTTGGAGCAATTATTTTATTTGTCTGGCTGAAATCTGTTGAGCAGCCCATAGTTGAAGAAAAAGAATGCTCTATTGATGCTGATTGCGTTCCGAATGAATGCTGCGATGCGGACTTGTGCGCGCCTCTCGATGAAGCGCCGGAATGCAGCGGAGTTATTTGCGCCCCGGGATGCGGAAGTTTTGACGAAAAGTTTTTAGGATGCAAGAATTCTGGCGAAGCCGGAAGCTGCAAATGTATAAATCAAAAGTGTGCGCCGATTTGGCCTTGAATGATTCCTACTCAATTCCCAACAGTTTCCTATTGTCTTTAGTATTGTAATAAACTTTCCACTCTGCGACCTTGTTATGTTCTATCTTCGCTGTCCAAATACCATCTCCTTCTAATTTCTTGTTGGAACAAATTGAGTGCCCGACCATTATTATTAAATTACTTCTACTTTTAATGATTTCAAGGTTGTTTCTATATTCGGGATATTTTTTAAAAAATTCTTTCCAGATTTTTATGGCTTTTTCTTTGCCTTGGAATCCTCCATTTTCGGAGTCTATGAATCTGTGATTTGGGGACATTAAATTAGAAAGGCCCTTAATATTCTGAGAATTTATGCAACTGTTAAACTTGAGAGCTATTTCTTCAGGTTTCATAGATTTGTATATTGAATATTATTTATAACATTTTGCTATGGGATAATTAGTACTTCGATATTCTATATTAAATTGTAGAAACTGTTTGGGGACTTGGTAAACCCATATCCTGCTGAACGATGATTGGATAAATATTGTTATTCACGGTTTTATTTCTTACAACAACCTGATAATACAAATCAATTCTGAATTCATTATCTTGGAGTTTTGCTTTGAACTGCCAATTCGTGATTTTTCTCAGATGTTCCTTTCCCATTTTTAGAAATTTAGAAGCATCAAAAATCTGAATTCCAACAATAAATTGCTCTTTGTCTACGTCTACAACCATATTTTGGAACTCCATAGAGAAATCGTATTCTCTATCCTTCACCTTGAACAAGAGAATATCTTCTGCATAGTCGTAATCCATTTCGCCTTCTGCTTCCAACTTTCTTTCATTATCCGTCATATTTTTGGTATCTGCCATTCCAATATGTTATAAAATGTTACTATTTTAATCTTTTGTATTTCTTGCTTGATTATAACTCTCAGATTCTTGCCTTGATGTTTGTAAAAAACAGCATAGTTGTCGTTTTCTTGAATCCCGACGAGAAATGGCTTATCTTTAAGCAAGATATCGCTCAATTCTTCTATTGTAAATAATTCTCTCTGCTTCTGACTTAACCTCTTGAAAGTGTGACCGCTGTCCTCTATGTTTTCTGGCAGGTATTTTCTTATTAGAGCTATAAAATCATTAACTGGAATTTTCTTTTTTATTTTGTTTGGGTCAAACATCTTTTAGAAAGGAGAACGATATTTATAAAATCTTATACGCCTAACTTTCAGAGAGATTAGTACATTGTAAAGTTAGCGGTTGGTAGAAAACAATAAAAGGGGCTTTTTCTTTGATTTCTCATGGCTTACGACTTACAGAAAAAGTCTCTTATTGCTACTCAAAAAAATGGTAGGGAATTAGAGAATCACATAAAGGGCGTTCTTGAGAATATCAATATTGTGTATAACAAAGGGGAAAAATCAGTTGTTTTGTATTCTGATATAAACTCAAATGCGAATGTTCAAGCTGATGTATCTATTCCATCTTTTGAAAATCCCCATACGATTATGGAAATAACCCATACAAATCCAGATAAACCTGGGCATAGTAATGAAAACAAATTACATCAGAAAATTGGTGCTTTGTATCTATGGAAAACCTACAATCCTAATTTGCGAATTATTCTGGTGATGGGTGGAAAAAAGGAAGCGTGGTTGTCTTATGTTGAAAAAGTGTTTAGATTGTTTTTTGATGAGGTGGTTACCTTATGGGATTCAGATTTTGACGAGAAGTTATTGGCTTCTCTAAAATGTCCATTAAAAAATACTGATTTTTGGAGAAAAGAAAAAGAAAGGAGAGATGCTATTAAGTTAGAAAGTAAAGATGATAATGCTCCAATCTCAACTTTGCGGATAAAATTTTACAAAGAAGTCATTAAAAAATATCTAAAAGTCGGACATCCAAGAATGATAAAAAACGACGCATTACAGTATATGGCTTTGTGTTCTTATAACAATGAAAAGGGTTTATTTTGGAGTTATTTGACGGAAGGAAAATATGACAAAATTTGGCAAGAAAGAAGTTTTTTTAATCCTATGGAGGCGATAGTATATTGTTTATTAGATAAACATAATTTCAAGTTTGAGGGAGACTTGTTAAAAGATATTGAAGTAAAACCAAACTTGCTTCATGAATTTGGAATTAAAAATACAAAAATATCGGAGGATTTTGTTTTATTTTCAAGGAAGTTTAATATGCCTGTTCACATTCAATGTAAAGCTTCTGCTGGCGGGATGGAACTCCACACTAAAGCACTACCAAGTAGAGCGAGAGAACAAATAACTCGCTCTTTATTTGCTCGTTGTTCTTTTGAACAGAATTCAAAGGAACTTATCTCAAAGAAAGACAGATTTATTTTAATATACATCTTAGATGGGAAATGGAGAACTCCTGAAGATTATAAACTGAAATATATCCACAATCTTCAATTTGCGGGAGCAACAAAAATTTACAATGCTGAAGATTTGGTAAATGAGGATTTAAATCCAAATTATAATTGTGATTTGGTTAAGTATCTTGAGGAAATAGGATGTGAAAAAATAGAACAAGTAAAACTAAACAATTAATCTTTTCTCAAAATAACAATACTCTCTCTTACAGCTTCTAATCCGTATTTCTGAATTTGTTGAGGGGTATTTCCTTTATATCGTGTTATCCATACTTCAACAGGTGTAAATCCTGATTGTTCTCCTATTTCAAGCAGAATAGTATCAACTGGAATAGAAACACCAGAAAATCTTGTACTTCCCACTACAAAAACAATTATTCCTTTTTTCTTAGTAACTCTGTATAATTCTTTCATAGTTAGAAACATATCGTCAAAATATCCTTGTATCATATAAGGTATTCTCTGGTTGTTAAGCTCTCTTTTTGAAAGTTTTTCTAATCTTTCTTTTAATATCTCTGAATTAAATATACCAAAGTCTTTATACTTAGCTTCAACATGAGACCTAATCGTGTTATATCTTATATTCCTAAGTTCTTCAAAAGATTTACAAAATAAAAGGTATAACTCAAGTTGATAAATTCTTGTGTAATCATATCTATTCAAATATGGTGGTGAGGTTATAGTTATATCAACCGAGTTTGTTTCAAATGGTAATTTCCTTGAATCTGCAATTTTTACATCTCCATCCCCATACTCTTTCTTTTCAGATAAAAAATTTGTTAAAGAAAAATTATATTCTTCTAAAGAGTTTATCAAACTGTTTACTTTTTTAACAAATGCGTTAATCACGTTTGGTTTATTGTCCTTTCGGATAAGTCTAAAAAAAGCCCCGTCTTTTTTTGTATCGCTAACTTCTTCAAGAATACTAATCAATGCTAAGTTTAATATTTGTTTCACAAACGGTCTATTCGTATATTCATTTTCTATTTTATTTTTTAATCCAAATAGTTCTCTTAAATTATCTTTGTCTAAAAAGGATTTATCAAAAATCGAATATTTCATAAGATTACTATCTTCTTCTTTAATCTCACTTCTCATTTCTTTAATATCCCATTTTTTTATTTTTTCTAACTCTCGTTTTAACTCCTTTGTATTATACCTATTGAAATCTAATTTTGCTCTTGTGATAAACTGACATAGTGGACTTAAATCGCTTCCTAAATAATTCAATCCAAGTTGTTTAGATGCTAACAAGGTTGTCCCGATACCACAAAATGGGTCAAATATAACCTTATCCTCTTTTTTCATATTAAAGTTTGTAATAATTCTTTCTACTAATTCTTTAGAAAAAGCTTCTTTATATTTGAACCAGTTATATATTGGCAGTTTTTTGTTTGTACCAAAATTTACAAGTTTCCCGAAGTCTAATTTTTCTTTAAAAAATTCTTTATACTTTGTCTTTTCAAAACAGTTGTTCTTCTTAAATTTTTTATACAGCACCATTTTCAATCTCCAAAATATTAAACATAACTGCCATTTTTATATGCTTTGTTGGTTTGCCATGTTTATCAAAGCCACCCATTTATTTTTATTTTCCTTTAGTATCTCTGCCAATTCTGGAATAGCCAGCTCGTAAGGACAGCATTTTATTTGTTGATGTTTAGTTACGAAGTTATAGTAAATTTCGTAGCCCTTCATAATGGCATTAGCAGAATTAATCGAACCATGAAAGCCCCTCATTACCTTTGTTCTTGCTCTTACTGAATTATGCAATCTCTCAATAGGATAGTTAAAAGTCTCGTCTTTCTCTGAAACA
Organism: Candidatus Pacearchaeota archaeon; assembly: GCA_018304105.1. Classification (GTDB taxonomy): domain Archaea; phylum Nanobdellota; class Nanobdellia; order Pacearchaeales; family GW2011-AR1; genus UBA73. Next base: position 151,841 of record JAGVWX010000020.1, on the reverse strand, counting down.
ATAACTCTATTATGAAAAACATTGTATCTTCCTAATTTGTTATTATAACCCCAGACTTTCTTTATTACTTTTCCATAAGCATTCCATCCGTCAGTTGTAGCTGTTTTAATTTGGTCGTCTGTTTTTTCTTTTATTCTTTTGACTACTGCTTTTATGTTCTGGCTTCCTCTTGTCTTGGAGTATTCAGAAGAAATTAAGAATTTAGTATCGGGGTCTATGCTGTCAATAAAAAAGTTCTTTTCTGTTCCTTTCATTCCTTTTTCATGGTATTGCCTTCTATGAAATTCTATCTCATCTATTTGTGCTTCTTCTCCAACACTAACTTTTAACTTATTTGTAAACTTACTTATCATCTTTGAGTATTTTACAATCCAATTATAGACGCTCATGTGTGAGGCATTATGCGGATGAAAAATCGCTAAATGCTCTTGTACTTTTCTTGTTGAAACGCCTCTGTAAAATAAATCTACAGATTGAGTTATCTTTTGAGGTGTATTTCTCATTCGGAAAAATCCATCATCAATAGTAAAATAAGACTTGCAGGACTTACATTTATATCTCTGTATCTCTCCTCTATTCTTGGTTTTTCTCTTGCACCATTTTATTACATCATTAGAATTACAATTAGGGCACAATACTTTTTTATACTTATCTTGGTTCTGATTTTTGTATCTCATCTGATTTAAGCGTTAGGTGGATATGGGGAGCTTCGGCTCCCCTCTAATTTAATATGATTATTCTTTTGGCACTATTATTGACACTTTCCTCCCGATAAATTTTTTTGATATTGGAATATGGGCTGATGTTCCGAAAGCAGTTACTTCTATGTCTAAAATAACTTCAATACCGAGTTTGTCTAACTCATCTTTAATTTTTTTTGCTTCTCTAACTTTATTCTCCATGTATATAATAGATATATGTAGTATATAAATCTTTCTATACTGCGTAGTTACTTTTAATTTTAAAGGTAGATACTTTTATATATTAATGTAGCTACTTTAAATAATGCCATCAGACCGACAAATAAAATTTACATTAAAGCAAGAAGATTTTGACTTGTTCAATAAAGCATTGGAGAAATATGTTATGAATAAATCTAAGTTATTACAAGAAATAGTCCATGCTTGGCTATTTTCTAATAAACTTAAATTAATTGAAAATGGAAATAAGAAAAGACGATGATAGATATTTTGAATGGAAAAAAAGAGTTTTTGCTTTAGACTTAGCGGATGCAGAATTGGAAAGAAAGTTTAAAAATAATGAAATAAAAAAGAAAGAAAAAATTAAAGTAAAAAAATACCTCAATAAATTATGGATTCAGCTTTGGGATTACTACCCAGACAAAAACCCATTAATTGAAGAGGCGTTTAAATTGAACTTCGGGTATTAAGACAAAACTCTGTGCTAATAAGCTCGCTTGGTTTACGGTGTCAATTTGGCTTAATGCAGTATTAAAAGATACGCTTGAATTTCCAGTAAGAAAATTCTTTCTACCAGAACCATTGTAACTCGCAAGACCACTATCGGCAAAATTGGACAACCTATAAATCCAGTCGGAACACAAAAGCTCTAATGGAACTTTGGCTCCGCCCCACGCAATCCAAGATGATATGGCGTTTGCTTCAAATTGTAATGGCGGAAGATACATTGAAACTGCAGTTTTAGACCATTTCTTCGGATTAACTCCGAAAACTATTGAGTAGATTTTGGCTATTCTTAGGTTGGCTAATATACGGCTTAAATTTGCTCTATCTTCTTCAGTTATAAAACTTCGGAAAATAACAGCACATCGCTTTATATCTTCTCTTTTCATTATTGCGATTTTCTTCACTTTTTCGTTAGTTGCAGATTCTATTACTGGAACAACGAACTTTTCAGCATTTCGCAATTTCCAACCTTTAAGCTGTTGCTCAAATTCTTGTGTCGTCTGATTTACACTTTTTTCATTCATGCAAATATACGATAGCTCTGGAATTTGTTGAACTTGCTCAAAATAATCCGTTTCATTTTGATTAAAGTCGGTTTGTTTTTTAAATTGAAAATTTATTAAGAAATCGTATGAACCAAAATCCTTGCATATATCCTGTATTGCCTGCTTATCAACATTAATATTACCAATCCAATTATGCCTTTGAGTTGAAGCCATTTTCTTGACGAAAACAGCGAATGGACTTAGAGAAACTATCGGCAAATTATACTGCTTGGATTTCAACAGCTCTCTGTGTGTCGGCATAATTATTCTTTGGCTTAAATTAATGCCTTGCTCTGTCTTAACTTCTATTTGTTTTTGCATTTATTTTTTCCTCCTGCAATTTAGTTTAATGTTCACCTCTTTGGCAAACATAAGATTGTCAAGCTACAAGCAACAACAAATTTGTAGTTGCTATTCTAACTTTAACATCCTTGAGAAATAGATATATATTATATATTTAAAGGTTTTGGTGGTTTGGAAATCAGCACAGAAAGATTAGAACTAACTTAATTTAGGATGTTAAAGTTAGCAGAAATCTCCCTGTGCCGTAACCATGATAAAACTATGAGACCTGCGTTTAAATATTTTTGTAATCTGCTTCACCAACCGCTAACTTTACAATGTAAGAGATTAGTAACCTTTAAAATAGTAACTTCTTTCGAGAATGTAATGCGGGGATTCCGGATGAATCTAACGATTCTCCAGAATCTCTTCATCATGCGGGGATTCCGGAGTGGTCAAACGGGCAAGACTTAAGACGTCGCTTTTCCGCGAGGAAGAGTTAAGATAGGATTTCGCGAGAAATCTTGTGTGCTTAGTGCCTTCGTAGGTTCGAATCCTACTCCCCGCATTTCAAACCTAATTATTATGAATTTGATGCGAGAAGATTTCTATACGACGCTTTAGGAAAAAGATTAATGAGCGAGGGAATTGAGCTAGGACATGGTTAATCTTCTTCGATTTCATTTAGAATTGCGTTTATTTTTTCCGTGACGAACTTCAGGGCTTCTCTGTCGTCTGCTCTTGGATTTTCCTCTCGGTATTTCAGCGCATGAGATGCGCCAGCAATGACCGCCAGCCTTAGCTTTTCACTGTCTGCCATAATCGGTTGTATTGAAATAGATATATAAGGATTTGTATACATGCCAGAGCAATAACTTTTAAATAGAGGTTCGTTTTAATGAGGCTGGAGTCAAATGAGGTGTTAATGGGGGTCGTTAACAAGCTAAAAGCTGAGTTGAAAATTCGCGGGTTTTCGCCGCTGACTGTTCGGAACTATACGTTTTTCGTAGAGAAATTTCTGAATCAGTCTAAAAAATCTCCTGGAGAATTGAACGAAGATGATGTCAAAATGTACTTATCTGATATGTTCGATTCGAAATCGAAGAACACGATTATGCTTGCTGCGGCTGCGCTGAAATTTTTCTATAAAGAAGTTTTGAAAAAAGATTTTGTGGGCGTGCCGCTGCCAAAAAAAGACAAGAAACTTCCGGAGGTTCTGACTAAAAATGAGGTAAGGGATTTAATTGAGTCAACGGATACTGTAAAGTCGAGGCTGATTGTTTCGCTGCTTTATTCGACCGGGCTGAGAGTTTCTGAACTTGTGAACCTAAAAATGTCTGATTTGAATCTCGAGGACAAGACCGGATGGGTTCGACGAGGAAAAGGAAGCAAGGACAGACTTTTTATGATGTCAGAAAGTTTGTCAAAAGAGTTGAAAGAATATTTTGAAAGCAAAGGAAAAGAAAATGAATTTGTATTTTCTAAAAACAAACCTTTAACGACGAGAAATATTCAGAAGATTATTAAGGGTGCGAGCGGGAGGTCTGGGATAACCAAGAAGACAACTCCGCACACATTGAGGCACAGTTTTGCGACGCACCTGCTTGAGCAGGGAATTGACATTAGGGTTATTCAGGCAATGCTGGGACATTCGTCGTTGAGCACAACGCAGGTTTACACGCATGTATCGAGCGATCAGCTAAAGAAAGTCAAGAATCCGTTTGACATTTTGATGGAACGAGATAATGTTAAGGAGAACTAGGAATTAAGATAGTAAAAATAAGATAGCTTAAATTTTCAGTGAATAAATAAAAATTAATTCGTTGTTGAAATGTGCGATATTGTCTTTTGTTCCATATCTCAGAAAGCCTGTCCTCTGCGTTAACGGATTATATGAATTTATTTTTCGTCTTGACTAACTTCAATAACCTTGTATTTTTTGTCAAAACGTCTTTGCTTTACCATAGAAATTGTTCCTTCCACAACCAAGCCGATTCCGGCGAGAAGCCAGAACCAATCGGATGAGAAGCTGTAAACTCCTAAGAGCTTGATTATTACGCCGAAACTCATTAAGATGCCTATAAGGATAAATCCTTCATAGCTAAAAAGACGAATGATTTTTGTTCTCATTGAAAGAATAAAGAAAGAAGATTTTTAAGTTTTTCTAGGTAAATAGAATTCTTTAAATAGAGTTAGAAATATCTTGGAAGATGAACAAACAAGAAAAAGAAGAGCTGATTAGACAGACGAAAGAAGAATTTGAAGAGGTAAAAAGAGAGCTTGGGTTTAAAGCTGATTTCAAGGAAGTTGATGACATATTTTTTATTGTAGATTATGTTTTGAGCGAAGGATTTGTAAGCGACCATTTTTCAAGACAGATGTGCGCGAGAATCAGAGACACTTTTAATGTCTGGGTGAATTACCTTCACAGTTTGCTGATGCCAAATCCGCAGTATCTGATAAACATAACTGAAGCGAATTTATTTGACGAGAAAGAAAGAAAGGAAATTCAAGATTTAATCAAGGGTGCTTTGGCGTTGAGCAGTTCAAATGCTCTTGCAGGTTTGACAAAAGACGCGAAGCTGGAACGAGAATTTATTGATGGCTCTACTGAATTCTGGAAAGAAAAGTTCAAGCCCGGAGTTCTCAAAATAATGAAGAAAGTGAATAATGGTTGGAGCGAATAGCTACTTTTATGATAATTTATCTGAATAATTGCCCCACCACCCCACCAAAAAATATCATGACGGAACGGTTAATGATTTGGGCATTTTTATTAATGGGTTTTAATTTGTTAATCAAATTTACTTCTTCAAATAATCATTCAAGAAATTTAGATAATCTCCCTTGGAGTTCTTTGACATTTTTTCTACGATTAACTCTGGAGTTGAACTTGCGAGTTTGCCGATGACTGGATTGTGGTCAACAATTAATTCGTTGAATTCGTCAAGGCCTTTTGCTTCAATGCCGTCGATTCTTGCATTGTCCGGGAGGATTTTTTGTATTTCCTGGCCGAGGTGAGTTGCGAAGACGATGAAACAACCTTGTTTTATGAAATACTGAGCTGATGCGGCGATAATTTTTCCTGCGACGCCAGGCTCGGTAACTGCTTCAATCTCGTCTGCTAAAATTAATGTTTTATCTCCGGGAGTAATTTTTGAGAGTTGAGTGAGAAGAGTTTCGAATGCGCCCTTGTTCATGCTGCCTTTATTTTTTGCGAAGTAGTAAAGCTCTGTGAATAACGGAGAGGTGAATTTTCCATTGACAGGCAGGCCCAGATAAGTATAAGAAAGCAACTGAATGATATGCTCAACTAGAGTTGTCTTGCCTCCGGAGTTCGCGCCGGTGAGCATTGAGCATCTAGATTTATCGTTAAGATAGAAGCTGATTGGAAGAGGAGCTTCAAGAAATTCATTTGCGGATTCTTCAAGAGATAACTCATTTGAAATGGTTGGAAAACTCTTTTTCTGCATCCATTCGGAGAGCGTGCTTTTGAAGTCGTACAATAAAAGTTGAATCTCGAGCTCGCGAATTTTCCTTGGAATTTGAACAAGAATCTTTGAATTCTTTTTTATTTCTTCAGCAGAGTTTGCGAATTTGTTCAAATCCTGATTTCGAATTTCTTTTTCAAGCTCTTTCTCATCTATCTGAACTGGAATTTGCTGCAAAAAGATATTCTCCTGAAGACCTGACTTTGAAATTGCTTCCTTGACGATTTTTTTTAATTCTACTGGGAGAGTGCCTTTATTTAGGACTTCGAGAAGCAAATCTCCCGAGATGTTGAACTCCTTGACTTTTTTTGCGATTTCAGATTTAATCTCTTCTAGTTTTTGTTCTACAAATTCTCGTGTCAGTTTTTTGCTTTCTGTCTTATTGAACAAGTATGAAAGAGAAGATAATTCTTTGACGAGAGATTTAATTTCGGAAGATTGAATTTGTTTTAGAAGCTCGAGATTTTCTTTCCAGCCGGAAAGAGTGCGGACGTGCCGCTCGAGATAAGCTTCTTCAGAGGATTTTAGAAAAACAGTTTGAGGAAGTTTTTCCAATGCGAGAGAGAAATTTTCGCAGTCCAAAACCTGAACGATGTCGTATCTTTCTAAATCGGCCAAGTCGGTTTCATCTATGAGAAACTTGACACTACAGCCGAGTTTTTGCAAAGTTTGAAAAGTTGAATCTTCTTCGGTTACAACGACGATTCCGTAATCTGGATTCCAGAATGACTTTGGTTGTTTTAGTTGAAAGAGAAATTCATTGCTTTGTGAAGAAAGTTGTTTGAAGAAATTTTGTTTTGTTGCGATTTCTTTTTCATTTGGGAAAGTGTCAAAATAATCCAGGAGATTAGATGTTTCAGAAAAAGCGAACTGCCTTGAAATTACTTGTAGCGCGCGATTGTGGACTGATTTTGCGTCTTTGGTTTTGAAGATGGCTTGGTCTGCGACTTTTGTTGGAGTCTTGGTTCTATTGAATGGCTGCAAATTATTTGATTCTATAAAGTTTATCATCTCTTTTTCCATTTTTGTTTTTAGGGGAAAGGGTTTTTATAGATATTGGGTGATGGAGAAAATCAATTCCGTTGAGCGGCAACTAAAGTATTAATGATCGCTGCATGTGCTCCACCGCTTAATTCATATCCGAGAAGATAATCTACTCCTCGATATGAAAATTCTGTGCCCATGAAAGGATGATCTTTCTTTAAAGGGGACTGTCTTGGAGGGACAATCAAAATATTTGTGGCCCCATTTGGAACTCTCAATAAAGGATTGTCCTCTGAAGTTGTTGGATTGCCAAATAAATGTTCATTTATTATGATTAGCATGACTCCCCCGTTTTTTCCAACATAGGGCGATTCTTGAGCATATATTCCAATCTGCCCACAATACTCTTCCTTAAGTTCGGCAGAACCTTTTTGAAATTCTCTAACAAACGGAAATGTATTTACAGGTAAAAGTCTCAATAAACCGCGCACTTTTTCTGGGTCGTTTCCTCTTATTTCTACAGCGTCCAATGGATGATTTGTTTGCATAAAAATAAACGAGTTATGTAGTTTATAAAATAAATTATACTGCAAAGTAGTTATCTATACGACTTCTGCCTTCTTGCTCTTGCCTTTGAGTCGCCGGGCTTACAAGCTTCCTTTCTTCTTGAGTCCTGGACGATTATGTTTCTGTCGTAGCTAATGTATGCTTTCTTAAGAATGTCTGAGCCAGAAATTTCAAGCAATGCTCTTGCAATCGCGAGTCTTGCTGCCTGAATTTGCGCTTCTTTTCCGCCGCTGACTGCCTTAACGTGAAAATCATATTTTGGCTCTTCGCCAAGGACTTGCTGATAAATTCTGATTGGCTCTATCAATGCGAGCTTGTGAAACATTCCTAATTCGATATGCGGGAGGTAATTAAAATAAATTAAACCATTGCCTGGGTGGACTCTAACTTTTGCGACGGCAGTCTTTCTCTTTCCTGCGAAAATCATTTGTTCCGGAGATTTTAATTTCTTAGCCATTATAATTCCCTGCTCAATCTTGCCAGATTGATTGATTTAGTTTTGATTTCTCTTTTCATTGAGGTTTTTTTTGAAGCTTGATATTCTGCTGGAACAGCGTCGTAACAAATTACTCTTTTGAAAGCAGCCCTGCCTCGAAATTGCGTGTGGGAAAGCATTCCGCGGACTGTTCGTTTCATTACTCTTTCTGGACTTTTTGGAAAGTATGGACCTCTTTGGGCTGTGCCGCCGCGACCTCTTTTCTGCTGATAGCCTTCAATTATTCTTCTTGGACTGCCGGTAATTGCAGCGTGCTCGCAGTTAACGATTACAACTTCTTTTCCGAAGAGGGCTTGCTTCGCAGCGAATGCTGCAATCCTTCCCATTACTCCGCCTTCTGCATCGATTATTATTTTTTCTGTCATCTTAACACCTTAATTCCTTCAGCTTTTGGATTTTTAGTTATCTCTTCGAGGATTGAGACGATTTCTGACTTGGATGATTTGAGTTTTTCTTTTGCTTTTTCTGAAATCGCGAGAGCACAGATTCTGATTTTCTTTGTTAATTCGCCTTTGCTCAGAATCTTTCCTACGATAATGACAGTATCGCCAGTTTTTGTTACCTCGTCTATTTCAAATAAGTTTTTTGATGCGTAGTTTCTTGTTGAGCCAGATATGATTTTTGCGACGTCTCTCCAACTTGGATTTCTAATTGCTGCGTCCAGGGTTTCAACTAAAACTGGATTAGTTTTTTTTCTTAAACGCTCTTTTAGTTTTGTCTTGCTTAATTTGTGCATTCCAAGACGGAACTTCTGCGGTATTTAAACCTAACTGAAGGAAAAGGTTTTTATACCAAAGTGTGTATTGATGTGCATGGCAAGAAAGATAAGAGTTAATGTAACTGTTGATTCTGAATTGCTGAAGCAGGCGAAGAAAAAGCTTGGCTTGTTTGGCGGGAAGCTTAGCACTTTGTTTAACGCTTACCTTACTGACTTTGTAAAGTCAATGGATGAGGAGATTGGAAAAGGGCACAAAGAATTGCTTGAGAAATTCAGAGAATTGGAGAAGAGAATTGAGAAGTTGGAGAAGGATTAAGATTAGCAGACTTTTCCTTTGGTATCTGACTTGTTTTGCAAGAAATTTTGGATGATGTTTATTGTTTCGTGAACTATGCGCTCAAGAGCTTCCTGACTATAAAATGCGATATGGGGAGTGAATACGACGTTGTCTTTTGAAAGCAAGATGTGATCTTCGACGAGCTGCTGCAACGACTTGAGATTTTTCTCGTCGTAAAGAAGCTGTTTCTCTTCTTTTATTAGTTCTTCGCCTTCCAAAACGTCAAGGCCCGTTCCGGAGAGCTGTTTTGAGTTTAGTGCTTTGATTAAAGATTCTGTATCGACTATTCCTCCTCGAGAAGTGTTTATCAAAATCGCCCCTTTCTTCATTTTCTTTATTGTTTTGTCGCCTATGAGGTGGTGGTTTTCTTTGCTGTATGGAATGTGCAATGTGATGATATCAGATTTTTCCAGAAGCTTGTCTAAAGGAACGTAACTGAAATCTAATTGCTCGGCAAGGAATTCGTCAACGTGATGGTCATATACCAGGACGTTCATTTCAAATCCGCGGGCAATCCTTATGACGTGCTTCCCGATGCTTCCTGCTCCGATGACACCGAGTGTTTTGCCTTTGAGGTCAAATCCTTTTAGACCTTCAATGGAATAATCGTGGTTGAGATTTCTGAGATAAGATTTGTGAACATTTCTGGAAAGAGCAAGAATCAACGCAAAGGTGTGTTCAGCGACGGTATTTTCTCCGTAAGATTGAATATTGAAAACTGCGATTTTTCTTTTCTTGCATTCTTTTATCTCGATGTGATCGAATCCTGTTGAACGAGTAACAATTAATTTTAATTTTTTAAGGCGCGAGATGATACTCTTATTTATTTTTGAGCCTATAAAGACAGAGACTGTTTCGAAGTCTTTAATCTTTGATAGATTCTCCTCAGATAATGGCTCGCTAAAAAATAATGGTTTGTCTTTCTTGAAAGCGCGCTTAAGTATTTCCTTTTCCCACCCTTTTATCTCGAAAAATGCTATTTTCATAATTGGCATACATGAAATCTATTTCATATATAAATCATTCCATAGAGCAAGATTTAAATTCCTTTTTCGTATTTGTTTAGCATGGTAAGAACTGATTTTTCTAAAATAGGAAAAAAATGGCAGGACAAATGGGAGAAAGAAAAGATTTTCGAGATCAAGGAAGAAAAAGGGAAGAAAAAGTTTTATGTTCTTGATATGTTTCCTTATCCTTCTGGCGAAGGATTGCATATCGGTCATGCTTTTGTATTTTCCCTGGGAGATATTTTTGCAAGGTTCAAGAGAATGCAAGGGTACAATGTTTTGTATCCGATAGGATATGATTCTTTAGGACTGCCTGCGGAGAATGCGGCGATAAAAGCAGGAACGCACCCAGAGGAATACACAAAGAAGTCAATTGCTAACTTTATGAGACAACAAAGGGCGATGGGATGGAGTTATGACTGGAGCAGAATGGTAAAGACGAGCGATTCGGAATTTTATAGATGGGACCAATGGATTTTTCTTCAGATGTTAAAAAAAGGACTTGCTTACAGAAAAAAAGCGCCTGTGAATTGGTGCAGAAAGTGCAATACTGTTCTGGCGAACGAGCAAGTTGTGGACGGAAAATGCTGGAGACATGAGGATACTAACGTAGAAATAAAACATCTTGAACAATGGTTTCTCAAGATAACAGATTATGCGGAAGAGCTGATTAATGGTCTGGAGAAACTTGATTGGCCTGAGAACGCGAAGAAAAGACAGCTGAACTGGATTGGCAAGAGCTACGGGACGGAGATTGATTTTGATATAAACGGAAAAAAGTGGTCAATCTTCACAACTCGTCCGGATACAATTTTTGGTGTGACTTTCATGGTTGTGTCTGCGCAGCATCCTAAACTTATTGAGCTAGTGACTGAAAAGCAGAAGAAAGAAGTTGATGCTTTCTTGAAGAAAGTTAAATCGACAAGCGAGAAAGATATTGAGAATCTGGAGAAGGAAGGCGCTTTCACGGGAAGCTATGCAATAAATCCTGTGAATGGAGAGAAAGTTCCGGTCTATACAGGAAATTTTGTCGTCGCTGATTATGGATGCGGGATGGTTATGGCTGTGCCTGCGCATGACCAGAGAGATTTTGAGTTCGCTAAAAAGTACAAAATTCCAATAAGAGTTGTAGTGAAACCGTTTGAATATGAATTGAATGCTGAGAAAATGTCTCGCGCTTTTACCGAAGAAGGTGAGTTGATTAACTCTGGAGAGTTTGATTATTCAAACAGCAGAGAAGCGATTGAAGAAATTACGACGTGGATGGAAAAGAAGAAGCTAGGGAAGAAAACTTTCAACTATAAGCTTAGAGATTGGCTGATTTCGAGACAGAGATATTGGGGAACTCCGATTCCAATTGTTTATTGCGAGAAGTGCGGAATTGTTCCTGTGCCTGAAAAAGAGCTGCCAGTTGAATTGCCCAAAGATGTAAAATTTGGCGAAGGAAATCCTCTTACAACTAATAAAAAATTTATTGACGCGAAATGTCCGAAGTGCGGAGAAAAGGCGAGAAGGGAAACTGACACGATGGATACTTTTGCAAATTCATCGTGGTATTATCTTAGATATACGGACCCAAAAAATGATAAGAAAATTTTTGATGAGAAGAAAGCAAATTATTGGGCGCCGATTGACCAGTATATTGGCGGGCCGGAGCACATCACGATGCATTTGATTTACATTCGGTTTTACACAAAGTTTTTGCGAGACCTTGGACTTTTGAAGTTTGATGAGCCTGCGTTGAGGTATTTCACGCAAGGAATTGTTCATGGAGCAGATGGAGAGAAGATGAGCAAGTCGAGAGGAAATATCGTTGAGCCTTTTGAAACTATAGAGAAATCTGGGGCAGATACACTAAGGCTGGCGCTTGTCAGCTTGGCAAGTCCGGATAAGGACAGCTCGTGGGATGAGAAGATTGTTCTTGGAAGCAATAAATTTCTGAGCAGGATTTATGATTATTTTGATAATGTGAAATTTGGAAAAGCGGATGCGAGAGTAGAAAGCAAACTGAATAAGACGATAAAAGAAGTCACAGAATATGTTGAAAATTTCAAGCATAATCTTGCGGTGATTAAGCTGAGAGAGTTGTTTGATTATTTTTCAGGAAAAGAAATTGACAAAAAAACAGCGGAGAGCTTTTTGAAACTGCTGCATATCTATTGCCCGTTTTTGACAGAAGAACTTTGGTCTAAGCTGGGAAATAATGGATTTATTTCGTTGGAGTCTTGGCCGAAAGTTGACGAGAAGAAGATAAATGAAGAGTTTGAGAAAGAAGAGCAGGCTGTTGAAAAGACTGTTGCAGATGTTTTGAATATATTACGAATTGTTAATGGTGAGCGCGTGTATGTTTATGTTTTGCCTCATGAAGTTAAATTTTATTCTGCTTCTGAGATTTCACGGCGCGTGAGCAGGGAGGTTTTCGTGTTTGCGGTTAACGATGCGAAGAAGTATGACCCGCAGAATAAATCTGCCAAGGTCAAACCTGGACGGCCTGGGATTTTTGTTGAGTAAGACGGGGGATTTTTGTTGAGTGAGATGATGCGGGATACAGGAATAGCCAAGACCTCCTGCGGGTCTTAGCGAACCCAGCGGCCGCGATTCGCTGTCGCGAATAATCAAATCTTCGATTTGATATGCGGGATACAGGAATCGAACCTGTGCAAGCACTAAGCTACTGCCACCTCGAGGCAGCCCGTTTGACCGCTCCGGCAATCCCGCATTTAGTTAATTTCTGCAAAAAGTATATAAATATCTTAGCATTTAGTTTGTTATGAAAAGAAATGGATTGGTTGCGCTTTTGGCGGGTGCAACACTGTCTGTCGGAGGATGTATAGTTCCATATTATGCCGATCAATCTGGTGGAAGTGATCCTAATTCATATACGCCTTCTACGCCGAGTACTCCAAGCACGCCGAGTACACCTAACACTCCGAGCACGCCATCGCCGAGTTCCGGGAAGACAATAACACTGTATCCGAGCGATGATGCTTACACTAGCACGCTTAGTCCTGAAAAAAATTACGGTTCAGGTGGGACTTTAAATACAGGAAAAGTTAATTTCGGAGCGGGAAGAGACGACTATTATACTGCATTCATTAAATTTAATGTTGGAAGTATTCCACGGGGAGCTACAATTACTGATGCTGAACTTTTGCTAACGACGGCATTTAACAATACAGATTTAAAACCTATTGGGACAACTACGCTGAGTTACGTCAATGATCAAAGCTGGAATGAAGGAAGTTTGACCTGGCTGAACAGCCCGTCGAGCGGCATATATATTGCTGCACGACAAATAAAATTTGATGTTGCCAGTTCTGTTGAATTTGATGTGACCACTGCGGTTAACAGATGGGTAAGTGGCTCAACAACGAACTGCGGATTTATGTTAAGCACAAGAAACCTTGCAAATGTAAATAATAACGCATACGCGCCATTTTATTCGAGTGAACTCGGAACTGGTTCCGGACCGAGATTAGAAGTGACGTATAAGAATTAATTTTTGAGAAATGAGATTAAGGATATAAATGTTTAAATAATTGAAGCAAGATGAGAATTTATGCACATTGATGTTACGAATGATGATTTCAGAGCGTTTGAAGGATTATTTAGACCAGAAGACAGAGAATCGATGAGAAGAGTTGTTAGTGTCTTACGTGATAACGAATTTACCAGAGTTACTAAATTTGCAAGACCAAGACTATTTCTTGGAGGAAGTTTAGTTGATAATCTGGGTTTGGGAAGAAGCTGGACTTATTCTGGGATAACTATTGATTCTACTTATGACCCAGAGGGAGCATGGAAATTATGTAAAGAGATAAACGATAGTGTCGAATTTGCACGGCGAGGAACTGGATTTATAAAAAGGCTTAATGAAGGTTATGCTGGCTCTATGCTGCCCTCAGATAAAACGGAATTTGGTTGGGATATTCGCGAAGATGGTCCTTTCGGAGACAGGGGTCGCGACTATGTGATTGTGCCGACTGAAATTGTAAAACCAAATTGGACAAATTTTTGGCGCGGGACAGCAGAAAAGAGAACTCCCATTTACTTGGGAGTTTATGCTGATGAAAATTTGAGAGGATTTGCTCAACCGGAAATACAAAGAGTTGCAAGTTAAATTATTTTAGAATAAATCTTAATTTACTTAAGTTCTTTTTCGAACTCATCCAAATTGTGCTCGAGAGCTTTGACGGCTTCAGACAAAATATCTTTTGCGGGCATGTTGCCGTAAGATTCGATTATGAACAGAATTTCTGAGCTGTCGGTCACTGCGCCCTTGTCAAGCTTTTCAATTTCTTTTATTATTGCTTCGTTTATGTCGCATAGCCACTTGCTTACTTTTTTTTCCGGTTTGATTAATCCTTTTGACTTTTCAACTATTTCGTCAATTTGAGGAGACGACTTTACTTCGAGGATGTAACGATAGTAGCAGAGTCCTGGAATGTGCTTGGCGTGGCTTCTTCCGATGCCGAGAGTTGCTGTTGCCATTAATTCGAGTTTGTGACCTTCACCAAGAAGAGTTATTGGAATTTTTGGATAGATGACTGTGGCTGGGCCTTCAAGATCGCCAGAATAAACCTGGCCAGGACCTTTTTTTGAAAGTTTCATGTCGATTTTTGTCTTTGGGGACATTGACTTTTCTGTTTTCAATGGGACCATTCCCAAACGATTTGCGATTATCTCGTCGTAAAGCGCGGAATCGTTCTTGTAAACCTCGACATCGTCAATCGCGAGAGTTGGAACATCAGAAAGAGACCGGCGAATTGCGTTTGCTAAAGGAAGGTTCGCGTCTATCCTCAAGACAAGCATCTCGTTTATGTTTTGTATTGTTTCCATGATTATGATTATGAATTTGGGATTTTAAGGTTTACTGTTAGACTCTTCTTCCCCTTCTTCCGCCTTTCTTCTTTGGGCCTCCGCGCGGGACTTTAGTTGTGTCTAATATGCTTATTATGTCGAAGCCCTCTTTGTTCAGACTTTTTATTGCTGCGTTCGCTCCGGGACCGTGGTTTTCGCCGGTTTTGCCTTTCATCCGGACATACAATTTTGTAAAGCCCAGGTCACGCGGCCTTTCTGCTGCGCGCTTGGCGACGAACATTGCGATAGTTGGATTTGATTTTAATCTTGAATGCTTTGTTATCATTCCGCCGGAAACTCGCGAGATTGTGCTGCCCGCAAGGTCAGTAATGTGAACCATCGTGTTGTTGCCCGAGCTTTTGATGTAAGCGATGCCGACTTTTTCGTCTTTTGCTTTCGACTTAGATTCCTTTTCTTCAGATAAATCTATTTCTTGGATATCTTCTGCATGTTCTTCTGTCTCAGATTCGCTCTTGCTGCGGGCTTTCTCGCTTTGCTGCGAAGCTCCTCGCTTTGGCGAACTGATATCAGCTGCATCCTGAACGATTTCTTCTTTCGCATTTTCTTTTGTTTCTTCTTCTGCCATTATTCTTCTACTCCTTCAGCTTCTTCGAGTTCTTCTTCTGACAAGGCTTCAGGTTGGGGTTCTGTTACTGCATCTTCGGCAACCGGCTTTGCTTTCCTTGTTGCTTTTTTTATTTCTATTTTATTTTCTTCTGAAACAGGAACGAGATAACTTGGGGAATTAACCGTGCTGGAATTTATCTTCACTAATTTGTGAGTAACCATCTGGCGAGCCTGCTTTGGAGTTGTTGCGAGTTTCTTTTGGACCATTATTGTGGGAAGTCTTCTTTGGAGAAGGCTCTCGACGTTAAGGTCGAGAACATCGGCAATGGTTTCAACTTTCAAACCAAGAGCTTGGAGTTTTTTGAACAGGACGTTTTGCTCTTCATGAGGCATGTTCGCGAGTGCCTTTGCCCTTCCGCGATAATAATTTACCTTTGCTATCGCTTTCCAAATTTCCCTTTTGTTTTTCAGGCCGTATTTTTTAGCTATCTCGTTCTCTTCCTTGATTCTTACAGATTCAAACGGCTTTAATGGCCTTCGGTAAAGATTTTTTTTGCGTATCATCTTGCACTTGCCCCTTCAACATGACTAGTCAGATAACTTGCATCTCTATTTATGACCTGGCCTTGAATAGCGGTAACAGAACGAACATCAATTTTTATTCTCTCGCTGCCCTCATTAGGTACAAGGAAATATCCTCGGCCGCTATAAATTAATTTTCCTTCATGAGAGTATCTTGGTACTTTGGTGGATTGTTCATCAAAAACATTTAAAGTTACAACTTTTCTATGAGTTATTAATTCCCTTAACCTTCTTGTTATCGCCCCGTGAATTCTACTTCCCCAAGCCATTTACTTCTTGCCTCCTGCTGGCTTTGGCTTTGCTGCTGGCGCGGCTTCTGTCTTTTTTCTGACTGCGACGAGCTGGCCTTTCTTTCTGAAGTGCGAACGAGTTCTCTGACCGCGGACTGGCTGGCCTGAAGTGTGACGGATTCCTTTGTAAGAACGGATTTTCTTCATCTTTCTGATGTCGAAGTCTTTTCTCATCTCAAGGTCTGTTCCAACAAAATGATGCGTTTCGCCGGTCTCTTCGTCTTTCTGGCGATTTTTCATATAGTCATGAACGCTTGGATTTTTCAAAAATTCTTCTATCTTTTTTATTTCATCTTTTGATAATTCGGCAATTTTTTTGTCTCTCGAGAAACCGAGCTTTAAGCAGGCCGCGTTCGATATTGCCCAGCCGACACCCTTTATTCTGGTGAGGCCAGCGAGAAGTTTTTTGCTTCCCGGAATATCGTAGCCAGAAATTCTGATGAGCATCTCTTCGCTTTCTTCTTCATGACGCATGCTTTGCTTTTTCTTTTCAGCAGACTCTTCTTTCTGCTTCTGCTGCTTCTGGTCTTCTTTTGGCGATTGTTTTTCTCGGCCGGCCATTTTATCCTTGTTGACCTCTTTGTAATTCTTCTGATACCATTCTATCCTGTTCTGGTCGGAGTCTATGTGCCAAAGCTAATAGTTGACTTCCAAATCCTGCGTATATATCTGGAACGTTCGAGCCTGTCATTTGCTCTCTTGTTTGGATTCCAAATCTCATTAGATAACCTGCCAGATTTGATTGTCCAAGAGCAACTAAAAGTCCTCTGGCCGGGGAATAAGTTATTACAGGAATTCTGTCTTTACCAACTACAGCAAGGTCAACAAGCCTATTAGCAGATCCGCCCGTTACTGGCCTGATAAAACCGTCTGAAATAGTATAATTTGGATTATTTGCTAGAAGCTCTTCTACCCTCATGGGATTTTGTGTTTGTGCTTCTCCTGTTGTTGATTGGTCTCTTGTCATTATTGATTTATGTGTTTAGTGCGTGAACAGATTGAAGCGTTGCCTTACTGTAAGCTCTTCGATGAACCGTTTTTCAATGGCTTTCTTTGGATCGGGAACTGATTTGACCCTTGCCTTGATGTCTTCGAAGCTTTCAAACGCTTTTTCTTTTCGCGCATCCATAACTTCCTTTGTGTGTTTTTTTCCAAAACCTGGCAGGAGTTCAAGTTGATGTAGGCGGGTGTTGATGGCTTGAGCATTGTTGAAGAATTCCACGAAGGTTTTCTCCTGCTCCCCAACCACTGCCTCAACGAACTCTTGCAGTTGGATCTTTGCAGTTTCTGTAAGCTTCTCACGATGGAGCCTACCTGCGATGTAGTATATCTTATCTCTCTTATCTGGGCCTATATAAACTTTTTCTTTTGTTTCGAGAGTAACGCCTCTCCGAGGAATTAATTCGAGAAGGGAAAAAGTTTTTATGCCTATGGCTTGAGCTATGGGATTAGTGTGCTTTTCCATTGGATAACCGTACGGCAGGTAATCCAATACTATCGCATAGTCTTCTTTCTCGGACATTTTATTTCTTAGCCTCGATGTTTTTTAGACTATTTAAAAAGATACTAATAACTTCCAACTCATCTCCTGGTATGTCTCCTATTACACCAAGAAAATCCTTTTTAGCAAAATCAAAATCGTTCTTTATTTTATTTATCCTTTCATTTGGCAATGCTAAATTATTATCTTTCTCGCTGTAGATATATCTTGTTTCGTGCCAAAGTTGATCTATCTTCTTTTTAGAAAGGGCCATAACTTTTTTTACGAATTTATCAACTTGTTCTGCTGGGATTAATATGTCATATTCTCCTACGTATCTGTTTGAGTCATCGTATACTCTCATTTTACTTACTTTCCTCCTCGGTCTCTTTGATTTAATAAATTTAATATGATCTGTCTTGGCCCTTCTGGCACGGGCCTTAAAGCTCCGCCTAATGTGTAATCAAATATTGGTTCGTATCCTTTGCTAACGATGTCTGCTATCTCCCCCGCCAAACTCTCATTACCTCTTTCAAGCGTTCCGCAATTCCATTCTCTTTCCATTCCGTCCGAATCGCAAGCAACATACATAACTCCATTAGTCTCGCCTTCCAGAAGACCCATAATAGCAATCATCTTTCTACCCTGAAATTCTTCATATAAAAGCGTTCTTTGCCTTGGTGCTCTTTGCGCAATCATTGCGCACCTCGCAAAATTAAAATAGAATTAAAGTTAAAACTATATGTTCTTTCTAGCTTTGCTATTGATAATGTTGCTTCTGTCATTTTCTTTGTTAATACTTCTTAGTAATCTCCAAAATTGCATTTGTTTCCTCTTCGGTCAAGCTGGTGTCAACGAAAATTTTGTTAACATCTTCTGCGTCCTTAGGGACGATGTCGACGAGCTTGATTATGTTTTCTTCTCTGACTTTGACATTGTTGAGAGCTGTTAACTCTTCTTTTAACTTGGCCGCATCTTTCTTAGAGAGCTTTGTGAATTTCTTGAGATAAGATTTTATTTCCTCATTCTTTTCGCCATCTTCCATTTTGTCAACTATTTCTTTGACTTCTGCGAGTGTTAAGAATTGTTTTGTATGGATTGTCATCTTTGAGCTTCCCCTCTCTTCCTTACCACATAACTAGCCGCATCATCTATGGTGCCTTGCATCTTAGTAAAATAAGATAATAATTCTCTTTTCTCTTGTGTAGCTAGACCTAAATAAACTCTACTGCATATCACGTTCGTTCTATTTATTCCCAAGATTGCACCCTCAAAATCCTCTGCGTCTGCTAAAGCACGTGCCCCTTCGGATAGACCTTTAACAACTAATGAAAATGACTCTCTGCTCATTCTTAGTTGTGCTACTTGCTCTACTTGCGTTTGTGGTTGTGACGCCATTTTACTTTCTTCCTCCGACGGTTGTTGATTGTGTGTGTATTGGCATATCTTCAATTCTCTTTAGATGAATTGGCTTGATTAAATATCTTTTGGGCTTGTGGAGGTCTTTGATTTCAACATAGTATGCTGTGCCGCGCTTTTCTAGGACTTTGCCTGTTCTGCCCTGGATTCGCTTTGAATAACCCAATGGAATGCTTAGCTCTCTGACTACAGCAACGCTGTCGCCTGGCTTGAATTTCTGGAAAAATCTAGTGAATGAGAACTTTCCTTTCTGTCTTGGAGACTTGTGTTTCAACATAGAATTTACTGAGGGAATTAGTTTTTAAACGTTTTGATGGACTTTGTTATTTGGATTAGTGGGATGGCAGAATAAAAAAGATTAAGATAATAGGGAGTTAGATATTTTGTTAACAATCGTCTACTTCAATTGCGCCACAATTTCCCATATCAATCCAGTTGCTAACAGTGTTGCCGTTCTGATCGGTATAATACGTGCAAATATTCGGACAGTGTTCGATTGAATAGTAGTTGCAACCGCCTTCTGAGCGAACCCAATTAGTGCCGCTCACATAGACGATTAAACCGTTGTTTGCAGAGTTACATGCAGGAAGAGAAGTTTGTGGCGCAAGTTTCACTCCATTAACGCCTAAATTTCCGTTCTTGTATAATGTCATTAAATTAGTCATTTTGTTGTCCGAGTTTCTAGTTGCCCAATACATATTTCCCACGAGATTGACGCCTTGGCACCCAATTTGGGCTGGGGTGCCCGGATTAGCGGGATCATTAGTCCCTGAACAAAAACCTACAGCATCCCAATTTCCACCAGAACTTAAAATGCCATTGATGTGTCCAATTGCGATATGCGCTCCGTTTCCTATGTCTGCAGGATTAAATGTGCCAGAATCATAAACTTCCAATTTCGCTTGGGGCACCTCTGTTCCGATTCCCACCTTGCCGGTATCCATTACGACAAACTGCCAGCTGCTTGCACCGAGAGAAGTAATTCCTGTCCACTCTTGATTATCATTTCCTCGCCCAACAATGCTCTTAGCCGTTCCATCAGAATTAATAAACGTAATCTGTTTTCCTCCGTCCCCGCTGTTTTCGGATTGCAAACCCATACCCGCATCGCTCTTAACAGTTAATGGCTGACCTGGCGTCGTCGTGCCAATTCCCACATTACCGCCAGCATAATTAATTCCACCTGCGACGTTTGTCCATTGGCTGCTTATTCCAGGATCACATGCCCATGTCCCACCAACCATCTTTAAAATCTCGCCATCGCTGCACTTTTGAAGTTCGCTAGCATAATGTCCTGGATTTCGGATTGGCGTTATAAGACTTGCAAAAACATAACCAGCACTCAAAACAACAGCTAATGCAAGAACTACAATAAGGTATGCCTTGCGGAACTCAAAACTAATTTTCATTCGTCCTCTTTTTGATTATGCATTAGCGCAAACGAATTATTTAAAGTTTCCTATGATGAGATTGCTGGTGAACTTATAACTCCCCGCCCTACCATCTCAAAAATTATTTACCCACCCCAAACCGACTTGTTGTGGGTTTTCTATTGTTAACTTGTAGCTGGCGTGAATTATCAGAACCGACTTAGATTATAACTCTCCGCCCCGCCACCCTGAAAGTTATCATACTAATACATTGGACTGAAAGAATGTTCGCTCGGGTCTCGCCTCGCCGGCGGAAAATATCACGCTACCACCCCGAACCGACTTGTGATTGGATTTCTTGCAACAGATAAAGTGATGAAGGATATAATAATATTTAATTTAGAATAATAATTTGTTTGACTTTTGAGAAGGATTGAGTTTTAGACAAAGCGTTTTATGTTTTATTAATACCTGTCAATCTTGTCGACTAGAAAATCTGCGGAATCTTCTTCAGAAATTTCTGCCTTTTGAGTCGAGTAAGAATCAAGCTGCCTTTCTACCGGCTTTGATGTCTGTGTTGCGAGAGCTTCTTGTGCGATTGAGCCGAGTGCTGATTTTTTAGGGGCGGCTTTTTTGTCTGGTGAATAACTGACGCTTCCCTGATAGAGGTTGCCGTTTTTCTTTGCGCCTTCCATGTTTTCGATTATCGCATTGAACATTTTTTCTCCCCAGACGCCGATGCCGCATCTACGACAAACGTCCACAACGGAATCCTCAGAAAGATCAACCTTACAATAAATACAACGTTTTGCCATTTTCTCTTTTTATCTTTGTCTTTCGAGAGGGGAGTATATAAATTTATCTCGTTTCTGGGATATTATTTGTATCAATGTTAACGCGTGAATGTTCCATAGAATGATTTAGCAAACGTTTGAGCTAAAGCCTTAACGATGAGTGCCACGCCTCGCCCGAAAAATTATCATCACGAGACGATTAACAGATTTAATAACATAACAATCTTCGGATAAGAACCGAGCATTAGTATCCAGAAATAATTTGGAGCCAATTCGGCGTTAACAGAAGTGTTTATATAGAAGTTTATTTCTTTTTGTTTATGGTTAAGGGCACTATAACGATAAAGAAGGACAGCCTATGGAAGTATTCAACTCTCGTTCTTATAGCTTTGATAGTTATCTCTGCGTTTGTTTACTTTTCGCAAAACAAGAACACAACTTCTGGAGGAAATCAGGCGGGCGGACAGCTGGGAGTACAAACTGGAGCGGTAAATATTCCGATAGGCGCGGATGATCCGCAAACAGGAAATTCAAACGCGAAAGTTACCGTCGTGGAATTTGCTGATTTCTCATGTCCATTTTGTGCAGCGGCTTCAGGAGATAATGCGGAATTAGTTTCTTACATGCAGCAAAGAAGTCCCGAATGGCAGCCGATTGTTACAAACATGATGAGGGATTATGTTGACACGGGAAAAGTCAGGTTTGTTGTAAAATATTCTTACGGACACAGCGGAGGGCATCCAGCACAGCTTGTTGCGTGGTGCTTGAACGACCAGAACTCTGAGTTATATTGGAAGTTTTATCCGCTGGCTTACGCCAACCAAGGAGACGTTGAAGATTTAAGCAAAATGAAAATTCTAGCAGAAGGCATTGCTGGAGCTGATATGACAAAGCTTAATGAATGCCTTGACTCAAACAAATTCGATTCAAGGTTTGATAAAGAACAAACAGAAAGCACTAACGCTGGCGTGAGAGGAACTCCGGCATTTTTTGTTAACGGCAAACTAATAAGCGGCGCTGTGCCTTATTCGCAGATTAAACAAGTTATTGATGCGGAATTGAATTCTTAGATATTATTTTGATATTTGTATGACTCAATGGTTATTTCAGCTTGGTTAATAAGAAGAATTAATAAAGGTCGTTGCATTATTATTTTATAGAGGGAAAATATGAGAAATTCGACTAAAGGAATCGGCGGTTGGCTTTTGGTTGTGCTACTGATGTGCATTCTGTCGGGAATATCTAATTTCATACTTCTGGTCCAGAAAATCACAAACATCTTTACTCTAAACGTTCTGCAAGGAGTTTATCTCTCGGCATTTCTTTTGTTGGTGTACTGCATCTTCATTGGAATAACAATTTTTATGATTTTGACAAAGAAAAAATTTGCGGTAAAGAGTTTTATTATTGCTGCAATCGTTGGGACGGTTTTCCTTATTTGGTATTATATCGTAGCACAATTGATTTACAACCCGAACGTTCCTATTATCTCAAATCTGATAATTGTTATTGTTAATATTTCTATAAATATCTTGGTTGCGGCGTATCTAACAAAATCAAGAAGGGTAAAGAACACGCTAAAGTAAAATCTGATTATTGACTTATATAATTATCGCGGGATTGGAATCTGCTTTTTCTTTGTCTTCGGATTCGAAATCTGCGACGAGGGCTTGGGTTGTCAGGACTAATGCGGCAATACTTGATGCAGTTTGCAAAGCGTTTCTCACGACTTTTGTTGGGTCGATTACGCCGGCCTCAAATAAGTTTTCGTATTTGTCTGTGCGGGCGTTGTAGCCGATACTTTCTGACTTGCCTTGCAAATTGGCAAGGACTTCGCTTCCGTCTTTTCCAGAATTAATTGCAATTTGCCTTATCGGGCCTTCGAGAGCTTTCTTAACTATTTTTACTCCGACTGATTGTTCGTTTGGAAGATAAAGCGTTTCAAGTGATTTTGCTGAATGAAGGAGCGCTATTCCTCCGCCCGAAACGACGCCCTCTTCGACTGCTGCTTTTGTCGCGTGCAAAGCGTCATCAATCCGCATTTTCTTTTCTTTCAACTCTGTTTCTGTAACCGCTCCAACGTTAATTACTGCGACTCCGCCGGAAAGTTTTGCGAGCCGCTTCTGCAAGTCTTCTTTCAAGAAGTCTGATGTTTCGGAGTCCAATCTGGATTTTATTGAGCGTATTCTTTTTTCTATTTCGTCTTTCTTGCCGCGGCCTTCTATAATCAAAGTTTCATCTTTTGTGACTTTTATTTTTGCTGCGCTTCCTAAATCAGAAAGTTTGACGTCTTCAAGTTTGTCTTCTCGCTCTTTTGAAATTAATTTTCCGCCCGTGAGGATTGCGATGTCTTCGAGTAAGTCTCGCTTTTCTTCTCCAAATCCGGGAGATTTTACTGCGCAGACTTTGATAGCTCCCCTCAATAAATTTATTACGAGAGTTGTAAGGGCTTCGCCTTCAACGTCGTCAGCGATTATTAACAATGGACGAGATTCGTTTGAGACTGCTTCTAACGCCGGAACTAATTCTTTCACTGAAGAAATTGATTTGTCTGTTATGAGAATGTAAGGGTCTTCGAAAGATGTTTCCATTTTTTCCTGGTCGGTTGCCATGTAAGGCGAAAGGTAACCTTTGTCGAGCTGCATTCCTTCGACTAACTCGAGATTTGTTTCGGTTGACTTTGCTTCTTCTACTGTGATGACGCCGTCTGCGCCGACTTTTTCCATTGCTTCTGCGATTAACTTTCCTATTTTCTCGTCGTCGTTTGCGGAAATTGTGGCGACTTGTGCAATCTGCTCTTTTGAGCTTACTCTTGTTGATTTTTCTTTTAAGATTTCTACAATTCTTTCGGTCGCGGCTTCAATCCCTTTTTTTATTTCGATTGGGTTTGAGCCTGCTGCGATATTTTTCAAGCCTTCTGTTATCATCAATTGAGCGAGCAAAACTGCTGTTGTTGTGCCGTCGCCTGCCTTGTCCTGGGTTTGCGAAGCGACTTCCTTGATTAATTTTGCGCCGATGTTTTCGAATTTGTCCTTGAGCTCGATTTCTTTTGCGATTGTGACGCCGTCGTTTGTAATCAAAGGAGAAGGCTGCTTGTCAAGAATTACGTTTCTTCCTTTTGGGCCGAGAGTTACTTTGACTGTGTTCGCGACTTTGTCTATTCCTTTAATCAAAGAAGACCTTGCATGTTCGTCGAAGATTATTTGTTTTGCCATGTTATACTAGATTTGGCATCCTGTCCAAATAAGTTAACATGTAGCCTGCTCTTGAAGAAGGACAAGTAATGTCCGTTATGTCCCCGTTTTCATCTGGCCTAAGATGACTTATTGGAAATGATTGCGTGGTCCCCATATTTCTGCTAAATCCTTTAGGCATACTTCTGCCTATAAGTTTATCTCTGGGATTTTCTGTAAGCCGCATAGCTCCAACAGGCGGATAAGCAATTCTTACGATATCTCCTGCCTGAAATTCTGAAATTGGAATGTAAAGAGGGTTTCCTTTTCTAGTTACCTTATACTTTTGTTCGGGTTGTGTGTTTGTTGTTCTTATTGCTTCTGCCATGTTATCCTTCAATCTTTGCTAAAATATCTTTGAAGTCAACTATTAAAAGCTTTTCTCCGTTGACTTCGTATTCCTCGCTTGAGTAGCCGCCGTAAATAACTTTGTCGCCTTTTCTTAACGGAATTAATGAGCCGTCTTTTAATGTTCCGACTTCTACTATAATTCCTTCTTTTTTATCTTCTGATTTCGGAAGGTAAATTCCTGACCTTGTTCGTTCTTCTTTCGCAGTCTGCTTCAAGACCACGCGTTCGCCAATCGGAGTAAGTCTCATGAGATTAACCCTAACTTGGGATTTATAAAAGTTACTGTGATGATAAATCCATTTAATTGGGCTCGCTGCGCTCGCTTAAATTAAGTAACCACCGCCCCAGACCGTCTTAGAGCGAGATAACTTTTCAGCTGATTTGTCAAGGTTTATAACATAAAGAATTTTGATTTATTTTGCGGATAAGATAACGAATTTTGACTTGCTATCACTGCGGACCTGCTCGCTTACGCTGCGCGGTTCCTCGTATCTGCAAGCAAAATGGGCCCGTATTATAGTGGCAGAATTTTTCCTTCGCAAGGAAGAGGCCCGAGTTCGATTCTCGGCGGGTCCATGACAGTTTGTCCCCGCCTCGGAACTAAATCTTTCAATCGTTATTGAGAGAGGCAGCCAGCGGGTCCATGACAATCTACTGTGAAGAAAGGTTTTTATATGGAAAGCCTTTGTAAAAAAATGGAAAATTATATGGGCAGACAGTTGGGAGATGAAGAACAAGACCTTGAGGAAGGCAGACAATTATTTAGAGCAAGCCATTTTCAAGGGCAGAAACTATCTGAAAGTAGAGCCTTGCCGACTGCACAATTTCCAAGATACAAAATTGTGAGGATTTCGCTTCCTTATGAAGATTTGTTAAAGAAAAACAAACGCTCAAATTTTGAAGATACTCCAACGATGAGTTTGGATGAATATTCTGCTAAGATGCAAGCACGAGCGGGAAGTTATCGCCAAGCGGCGTGATTGTATTTGTCAATTATTAAGAACTATCTAAATCAATAAACCTTTTTTTGTTGTTAATCGCCTTGAGAACATCATAAATCAGTATTAAGAGAAGAGATAAAAGAATTGCGACAAGCCAGCCCTTGATTCCGATTGGGACGGTCTCAAAAATATTGCTTAGCGGCGTGTAGATTATTAGTACTGTTGCGAGCAATGAAATCAGAGACGCAAAGAACAGATAAGGATTTACTAACGGCGAGCGGTTCAAAACGCCTTTTCTGAATGAGCGGAAGTTGAATGCAGAAACGATTTCTAAAATGATTAGAGATACGAGGGCAGTTGTGCGAGCATAAGCCGCGTCGTTTCCTTCGATATTGAAACTTATGAAATAAGCCGAAAGTGTGAACAAGGCCAGCAATGCTCCGTTGAAGAGAAGCAGACAAATCATGCGGCGGTTTAGAATATCTCTGTTTTTTCTTGGTTTTTGTTCCATAGCGTCGCCAGAGTAAGGATTAAAACCCAGCGTGATTGCCGGCAAGTTGTCTGTCACAAGGTTCATAAATAAAATTTGCAGAGCCAGAAGAAGCGGCACTTGCCAGCCGAGAAGCGGAGCGAGCGCTACTCCGAAAAAGAGGATTGAAATTTCTGCGGTGTTGCAAGACAATTCGTAGGTGACAAATTTTCTGATGTTCTTGAAGATAGTTCTGCCTTCTCTTATTGCCGTTACAATTGTTGCAAAATTGTCGTCTTTAAGTGTGAGGTCTGCTACAGAGCGAGAGACGTCCGTGCCGTTTCTTCCCATGGCAACACCAATGTGCGCTTCTTTCAGGGCAGGGGCGTCGTTAACACCGTCGCCAGTCATCGTCACAACTTCACCGTTGTTTTTGAGAGCTTTTACAATCCTTAACTTATCTTCTGGCTTTACCCTGGCAAAAATAGTTATGTTCCGAATTATTTTTTCTAGTTCGTCATCAGTTATGCTGTCAAGCTCTTCTCCGGTCATTACCCTGCCTTTCAAGCCAATTTGATTTGCTATTGCAAGGGCTGTTTCTTTGTTGTCTCCGGTTATCATCTTGACAGAGATTCCTGCCTTGCGACAGGTTTCCAACGACGCCCGAACTTCTTCCCGCGGCGGGTCTTCCATTGCAACAAAACCAATGAAAACAAGATCGCTATCCAACAGCTCTTCTTTCGGACTTTCTATTTTTTTATAAGCCATACCGAGAGTTCTAAAGGAAGCTGAAGTGATTTTCGCATTGGCGCTCAATATTTTTTCCTTTTCCTTTTCTGTTAACCTAATTAGACTATCTTTGTTCTGGATGTATTTGCATTTTTTAAGAAGGAATTCGATTGCGCCTTTGGCATAAACAAAATTGCCTTGGGGAGTTTTGCATGAAACAGCCATGATTTTCCTTTCAGAGCTGAATGGAATTTCTTCTCTTCTTATGAACTTTAAGTCTTCTTTAAAGATGCCGGCTTTTGCAGCCAGTATCAGCAAGGCGGATTCTGTTGGGCTTCCGCGCACGTGATAAATAGAGTCCTCGCCTGTCCTTTCTATGCTGGAGTCATTGCAAATAACACTGCCTTTCAGCAATATGCTTAGGGTTTTGTTTTCTGCAGTGACTTCTTTGCCATACAATAAGAATTTGCCTTCGGCTTCATAGCCCGCTCCGGAAACTTCAATAAGAGAATTGTCCAGAAATATTTTCTTTACGGTCATTTCGCCTTTTGTTAGTGTTCCTGTCTTGTCTGTGCATATTACTGTTGTCTCTCCGAGTGTTTCTATTATAGACATCCTGTTCACGATGGCGTTTTGTTTTGCCATTTTGCGAGCGCCTGAAGCAAGAGAGGTAATCAAAACAACAGGAAATCCCTCGGGAAATGCCGAAACAGACAATGCAATAACTAAAATTAAAACGTTAATCAGCAAATCTGAATCAATTGTCTCGCTTTCAATTAATATCATTGCGCCTGTTAAAACCGAAACCGTAACCGCAATTATAGCCATGACCTTTGCGATTTTATTGACTTTCTTTTGCAGAGGCAGGTCTTTTTCAGCTGTTGAGATTATGCCGGAGATTTTGCCGAATCGTGTGTTCATTCCGGTGTGAGTGACTTGCGCGAGGCAGCGACCGCTCACAACAAAGGTTCCCATGAATATCTGATTTTTCTCTTTGTATTCATTAGTATTCTTTACAGCAAATTTTTTTATTTCGTGCGACTCTCCTGTCAAAACGGATTCGTTTACACTGAGCTCCTTCTCTTCCAAGACAATGCAATCCGCAGGAATTTTTTCCCCGTTACGCAGAACAATAATATCGCCTGGAACAATTTCGGCTGAAGGAATTTCTTTTTCTTTTCCATCACGAATGACTATGGAAACCGGGACGAGCATTTTTTTGAGAGATTCAATCGCTTTTTCTGATTTATATTCCTGGACAAATCCCACAATCACAACCAAGAAAATCACTGCGAGAATTGTGTATGCTGTGAGCGGCTTCCCAACAAAGAAAGAAATTGCGATTGCAGCGAAGAGCAGATAAATTATGAAGTTACTTTTTATCTGGCTCATTAGAATTTTGAGAGGAGTTCTTTTTGAAATGTCCCTTAATTCATTTGGGCCGTATTTTATTTTCCGTTTTTTTGATTCTTCTTCGGATAATCCTCTTTTTCCACCACCCGCCCCCGTTGATAACTCAGAACCGAAGAATGTTTCCTCTTTTTTCATATCGAGTTATGTAAAAAGAAGTTAAAAAACGTTATGCCCAAAAAGAAACATATATAAAAGAAAATTCATATTAGAATATACAAAAAGGAGGTTAAAATGCCTAAAAAAAGCGGAAGCATGCTAGGGGGCTGGTCTTTCTTGATCGGCGTGATTTTAGCATTGGTCTTTGGTCTGATGGGCAATCTTAGCCCAGGCGTGACTTACGTATTAGTCGTGCTTGGTATTGTCATTGGTCTATTGAATATTGCTAACGAAGAAGTCTCGCCATTCTTGATGTCTGGTACAGTGTTGGTTATTGTGTCATACTTTGGACAGGGCGTTCTTAAAAGCGTGACAATCTTTTTCGTAACATTGCAAGCCTTGACGATGCTATTCGTGCCTGCAACTATAATCGTTGCGCTGAAGCATGTCTTTACATTAGCAAGACATTAAAATAGTTTTATTTTATTTTTTGTTTTTATTTATTATAAAGAAAAGAAAAAATTAGTTGGGAGTTTATTTTGTGAGTTCTATTTCTATTCCTCCAACCCATCCTGCGACAAGATTGTAGATAAAAGCTCCAACGGCTCCGCCGACAAAGCCAAGAACTGCATAGATTATTGGCATTATGATTATTGCAAGAATTCCGAGGCCAGCGCCCAAACCAATTGAACCAAAAATAGCTCCCAGGGCCGTACCTAAAATAGCGTAAAATATTCCTATGAGAAGGCCAATTATAGCTAATAAGATTGCTTGAAACTTTGCAAGTGAAAGAACTCCTATTCTCCTTATTTTTACCATGCGCACCTCCTTTCAACTCAAAACAGATGTTAAGAGATTATTTAAATTTATTAGTGTGAGCTTTAGAGTTGCTTAGTTATGCGGCTTCCAAAAATTCTTCGCTCATGAGAACGTAAGCGAATTCTCTGCCTTTGCCGTCTAAGATTTTAACATGATATTGACCGTTTGGAAGAATCATATTGATTTCTCCGAACATTCCTTTTTTTATTGGGACTTGCTCGTCGTCCGTGTTTTCTGTATGATATTCTATATATTCTGGGTCAGGGTCTACGAGAAGGCGGACTTTCTGGTGTTTTTTGAAGAGGGTTTGCATTGTTGTTAAATATCTTGAAAGTATTTAAATATCTTCAATAGTTTGAGGGAAAATGGTAGAAGTTTTTTCGCATTCCAAACTGTCGCTGTACGAGAACTGTCCCGAAGCTTACAAAATAAAATATATAGACAAAACTTTTCCTGAACTGCCGCAAAGCATCCACGCGTTTTTGGGGAGCGCTGTGCATGATGCGCTTGAAAACTTGTACAGAATGCTGATAAGCGGGAAGGTTCTTGATTTGGATGAAGTAATTGAATATTTCGCGAAGAGCTGGCACGAGCAGTATACGTTAGACATTAGAGTTCCAACTGGAGAAAAAGTTGAAGATTTTTTTAATAAAGGCGTAAAGTTTCTAGTTGATTATTATCAAAACAACTTGCCTTTTTCAAAAGATACGATTGAACTGGAAAAGAAAATTTATTTTCCGATTGAAGAAGGTATTTTTATTGTGGGATATATTGACAGATTGGAGAAGCATGAAAACGGAAGTTACGAAGTTCATGATTACAAGACGAACGACAGAATGAAAAGCCAGGAAGATGTGGACAAAGACAGACAACTCGCGTTCTATCATCTTGGACTGCAGGACGTTTTTGGAGAGAATGCGAAAATAAATTTAACTTGGCATTTTCTGGCGCATAACCGGAAAGTTCATTCTTTCAGGACGCAGGAACAACTTGAAAAATTGAAGGAGGAAACTCTTGAACTTATTGAAAAAATAAACAAAACGAGAGAATGGCCTGCATGCGGAAAGCCGTGGTGCGACTGGTGCTCTTACAAGAAAATTCATGGAACAATTGACAAAAATCAGGGCGAAGAGTCAAGAAAAGTTTTTACTTTGAATGATAGCTTGGGAAAGTGGATGTGAGATTTTCTGTTACTTTAGAGTAACTAAACGAAGAGTTTTTATAGTGGATGTTGATGCGATTTAGATGAGCAGAGAATATGAAGACGAAGGAATGAAGGTTCGGGAAAAACCTGTTGAGACGAAAGTTATAAGAGATGATGAAGTAAAAGAAGCACCTTTGGAAGTTGAAGAATCAGTACAGAAAACTGCTGCGAGAACAGAAACAATCCGCCACCCTTTGACAGACCAAGAATACGGAGATACAATGAGGGAAGAAATTGAACAGGTGCTTGGGCCAGTTATGGATACATTTAAAGATATTAAACCTGGAGAAATTCGTGCTGATTACGCTGTGGCCGGAATACGAACATATCAAGATTTTAAACAGTTTGGAGTTAGCGACGAGTTATTGAGAAGGATAGGAATTGTGAAAGAAAGAGAAAGAAGTTCGGAGTTGGAAAATAGAGCTAATAAGGAAGAAGGAACTGGAATTTCAAAGAGTCTTAACGTTACGAAGAGCATTACAAGAGATGTTTTGGAGTGGACGCAGAAGATTTATCTAAGACCTACTTACGAAAGAATGCAAAGAATATTGCGATCTGGCGAAGAGTTGGCAATTGATATTGCTGCTTCAACGGTAGTGCCTCATGTTGTAATTGGAGCTTTTACCAGTTTAGGAGTAGGTGTATCGTGGGGCATTAGAAATATTTCTCCGAGTCCTGCAGAAGAAGCGTTCGCCTTTGTTCCAATGGGAATACTAACTATTTTACCTATCGCAACTAATCTTGTTAGTGGCGCTTATGAATATTTAAGAAATAAGTACAGAAAAGTTAGATAGGCAACTACTTTTTATTAATCGTTATTATTAATCTAAAGATTAACAAGAACTTGCGATTTGCTACTGGAAAAGTAAGACTCCTTGCTTCTTGATTTTTAGCGACGATAAAAAAAATAGCACGGAAATGTTTAAATACGTTTAAAGCTAAAACTTAGAATTGCACAATAGATTGTGATAAAAAAAGAGAAAAACACAAGATATTGTGTTTACTAACATGCTCTGTCCCTACTGTCTAAGCGATGAAACGAAGGTTATAGATAAAAGGGATAATGAAAGTTTGACGAAAAGAAGGCGCGAATGCCTGAAGTGTTCGAGAAGATTTAACACTCTGGAGGCTGTTGATAGGCCCGATTTTCGGGTGATAAAAAAAGATGGTCGGCGCGAAAACTTTGACTACGAGAAACTAAAACGAGGTGTGCTTAAGGCTTGCGAAAAAAGGCCAGTAAGCTCTGAAAAGATTGAAAAGATGCTCGCTAAAACAGAAGAAAGATTAAGGAAACGCGGAAGGGAAGTTAAGTCCAGCCTGATTGGGGATATTGTTTCAAGCGAGCTTAAGAAAATTGACAAGGTTGCATACATTCGGTTCGCATCAGTTTACAGGGATTTTGCGGAATTGGAAGATTTTAACAAGGAAATAAAAGAATTGGTAAAGAAATAAAATGAAAGAAAACGGATTTGAGATAAACGGAAATGGATGGAATGGCCAGGAGAACGGATTTAACCATGAGCCTAAATCAACTGACCAAAGAATGAATTCTTCTTTTGCAAAATATAAAATGCCATTAGTTAGATTTTTGACGCAGGAAGGAAAGAATCCTTTTGAGTTTGATATTTATGGGAATCCGATTAGATGGGTTTCAGACGTTGTTTCAGTTAATGATGATTCCGGGAAAGTTGTTTTCACCCAGGAAGGAGTTAGAAGGCCGGACTTTTGGTCGCCGCTTGCAATAAAAGTTGTTGCGAGCAAATATTTTTGGGGAGACCAGAAAAAAAATGAAAGAGAAAATTCCGTTGAAATGCTTATTGGAAGGGTTTCGAGATTTTTTGGAAGGCAGGCGGTAAAGCAGAAATATTTCAACGAAGAAGAAGCGGTTGTTTTGAAGGATGAGATTGCGGCTATTTGTTTGAATCAGATGGCCGTGTTTAATTCTCCGGTGTGGTTCAATGCAGGGATTCAAGAATATGACAAGAATGCCGGAGGGGTTTCGATTTATGTTTGGGATAGTGCAAGCAACAACGTTGTAAAATCAATAAAACAAAGCGACAGGCCGCAATGTTCTGCGTGTTTCATCCAGAGCATTAAGGATGATATGGATTCAATCATGGAAGTGCAAGTTGCTGAGGCGAATCTGTTCAAAGCTGGGAGCGGAACCGGAACGAATCGCTCCCCATTAAGAAGCTCGAGAGAAACTTTAACAGGCGGAGGAAGAGCTTCCGGGCCGGTTAGTTTCATGAAAGGATATGATGCTTATGCTGGAGTCATAAAGTCTGGGGGAAAGACACGGAGAGCTGCAAAGATGGAAATCTTAAATGTTGACCATCCGGATGTAATGGACTTTATTGACGCCAAGCCAACTGAAGAAAAAAAAGCCTGGGCACTTATCGAAGCAGGATACGATGGCGGGATGAATGGCGCAGCCTATGCCAGCGTTGCATTCCAGAATTGCAATATGTCTGTGAGGGCGCAAGATGAATTTATGCAAGCTGTAAAAGCCGATGGGCAATGGTCAACTAAATTTGTAAAGGATGGAATGGCTTGCGAAACTTTCAAGGCCAAACAGATATTGAAAAAAATTGCGGAAGGAACTCATATATGCGGAGATCCTGGAATGCAATTTGACTCGGTAATAAATAGGTGGCATACTTGCAAGAACTCTGGAAGGATTAACGCAAGCAATCCGTGCAGCGAGTATATGTTTCTTGATGATTCTGCGTGCAACTTAGCGTCAATTAATCTAATGAAATTTTTGGGTGAAGATGGAAAGTTTGATATTGAAAAGTTTAGAAGAGTTGTTAAAACATTTGTCATTGCGATGGACTTGATTGTCGATGGAGGAAGTTATCCGACGGCAAAAATCACGCAGAACGCTCACGATTACAGGCCGTTGGGTTTGGGCTACGCAAACTTGGGTGCGCTGTTAATGAGTTTAGGATTGCCTTACGATTCTGATGCTGGAAGAGCCGTTGCTGCCGCAATAACTGCGGTAATGACTGGAGAAGCTTACAAAACCTCGGCGGAGCTTGCAGGTTTGGTCGGACCATTTCCAGGATTTGCGAAGAACAAAGAACCAATGATGGAAGTCATGAGGATGCACCAAGAATCTGTAAAGGGGATTAATGTCGAGGTGATGCCTTCTTCGTTGAGATATCTTGTCAATGACGCATGGGATTCCTGGGCTGATGCAGTTGAGTTTGGACAGAAGTATGGTTATAGAAATGCGCAGGCGACGGTTCTTGCACCGACAGGAACGATTGCGTTCATGATGGATTGTGACACTACTGGAATCGAGCCAGATATTGCGCTTGTTAAATACAAAGTTCTGGCTGGAGGCGGGATGCTGAAAATTGTAAACAACAGCGTGAGAAGAGGGTTGAGAAAGCTTGGATATGACAATGGGCAGATTGAAGAGATTATTGCGCACATAGATAAGAATGAAACTATTGAAGGCGCTCCGCACATTTGTTCAAGGCGGCTAAGGGAAAAAGGGCAATACAATATAAAGGGCATATTAAAATGATGGGGGCGGTTCAACCGTTTATCTCGGGGGCGATTTCGAAGACAATAAACATGCCAGAAGAGTCTAATGCCGATGAAATTATGCAAGCTTATATTTATGCATGGGAACAGAAACTGAAAGCCGTTGCAATTTACCGGGAGAACAGCAAGAGGTCGCAGCCGTTAAATACGCAGAAGACTGAAGGAGAGGTTGTAAAGAAAAAAGAGACTGTGAAAATTGGCGAGAGGGTGAAACTGCCGCAGACGCGAAAATCTATTACGCACAAGTTTGAGATTGCGGGACATGAAGGTTATCTTACAGTTGGGCTTTATGATGATGGAAAGCCCGGAGAAATTTTTGTGACGATGCACAAACAAGGCTCTACAACGAGGGGATTGTTTGATGCGTGGGCGACTTCTGTTTCAGTAAATTTGCAATACGGCGCAACAGTAAATGACTTGTTCAAAAGATTCAGGCACCAGAAGTTTGAGCCAGCGGGATTTGTGAAGAACCTTGCCGGAGGAGAAATTGACCAGAATATCAAACAAATCAGGACCGCCTCTTCGATTGTGGATTACGTTGCCCAGTTCATGATGAATAATTTTGGCGAGGGGGCTGGAGGAATTCAAGTGGATTTATCTGATGTGCATGAAATTGATATGAACGAACAGCAATCTTCGCTTGAGGAATTTTCTGCCGATGAAGGAATCACCTGCCCGATTTGCGGAGGAGTTGCAAAGAGAGTAGGAAACTGCGCGATAATGTGCACGAGCTGCAAGCAGACG
Organism: Candidatus Pacearchaeota archaeon; assembly: GCA_018304105.1. Taxonomy (GTDB): domain Archaea; phylum Nanobdellota; class Nanobdellia; order Pacearchaeales; family GW2011-AR1; genus UBA73. The sequence goes on along the minus strand of JAGVWX010000020.1, from coordinate 117,074 downwards.
ACTCGCTCAGGCTGTGGCGAGTAAGAATGATAATTACGAAACCTATATAAATTATTGACAATATAGTCTTGCGATGAAAAGGGGGGTTGTAATAGTTTATCTTTCTATTGTAGTTGCGTTAGTTGTTAGCATATTTTTGGTGATGGAGATTAAGAAAGAAGTTCTTTTCGGGCCTGGAGAAGAGCTGGTGGTTAATCAGATTATTTTGAGTGCATCAAGCCAATATTACGGTGCTAATCAGAATCTGACGCTGTTTGTTAATGCTTCTGGTGATGGACAGCTCGTTCTTGTTGGAGATTGGTACAAGAACGGAGTTAAGTTTGGGCCGGTTGTAACGTTGGATAAGAAAATTTCGTTTTCTGGCTCAGATACTTACGGTTATGATTTAGATGCTGACGACAATGGAAATATGTATGTTGGGGGTTTAAGCAGTGTGCCTGGGCAAGACCATATCTTTCTCTCAAAAATTGATTCGTCGGGAAATGTTTTATGGGCTAACCAGTGGCCGAAGGAAACGTTAAATAATGTTGAAAATCTCTTTGTTAAAAGAGACCCATATTCGAATAGGATATTTTTAACATACAATTTATACGGTGCGCCACCTTCATTGCGCGTCTTTTTAGATAATGGTACCTTAGAAAAGAATATAACTATGCCCTCGATGTTTAAACCTAAGGATATTGATTTAGATTCTAATGGGGATATGTATTTGCTCACATATAATTCTTCAAGTTATTCTATTAGAAAATTTGATTCGGGTTTGAATCAAGTTGGGAACTTTGATTTGCTTATACATCCCCAAATAATCCCCGGGACTATAATCATTAACTACGATGCCATGAAAATTTTTCAAAACGCAATTTATGTTGCGGGCGATTTAATTGGGGACAGCATTAACCGTGGAAAAGAATATCTTGCTAAGTACGATTTTGCAGGAGTTATGATTTGGAATGCTAGCAATGTTGGAATTAATTATGATGGCGGTGGAGGAGTGTATAGTCATCGGCTTACAGATGTTTCAGTAGATTCGTTTGGTAATCCTTACATTTACTATGAAGTCTATAATAAGATTGATACATCAATCACTATTGTTTCAGCAGGTATTGCCAAATTTGATTCTAATGGTGTTCCTGTTTGGAGTGCGCCTGCTTTAGCAGGCTACAATGCCCCGTCTCCAGAATATTCATATATTCATTCTGGGTTTTCTGTAAATGGTGCTGGGGATTCTAATATGATATTTCCATATCAAACGCCTTCCCCCACAGACTTTGGAGTATCTGTTAATAATTATTATGCAAACGGCAGTTATATTGGCCAGAAACAGATAAGTTCGGTGAACAAAACGAATGCAGGTTGGTCTTCAGTGTTTGACTCATTTGGGAATTTTCATTTTATGGGAACTGGTGATAGTTTGAATGGGGCCCCTAGATTGTGGCTAGTATCGATGAAGGACAGATTTGTAAGAATTAATCAGGTATCTGGACAGCTATCTTTGACAAACGTTTTAACTTCGAATTATTTGACCGTCGGTGATAACTGGTCTGCTTGCATTCGCGTATTTAATGGAACTGCTTACAGCGCCAAAAGTTGCAGCAATAATTTGCAAGTTGAAAAAACATCGATTATTATAACCCTTAATGTGCCCGATAGAAATGAGATTTTATATTCGAGAAACGTAAGCTTTAATTGGACTGCTAGCGATAATTTTGGTGCAATGATGAATTGCAGTTTGACAATAGAGGGTAATTCCCTTAGTGGCATTAGCGGAAGCGGGGGCATAGCGGGTGGGGGTTGTGGCGGCGGCAGCGGTGGAAATGGATATTGCTCTGCTGATTTTGCAGAAATTAGTGTGACAAGCGGAGTAGCAACAAATTATACTATTAAGAATTTCACAAATGGAAATTATTCGTGGCGTGTAAGCTGCTCAGACAATACGCCTAATACAAATACTTCTGAGACGAGAAACTTTACTATTCTTGTTGTGCCTGCGGTAGCCCTCACAAATCCTGCAAGAGGTTATTCTGCTATTGGACCGACGACAATTCCCTTTCAATTTGGATTTGCAAACCTTGAAGTTGGCGAGGAATTTATTGGTTGTAATTTCTCTTTGAACGGCGAACAAACAGGAATTAATGGTAGCGAGATAAATCTCAGCGGCGTGAACACGATAACACGCGAATTGGGAGTCGGGGAATACTCTTGGAATGTTGGTTGTGTGAACAATACAAGCGGGGTTTTGCAAAGTGAGACAAGAATGTTAAGTATTACACAATCGCCATCGAATAATGAGGGGAGTTCGAACGGCGGGGGCGGTGGAGGCGGTGGAGGAAAAAGATGTTTACCTAACTGGACTTGTTCATGGCAGGCCTGCAGTGGCAATGTGCAATATCAAACGTGTAATGACAAAAACTATTGCAATGTAACAACAAATAAACCTGCCGGGGAAACGCGCGCCTGCAATTTTGAAGGTAATTCGTTAGATAATCCATTGACCTTGAATAATGAAACGAGTTCGCAGGGAGCTATTGGAGGAAAACTGCAGAACACACTTCTTTCTTCATTAACTAATATCTTTTTGATAGCATTATTTTTAACGATTTTTATTTTAGTAATTGTAATTGTTATTATATTTATTCGCAATAAACGAAAGTCCAAAGGACAAATTTTGAAATCAACAGCCCAATCGCGGTAGGCTGCTGGGAATAATATTAAATACTTCTTCTCGTTTAGTTAAGTATGAATTACAAACGGCTTGCGTTATTGATTGTGCTGATTGCTGTTGCAGCGTCGCTTTTCTTCTTTAGTTCATGGAGCAATGCGATGGTTGTTCAAAACGGAGAAGTTTCTTCGGGCGTTGGGACTTTGAGCAAGGTTTCTCCGCTGATTGCAGGATTCTTGAGCGTTGTTGCTGTTGGAATTTTAATTACGATTGTTTTTGATAGATGAAGTAAAAATTGCTCAAGAAATTTTTTAAATTAAAAAATATAGCACCATCCCGCCAGACCGAGAGACGTGGGTTTTCTATTATATAAAATATTAACCTATTAAATAAATATTAAATAAATATTAAATAAATATTAAATAAATATTAAATAAATATTAAATAAATATTAAAGCGCCATGCTTATGAACCTTAGCAAAATTATAATTAAAATTAATGTTTCAAGGGCACGAAAACAAAACCGGAAAATTCTTTCACCTTAAGTTTATTGTTTTGTTTTTTTACTTGGAAAATTGAATTGTTAACTGGGGCGACTAGAATTCCTTTGCTGGAAAGTTGATTGTACAAATGTTCTGGCAATTTGTCTGTGCTTGCTGAAATGAGAATTCTATCGAACGGCGCTTGGTTTGGAATTCCATTAAAACCATTTTTACTTATCACTTTTATGTTTGGGTAACCCTTTAGATATCCCCTTGATTTTGCAGCGAGGGACTTTATTATTTCTATTCCGTGGATTTCATTTTTTGGTGAAATTTCTGCCATGAGCGCAAGAACGTAACCTGAGCCAGAGCCGATTTCAAGAATTTTTTGTTTGGGTTTTAGCTCAAGAAGATTTAACATAAAAGCGATTGTATACGGCTGAGAGATTGTTGCTCTCTTTTCTAATGGCAAGGCAATGTCTTCATAAGCAAGAGATTTGTAAATATTGGAAATGAATTTTTCCCGAGGAACTTTTTCAAATGCTCTGACTATCTTCTCTGAAAAACTATTGGACTTTAACGAAACTAAAAGATGATTTTTGTTCATGTTTATGAAAAGGTTTTGAAGTATTAATTTGTTTGTAATAAACTCACTATCTGATTTTTCTAAAAATTTTCGAATGTTATTTTGCCCAAATCCACCAGACCGACTTGGGGCGATGATGTTTTGTATAACATAGTAAAGTTCTAAGAGATTTAATCTTGATATTTCACAACTATTGGCTATATTGGATTGTGAAAGTTAAATTTTGTCGTCGGTATAAAAGTCGGTTAACATCATATCCAAAACCTTTATTAATGAAATTTTTTTAGAGAGGATATGACTGGAAAAATTAAAGAGATTTCATCTGATGAGTTTGACAAGTTTATCAGAGACGACAAGACGGTGATTGATTTCTGGGCGCCGTGGTGTGGGCCTTGCAAAATGATGGGGCCCGTGTTTGAAGAGGCTGCTGGTGATTTGAAAGACAAAGCAAAGTTTGGCAAGGTAAATGTTGATGAAAGTTCTGATTTAGCCCAGAGATTTGGAATAATGTCTATACCGACAATTATGTTTTTTAGAGACGGACAGCCAGTTGATAAGGTTGTTGGAGTTTTGCTGAAAGAAGAGCTGATTAAGAGAGTTAAGGAGATTAGATAACTTTTCTAAAGCCAAGTTTTAAAAACAAACTTTATCTTTCTAATTTTATAATCGTGGCTCCGTAGCTCAGCCTGGTCAGAGCACTGGCCTTTTAAGCCAGGTGTCGCGGGTTCAAATCCCGTCGGGGCCGCTTAAGATAAGAATTTGCGTTCAAATCCCTCGTTTGGCCAAGTTTGGACGAACGAATGAAAAATCGCAAAGCGATTTTGCTTGTCGGGGCCGCTCAGGCGTATCTTTGATTTGCTCTTGCTCGAATCTCCTCAGAACTCGGAGACTCGCTGCGGCAAACAAAGAAGCCGAAGGAAACCTCTCTTGCGCAACGGCGCAGTCGAGTTAAAATCTCCTACACTTCGGTGTAGTCGAAATAATCTCCTACGAAACATCGTAGTCGAAAGGTTTAAAAACCACATTTCACAAAATCATTTATCATCGCCCAGTCGTTAATTAAATATTTATAGTCGCGATTGTCACAGCTATGCACATATTACAGCCCAAACATACAAAATTGAAAGCAGACGAGGTAAAAAGGCTACTTGAGAGGTACAATATTTCTCTTTCGCAACTGCCAAAAATACACGCTAATGACCCGGCTTTGCCGGAAGGATGCAATGTCGGCGACGTGATAAGACTTGAAAGAAAAGAAGGAGATAAACTGGAAACGTATTACAGGGCGGTTGTTCTCTGATGGATAAAAGAAAAAATATTTTAGTGGAGAAATATCTAAAGCAACATTCTTTAGTTGAATCTAACATTCTTTCATTTAATGATTTTATTGGGAACAGGATTCAGCAAATCGTCGAAGAAATTAACGAAACCCTTTCTGATCAAGACGTTGAGATAAAGTTTGGAAAGGTGCGCGTTGGCGAGCCGGATATAATCGAGGCCGATGGAAGTGTCAGCAAAATAACTCCAATCGAAGCAAAGCTGAGAAATTTAACTTATGCCGCGCCAGTTTATGTCGAGCTAAGCGTCAAATATGAAAATCAAGCAGAAAGCTCGGAAGTTGAAGTTGGAAGAATTCCAATTATGGTCCGAAGCTCCAAGTGCGCGACATACGGAATGGGCAAAGAAGACCTTATAAAAAATTACATGGACAAGCTTGACCAGGGCGGATATTTCATAATCAACGGAAACGAAAGAGTAATTGTTATGTCTGAAGACCTTGCTCCAAACCAGCCATTTATTGAAGAAGGCAGACAGGGACTGACTTTGAGAGAATTTTCAGAAAGGGGCTCTTACAGAATTCCGACGACAATCAGTGAAACAAACGAAGGAATTTTGGAATTGACTTTCAGCAGGCTGAAGAATATTCCAATTCTGGTTTTGCTTAAAGCCCTCGGCATGACTAAAGAATCAGACATTGCAAAGAACATTGGGATGGAGAACGATTGCCTGATTGTTAACCTTTACGAATATGCCAGTTTGCAAGATGCTGAAGATGCAATGATGTTCATAGCGGAAAAATCAGGGATACAGGGAACGAAGAAAGAAATTCTTGACAGGGTGAAGCAAAGAATTGATTCTTTCCTGCTGCCGAACATCGGGATTACCAAACAGACCAGAGAAGATAAGGCAATCACGCTTTGCAGGCTCGTGCGAACCTATCTAAAAGCTAAAGACGACAAAAAAATCAGAACTGACAAGGACCATTATGCTAACAAAAGAATTAAACTTTCAGGGGATTTGATGTCTGATCTTTTCAGAGTCAATCTGAAAATTCTCGTTAGGGATATTCAATATTCTCTGCAGAAAGTTTCAAAGAGAAAGAAATTTTACTCATTGAAAACAATTGCTAAGTCTACGCTGTTCACGCACAGAGTTGAAAGCGCGATTGCGACGGGAAGCTGGATTGGAGAAAGATCTGGAGTTACGCAAAACATGCAGAAGACAAATTACCTGGACGTTCTTTCGCAGCTGCAAAGAGTCACGAGCCTATTGCCTGGCGACCAGGAAAATTTCAAGGCAAGAACGCTGCATCCGACACATTATGGGAGATTCTGCCCAACTGAAACTCCGGAGGGAACTGAAATTGGACTTAGAAAGAATCTTGCTCTTCTTGCAAAAATTTCTACAGTGATTGAGTTTGACGAAAAAGCAACCATCAAGAAGTTTGAATCTGCTGGATTGAAAAGAGATAACTCTAAGGGAAGTGATGTTTTTGTAAATGGAAAGTTTATTGGGTTTGTCGAGCATCCTAAGGAATTTGCATTGAAACTGAGAGAACTAAGGAGGAATAAAGAAATTCCGGGACAAATAAGTGTTAGATATGATGATGCACTTGACCAAATTACGATTTCTTCGGAAGTTGGAAGAGTTTTGAGGCCATTAATTATCGTTGAAAACGGAAATTCAAAATTGAAGAGTGAAGATATTGTTTTACTGGAACAGGGAGAACTCAAGTGGTCTGATTTGGTTGAAAAGGGAATTATCGAATACATTGACGCTGCAGAAGAAGAAAATGCTTATGTTTCGCTGGACGAGGATGAGCTTGATTCTGAACATACTCACTTAGAAGTTCATCCTATTGATGTATTCGGCGTGATTACTTCGCTTGTTCCTTATGCTAACCATGACCAGCTGCCAAGACTGCATAGAGGAAGCAAAACTAATAAGCAGAGCTTAGGAATTTATGCTGCGAATTATTTATTGAGAATTGACACCGATGTTTCGATTCTTCATTATCCGCAGAGACCTTTGGTAAGGAGTTTCATTTATGATACCCTTGATGTTTACCCTTCAGGACAAAATCTTGTTGTAGCGATTATGCCTTTTGAGGGTTACAATATTGAGGACTCTGTTGTTCTGAACAAGGCAAGTGTTGACAGAGGAATGGGAAGGAGCACATACTTCAGACCGTATTCTGCAAACGAACTGCAATATGCCGGAGGATTATCTGACGAAATAGTTATTCCTGAAAAAGATGTTTCGGGATATAGGACCGAAGAAGTTTATAGAAATCTTGAAGATGATGGGATTGCGTATCTTGAAGCCGACATGGATTCTGGGGACGTGGTTATTGGAAAAGTTACGCCGCCGAAATTTCTTTCTGAAGCCAGAGACTTGAGCATACAAGCTAAGAAGGAAGCTAGTTCGGCAGTTAGACAAGGGGAGAGGGGAACTGTGGACGCGGTTTTCATTACAGTAGACAGCGAAGGAAACAAAGTTGTTGATGTCAGAACCAGAGACACCAGGCTTCCAGAAGTTGGAGACAAATATTCTTCACCGCACGGACAGAAGGGAGTTATCGGAATGATTGCATGTAATGATGATGTTCCTTTCACAGTTAATGGAATAAGACCTGACTTGATGTTCAATCCACACGGAATTCCAAGCAGAATGACTGTTGGATACCTAATGGAATTGCTTGCGAGCAAAACTGCTGCAATAACTGGAAAAATAGTTGACGGCACTCCGTTTACGGGAACTAAAGTTAATGAGCTGGAAGAACAGCTTCAAGAAATGGGCTTTAGCTACGACGGCAAAGAAACTACTTACAACGGAATAACCGGAGAGAAAATGGATGTCAAGATTTATATCGGAAGCATGTACTACTTGAAGCTGAAGAGAATGGTAAAGAATCTTATTCATGCGAGGGCTTCCGGAAAAGTTGCTTTGCTGACGAGACAACCGATTGAAGGAAGGGCACGTGGCGGAGGATTAAGACTTGGAGAAATGGAACAGCAAGCTTTGGCTGGGCACGGCGCGTCTTTGCTTTTGAAAGAAAGGTACGATTCAGATAAAACAATTATCTACATCTGCCAAGATTGCGGAAATATGGGATATGAAGATGCCATCCGAAACAAACCGGTCTGCACGATGTGCGGAAGCAGCGAGGCGGAACCAATAGAACTTTCCTATGCATTCAAGCTCTTGGTAGACGAATTACTGGGATTGGGTATACATACTAAATTTAAGTTGAAGAACAAATATGAGCAATAGAACAAAAGCGATGGAATTTGAAAGAGCAAGAAAATATGTATTAGGTAATGCAGAGGCGCTAAGAGAAGCAGGCTACGGGGATAGACATATTGCTGTTAGAGCAATTAATAACAGCGTTGGAATTGTTGATAGTGATACTGACGAATTTGCCTTGGCTAGAAGAGTTGGCCTTCTCTATAAAAATGAACCAATATTAATTGGAGAATTTCGTTCAATAGTAGAAGAGTGGGACGATATTCTGGATAGCCCAGAAGGATTTGAATATGAGCAATAGATATTCGAGAAAACAAGTCAGAAGCCTGAGTTTCAGTTTGCTTAGTCCGGACCAGATTAAGAAAATTAGCGCGGTGAAAGTTGTGACTCCGGAACTTTATGACATTGACGGTTTCCCGGTTGATGGAGGCCTTATGGACTTGCGGCTTGGAGCGATTGACCCGGGAGTAAGATGCAGGACTTGCGGGAAGAGAGTTAAGGAATGTCCCGGACATCCCGGAAGCATCGAGCTTGCGAGACCGGTTTTGCATATCAAGTATATTCCTTTGATGGAATTGTGCTTGAGAAGTTTCTGCCCTCATTGCGGTAAGTTGACGCTGTCAGATGAAAAGCAGAAAGGACTGACGCCTGCTGAAAGGGCGAAGAAAGCAAGAGACGCGAAGAAATGCCCGCATTGCAACGAGAACATCGATAGAGTAAAGCTTGAGAAACCAACAAACTTTTTCATAGACAAAAAAAGATTGAATCCGATTGAAGTGAGAGAAAGACTTGTCAATATTTCTGATGACGAACTTAAGAAAATCGGGATTAACACTAAGACCGCGAGGCCGGAGAGAGCAGTTATATCTTTGCTTCTTGTGCCGTCTGTTACTGTCAGGCCGTCGATTACTCTTGACACCGGAGAAAGAAGCGAAGACGACTTGACTCACAAACTTTCAGACATAATCAGAGCTAATCAAAGATTGTGGGAAAACCTAAACGCGGGAGCTCCAGAAGTAATCATTGAAGATTTGTGGGACTTGCTGCAATATCACATAACCACATTTTATGATAATAATGTTACAAGAATTCCCCCTGCGAGACACAGGTCTGGACAGCCATTGAAGACAATAACAGAAAGAATCAAAGGCAAAGAAGGAAGAATCAGGCATAATCTTGCTGGCAAGAGAGTAAATTATTCTGCGAGGTCGGTTGTTTCGCCAGACCCTTACTTGAAGATTAATGAAATTGGCGTGCCTGAGCAGATTGCTAGAATCATCACTGTTGCGGAATCTGTGACGACGACAAATCTTGAAGAAATGAAGGAACTTGTTAAAAGGGGAACTGATTACCCTGGAGCGAATAACGTGATAAGACCAGACGGAAGAAGAAAGAGATTATCTGAAGACCTGAAGGAAGAAATCATGAACGAAATCCAGCCTGGATATAAAATTGAAAGACATTTGAGAGACGGCGATATTGTCTTGTTCAACAGACACCCGACCTTGCACAAGCAGGGCTTGATGGCACATTATGTTAAAGTTTTACCTGGAAGGACTTTCAGGCTAAATCCGGCCGCGGCTGCGCCTTACAACGCTGACTTTGATGGAGACGAAATGAACATTCACAGCCCGCAAAATGAAGAAGCGCTTTCTGAAGCAAAGATTTTGTTGGACATTAATAAGAATATAATCTCATCAAAAAATAATACCAACCTTGTTGGAACGATTGCCGATGCTGTTACTGGCGCGTATCTTCTTGGAAAAGCGACTGTGGACAAGGGTCTTGCAGATCAGCTGCTATTTTCTGCAAACGTGATGAATACTATTAAGAAGAAAGAAATTTCTGGAACAGAAGTTTTTGCGCAGGTCATTCCGAAGGGAGCTAAAATTACAGTTCCTTCAATAATTACCGGAAGCAAAACGTTTGGTGCAGAAGATGGAGAGCTTGTAAAAGTAGTTGATAGAGAGATGGGAAGAGAGGTTGCGGTAGACACAATCAACAAGGCATTCACGCTTGGAACTTCGTATTTGAGCAGAGTTGGCTACACTCTTTCACTTCACGACATTGATGTACTGGACAAAGTTAAGGAGATTACTAAAGAAATTATCGAGAAGGCAGAGAAAAGAACGGTGGAAGTTATTGAAGAATACAATTCTGGAAATTTGGAAGCTGTGCCTGGGAAGACCGCAGAAGAGACAAGAGAAACAAAGATTATGCAGATATTGAACGCTGTTAGAACAGATGTTGGAGATATTGTTAAAGTCAATCTGCCTCCGGAGGCAAACATAAATATGATGATAAAATCCGGAAGCGGCGGCGGAATCACGAACATCACACAGATGGGCTGCTGCGTCGGACAGCAGGTTTTATGGAATGGAAGAATTAGTTTTGGATATAATGACAGAACATTATCTTTCTTCAAGAAAGGTGACCTTAGCTCAGAGTCCAGAGGATTCATCAAATCTTCTTACCTGAAAGGACTCAAGCCAACAGAATTTTTCTTTGGAGCGATAACGGGAAGAGACAGCCAGATGGATACTGCTTTGAGAACTCCTAAGTCCGGTTATTTGTACAGACGACTTGTCAGCGCATTGCAGGACTTGAAAGTTGAATACGATGGAACTGTAAGAGACGCTTCAGAAAATGTTGTTCAATTTGTGTACGGATATGATGGAAAAGATGTTGCCAAGCTTCACCTGAAGGATGACAAGATTTGTCCTGGCGAGGCCGTCGGCGTTGTAACTGCACAATCTTTTGGCGAGGCTTCAACTCAGATGGTCCTGAACGTTTTCCACCACGCTGGAGTCGCGCAAATGCAGATTACGCTGGGTTTGCCGAGATTAATTGAAATTCTTGACGCGAGAAAACAACCTTCAACTCCGATGATGGAGATTTATCTTGACAAAGACCATAACAATGAAAAGGAAGCAAGGATTTTGGCAGAAAAAATAAAAGAAGTGAAGCTTGAAGAAGTTTTGTCTGAGATTAATCTTGACTTTGGAAATAAAAAGATTGAGATAGAATTAGATTCTGAAGCGGTTAGAAGAACGCATGCGGGCGTCCAGAAAATTGCTGATAAGCTGATAGACAAGAAGTTTAAAGTCAATATCAATGGAAATAAAATAATTGTTCCGCTTCCGGAAATTGGCTTCAAAGAAATGTACAAGCTGAAGGGAAAATTAAAAGAAACGATAGTTTCTGGTGTCAAAGGAGTTCCGCAAGTCATAGTTTCGAAAAGAGACAGAGACTTTGTCATCTTGACTAACGGCTCTAACTTGAAAGAAATCCTGGAAATAAAAGGAGTTAACAGAGACAAAGTATTTTCCAACGATATTCACGATGTCAAAAATGTGCTTGGAGTTGAGGCGGCAAGGCTGACCATAATCAATGAAATAAAAAATGTTATCCAAACTCAGGGGCTTGACATTAATGAAAGGCATCTGCAGCTTGTCGCTGACGCAATGACTTCTTCCGGAGTGGTTAAAGGAGTAACGAGAATGGGAATTATCACTGACAAGGCAAGCATTCTTGCCAGGGCAACTTTTGAAACTCCGGACAAGCAATTCGTTAATGCGACGATAAAGGGCGCAGAGGACGAGCTTAAGTCCGTTATTGAAAACATTTTGCTTAACCAGCCGATTCCAGTTGGAACCGGATTGCCTGGATTGCTGGTCAAGGTCACTGGGCCTTTGGCAAGAGAACAGAAGAGCGAGAAGAAAAAATAATTACTAGACAACGGCGTCTGCGATAAATTTATATACTCGCCAAGAAAAGGAATGATATAAAGGTTCTAACAAATTAAAATGGGCGTTATTGACATGACTGCAATGAGGTACATTAACCTATTAGACAGAACATCCAGAGTGAAGACGAGAAAATGTTTTGTTCACAACGGGGTTATTTTCTTTGCGGTAAACAGAGAAGAGGTCTCGAAAGCAATCGGGCCTTCTGCGGTGAATATAAGGAGAATTCAAGAACAAATTGGGAAGAAGATTAGAATAATTCGGGAAGATGAGGGTGTTGAAGATATCAAGAGATTTATTGAAGATGTTGTTTCTCCTATCAGGCCGAAAGCTGTTGAGGCAAGGGACGGCTGTGTCACAATAACTGCAGGCAACAATCAGAACAAGGCTTCTTTGATTGGAAGAAACAAAAGAAGATTTCTAGAACTGAAGAAAATAATTCATGATACTTATAATTTGGATTTGAAGATTATTTAGGGATAAGAAGGACAATATACTCCCGAGGAGAGATGGCTAATCTTTTCTTTGATGCGGTTCTTTTCAGTATTTAAGAAAAAGTAAATGGCTATGAACGCTATCTCGATAAAAACTAAAATTAACAATCCGATTGTAATCCTTAAGAAAGATAAATTAGGTATGGATACCAAAAGATAAGAAACAATTGCGACAAAAAAGGAAATAGCAACAGTCCAGATTACTCCGATATAAGTTAAATAATCTTGATATTTTAAATTTAATAAGGCTAAATCCTTATTTATTGCCATTTCTCTAATCCGCCAAGAATAGCAAGGATTGCTCCAATAACAAGGGATACAATAGGTATTATGATAATTGGTTTGGATGCCGGTAAATTAATAATTGTACCGCTCAATCCAACAAGTATGAAAATTATTCCTGATATCAATGAAATAAGATTTTTTGTTCTGCTCCTCATTTCTGCTTCTCTTATTTTAAATGGCGGCATCATTTAAATCTCTTTTGATTTTCCTGATTCCAAAGCAGAAAGTTTAAAAACCAATTTCTTTAAGGATATAACATGGGATTGATGGGAGCTAGAAAATTAGCGAAGAAGAGAAAACAGTTTAGGTGGGCCAAAACAGTTTAGGTGGGCCGATAAGATGTATAATGCGAAAATGCTTAATCTCAAAATAAAATCGGACCCGCTTGGAGGCTCTAGCCAGGCGAAGGGAATTGTGATTGAAAAGTTTCAGAAAGAGGCGGCGCAGCCAAACTCCGCGATGAGGAAATGCTGCAAAGTACAGCTCGTTAAAAATGGAATTCAAGTTGGCGCGTTCATTCCGGGAAATCTCGCGCAGAAGTTTGTGGATGAACACGATGAAGTTATAATCGAAAGAATTGGCGGAAAGCAGGGACGTTCCAAGGGAGATAAGAGTAATTAAAGTAAACGATCAGCCTTTGAAGAGACTTGTCAAAGGAAAGATTGAGAAGGGAAGAAGATGAGCATCGGTGTTTTTTTGAGTTTTGTTGATATTGAAGGTGACAGCATACCGCGAGTTGGAGATAAACTGAGAGTCCTTAGAATTGGAAATGATGGCGATTGGTTTCCCCACGAGGACAATGTTGTAGATTATGGAAGAGTAATAGGGGTTTATAATCAGAGAACCGAAAATGGAAGGAATGTTGCTGATTTTGTGACGAAAGTTTCAATGCAAAGATACAAACAATTAGTTTCAAAAGAAGATTTTGGACCGATTGCTATGAGAAAAGCGGCAGGTTATGAGGAATTGGAGGTCGTTGCATAATGGTAGAACAAACAACCCAGCAAATGAAACTATTCGACATGTTTGATGTTGCGAACATCGAGATAAAAGATCCTGCGCTGAAGCCGTACATAAATCTTGAGCCGAGACTTTTGCTGAAGTCGCAAGGCAGAAACTTGAACAGATTTGGAAAGGCGAGAGTCGGCTTGATGGAAAGATTTGCCAACAGGATTGCAACTCCAGGGCATGTTGGAAAGAAACACAGAATCATAACAAGCTGGGCGTCTGGAAAGTACAACAAAAATATGAGCATGGTGATTGAGATAATGAAGATAGTTGAGAAAAAAACCGGGGAAAATCCGATTCAGGTTCTTGTGAGGGCGATTGAGAACGGCTCGCCACGAGACGAGATTACTGTCATTGAGCACGGAGGCGCAAGATATCCGCAGTCAGTCGACACTTCGCCGATGAGGAGAGTTGACCTGGCGATAAGATGGATGGTTCAGGGAGCTTACAACAGATGCTTTGGAAAGAAAAAGAAAATGGTTGATTCATTAGCGGATGAAATAATGAAAGCAGCAAGCCAGAATATGGAAAGCTATGCAATGTCAAAGAAGAATGAGGCTGAGAAACAGGCGGACTCAGCACGTTAAATTATCTTAACATTCAGGTTTAATTTTTCTTTAAACTCACTTTCAAGCGAGGATACTAGGTCTGAGAGATTTAATGTTTCAATGTCTTTATTCAACTTTTCAAAGCCAGACTTCTTTTCATGAAGAGATGCCTTGTCTTGGAAGAGTGATTTTTCTAGCTCGTCTAGAGATTTTATTATTAAGGAATTTTCTATTTCCTTAGTTGTTTCTGAAAGATTGGCTCGGAGTTCTGTTCGTTTGCTTAGGAAATTCTGGAAAAATTCCTTATTTAAAATAAAAAGTTCATTCATTACCCTGTCTTTCTTTGTATCCTTAAGTGTAATTTCGCCTTTTATTATGGCTTTCTTTATTGCGTCAAATATTGTTGAGATTTCGAGCTCTTGGTCTTCAAGCAAAGCGCCAAGAGGGTCTTCAAGATATTTTTTAGCAAGTTTGTTTTGAGAAAGATTTTCGTATTTTTTCAAGGCTGGCTCTATCTCTGAAAAGGAGTGCCTTAAAACTGACTCGAGATTGATTAGTTCTTGCTGGGCTTTTTCTTTAGAATTTAACTGTGAGGTATACTTCCTGTAAGAATCTTCTTGTTTAAATTTGGCTATTTGGTCTTCCTTAATTTTTACTTCTTTCCCGAGAGTTATGATTTCCTTGTCTAAAATGTTAAGGGTATTTTTGTTTTCTTCTTTTCTGCTTATTTCTTTTATTATGATAGAAGATTGTTCCTTTAGTTTTTCTATTTTCCAAATGTCTGAGCTTTCTATAGCGCTCTTTAATTCTTTGAAAAGTTTGTCTATTTTTTTTATGCTGACAGCAATGACGCTCGCTTTTTCAACGAAGAATTCCTCCATGATGTGATGGCTTTTTGAGATGCCCTTGTCGAAAGCGTCCAACTCTTTGTCAAAGGTTTTTGTGAACTCGAGAAGGTCTCTGGATTTTTCAGGAAATATTATTTTTTCAATAAGCGTGTTTGTTTTCTGAATATATATTTGCCTGTTCCCTTCCATGATTTGCTTTGCTCTTTCAGGAATCTCTTTATTTTTGAGCTCTGCATTTGCTAAATTTTCGAGATTGTTTTTTAGCCTGCTTATTTCTTCTGAGATTTCTGTTTTTGTCTGCTGAATGCTTAGACCTAGTTTATGATTTAGCTCTTCTAATTTTTTGTCCAGGAAAAATTCGACTTCTGAAAGTTTCAGAGTTTCAACTAGGACTTCTTTTTCGTTAGATTTTCTGAGAAAATCGAAAAACCCCATAAATTACTTTAGCGAAGAGGTTTTAAGAAGTTTGTGAATTTTGAAAGCTGAACGCCCTAAAACTTTAAAAACCCAATTTTACATCTTGGTTTGATTACATGGTTGAGAAAGAATCGAGTCTTCAAAAAATTGAAAGATTAACGTCCAAGCAGGAGAACATCAGAAACGTAGCAACGTCTGCGCACATTCACCATGGGAAAACCGCTTTTACTGATAATTTGCTTGCGGCAGCTGGCTTGATGGCTGAGAAGAACGCGGGAGACTTGGATGAAGGAATGGCAACCTGGCAGCACAAAGATGAGCAGGAAAGATTGATGACAGTTGACGCTGCGAATGTTTCGATGGCCCACGAATATCTTGGACAGGAATACCTTATTAATTTGATTGATACGCCAGGGCATGTTGATTTTGGGGGAAACGTAACTAGGGCCATGAGGGCGATTGACGGGACTTTCGTTTTGGTTTGCGCGGTTGAAGGAGTTATGCCTCAAACTGAAACTGTTTTGAAACAAGCGCTGAGAGAAAGAGTCAAGCCGGTTTTGTTTATCAATAAAGTTGACAGATTGATTAAGGAATTGAAGCTAACGCCGGAACAAATGCAGGAAAGATTTGTGAAGCTGATTAACGAGTTTAATATTCACATAATGAAACTTGCCGAGCCGGAATACAAAGAGAAATGGCAGGTTAACGTCGCAGACGGGAGCGTTGCTTTTGGTTCTGCAAGAGAGAACTGGGCGCTTTCAATACCTTTTATGAAAAAGAAAAATGTTAGTTTCAAAGATGTTTACAGAATTTACGAGATGGAAGAAGAAGAGAGAAAGAAATGGGTTTGGGAGAACGCACCATTGAATGAGGTTATTTTGGACATGGCTGTCAAGCATTTGCCAAATCCTCTTGAAGCGCAGAAATACAGAATTCCGAAAATTTGGAGAGGAGACATAGACAGCAAGTTTGGGCAAGACCTTATGCATTGCAACCCAAATGGAGAAGTTGCTTTTATTGTTACAAGAATTGTGATTGATTCAAAATCGAAGAAAGAAATTTGCGCTGGAAGACTTTACTCCGGGACGATAACTAATGGGATGGAACTTTACGCAAATAATATAAAGAAAAAGGGAAGGGTTCAGCAGTTATTTGTTTACAATGGGATTAAGCCAGAGCAGTTGGAAAGAGTTCCTGCAGGAAATGTTCTTGCTATTTCAGGAATGAATATTGATGTTGGAGAGACTTTAACAGAAAATGAACAGCGTGCTTTCGAGGAAATCAGGCACATTTTCCAGCCAGTAATTACGAAATCAGTTGAGGTTAAACATTCTGCGGACCTGCCAAAGCTTATTGAAGTTTTGAGGAAGGTTGCTAAAGAAGACCCGAGCATTAAAGTTGAAATCAACGACGAGACTGGAGAAAACTTGATTTCAGGAATGGGAGAACTGCATCTTGAGATTATTGAAGGAAGGATAAAGAGCGAGAAAGGGCTTGAAATTAAGACCGGGCCGCCAATTGTTGTTTACAGAGAGACTGTCGCGAAAAAGAGCGCGGTTATTGAAATCAGAACTCCGAACGGGCATAACATTTTTGACTTCAGCATTGAGCCGCTTGAAGATGAAATCTATAAATCCATTGAGCAAGGAGATTTGCCTGAGGAAAGATTGAAGAAAAGAGCGGAGCAAGTGTGGGATAAATTGTCACAATGCGGAATGAGCAACGATGAGGCGAGACAAGTGAGGGAAATTTACAAAGGAAATATTTTTGAGGACAGGACGAGGGGAATTGTCTTGCTTGGGGAAATAATTGACTCGATAATGGATGGATGGAAACTTATAGTTGATAACGGACCATTGTCGAAAGAACCATTGATGAAAACTAAATTCATTCTGCATGACTGTAAGATTCACGTTGACCACATGCACCGAGGGCCGGCGCAGATTTATCCTGCAGTCAGGGCGGGGATGGTTGAAGCGATGAAAACTGCTGGCGCCTCGATGTTTGAACCAGTGCAGACGCATAGGATTGAAGCGCCGCTGGACTTTATGGGAATAGTTACACAGCTTGTTTCAAGCAAGAGAGGAACTTTGATAAATGTCGAGCAGGAAGAAGGAACTGTGATTGTTACAGGAAAGATTCCTGTCGCTGAAATGATTGGATGGAGCAATGACTTAAGGTCTGCGACGGAAGGGCGAGGAGTTTCGTCTTTGGCTGACCAGGAATTCCAGAGAATGCCTAGAGAATTGCAAGCAGATGTGATTAAGAAAATAAGAGATAGAAAGGGACTGGCGGAGAATCAGTAACCCTCATTCGTCTTCACATTCATTCAGCCAAATGAAAGGGTTTGGCGGAGAATCAATAACGGCGTTTCACAAATGTTTTTTAATTCAAGTAAAGAGTGTTTTCAATGGGAGAAGAATTTGATCCAAAAAGGTTTGCAGAGTTGTTGATTATACTATCGGGCGATGTTAATGCATGGAAAAAACCAGAAAATCGCGCTTTGTACAGAGGTACTGCAGAGAGCAGCAGGCAAGGGGACAGGGATTTTGATGAAGCAAGAAGAAACGCACGAATAGACGCCAGACGCATGTATGATATGATGCAAGGAAACAGAAGTAATACCTATGCTTTTGCAGAATTAGTTAATGTTGGCGGAGAATTAAAATTGGAAGACAGAGTTTTAGTTTATGAAGGTTTGGCAAAGTTAGCTAAGGATATTGCTGACGAGGAAGCGAATAGAACTTCAGGTAGTTAATAATTTAAACTCAATCCGCATTATTGAATGATGTCGGGACCGGGAAAAGGAAAGATAAAAATTGGGAAGGCGGATGTTTACGTGCACTTGAAAGGCGAGTCCGGTGCGACGGTTACGCATATTGATGTGGAATTGGATGAGCTGAACAAGATTATCAAGCCGGGAGAGAATACTTATGTCGGGGCGAAGCATGGCGGAGTTTTCTTGGGATTGAAAAAAGAAATGATTGAGCGGGCTGAAAGATTGGCGAAGAAGAAGAAATAAGTTTTTATGGTTCTGTGGTTAGGAAAAATTTATAAGACTGTTTTGCCTTAATAATTCATGAGAATTAAACTTGTCGTAGGAAAGCAAACGGAATTAATTCTGAATGCTAAAAGAGATTTAACGTGGAATCAACTTGCGAGTAAATTGAAAATGAACCCGTCATATCTTGCACTTGAGCTAAAGAATGAAAAAAGACTGCTCTCAAAAGAGGCATATGATAAATTAAATAAGATTGCAAGAACAAACTATGATAAATACCTCCTTGAAAAATTGGATGACAATTGGGGAAAATCTGTTGGGGGAACTAACTCAAATGGTAATACTAAGACATTTCAAGAGCCGGAAGAAAATGAAAAGTTGGCTGAATTGATTGGAATAATACTGGGGGATGGGCATTTAGAATATATAACTACAAATAAGAAGACAAGAGCTTACTCGCTGACAATAACGGGGCATTCTATCAAGGACTTTGAATACTTATCTGGGTGGGTGACCGGGTTGATGAGAAAGACTATTAGACAAACTCCTCGAATCAAGAAGGTTCAAAATAATAATGCCATGTACCTAAAAGTTCATGGGAGAGAGATGGTCAAATTTTTTCAGAGAAAGGGGTTAAAGGCGGGGAATAAAAAATCAAATAATCAGGACATTCCCCAATGGATTTTAGACAACGATTCCTATCTTTCTTCATGCATACGAGGACTTATTGACACAGATGGATCGGTTCATTATATCTCGAGAAATAATAGAAACATGAGAATTTGCTTCACGAGTTATATTCCTGCATTGTTGGATGATGTGCGGAAATCACTATTGAGATTTGGTTTTAATCCGTCAAAAGTTATTAAGGGCAATCAAATATTTTTAACTCGAAAAGCAGATATTGAGAATTATTCAAGAAAGATTGGTTTCCACAACGAAAAACATTTAAAAAGATTCGAAAGCATGAAACAACATGCCCCTATAGTGTAGTTGGTCAATCACGTCGCCCTCTCGAATTGCCAGAGGTTATGTCGTTGAGATGATACCTCTAGTCCTCTACGGACAGGCATTGTTGAATTAAGTGCCTTACATATCGTAAGGCATGGAGATCGGCGGAGACCCGGGTCCGAATCCCGGTAGGGGCATTATGATATTTAGGAGGTTTGAATTTCGACTGAGCACAGAATTGAAAGGAGTTCGAATCCCTTGCGCGGATTTGAAAGATGGAAAATCATTATTCTTGTGGAAGACGAAACATTTATAAATAGTGTGTGAGTAGATAAATTACACACAAAATGGATATAAACAAAGAACTTATCAAAAGGATGGACTTAATAAATGAAGAAGTTAGTTCTCTAACGAAGTTACTAAAAAAATATGTTAAAGAAGATGACAAAAGTTTTAGATGTGGCAAATGCGGTTCTTCTTTTGTTTATATCAGAAGAAAAGACAAGAAACTTTTATGTAGAAAGTGCGGAAATATTCAAGATATAGATATTGAAGGAGATGATGAAAATGCTTAATGAGAATAGAGACAGGAAAGGTGATAAATTTGAAAGAGAAATGGCAGATATGTTTAATAGAATTGGATTTAAAACAAAAACCCATATTTTTACAAAAAAGATTAATGGCCAAAATTCGGAACAAGATGTTTTGGCCGAGAAAGGAGACTTAAAAATTTTAATTCAGTGCAAGGACTATGCAAAGTTTCCTATTGAAGACTTAGAAGAGGTTATTCAGGATTTAGTAGAGGACGGACAGTATCTAGGGGTGGATAGACTGGTTTTAGCAATAACTGGAAATAGCAAAATTACAAAATTTATTGACTATACAAAAGAGAAGGGAGTCTACTTATGGGACGAAAATTATTGGAGGAAACTTCAAAGAATCGAGACTAATCAGGAACTTAAACAAGAAATTGGGAAAAATTTACAACTGCCTGGATTTTTTATTTCTGAAAGACAAATGTGTCTTCTGATAAGTTCGGCGAGGATATCTGAGGCCGATAAGCAGAAATTATTAAATGAAATATTAATTTTTAGAAATGAGGAAGAATTAAAAGATGAAATTAAGCATCTTGAACTAAAAGAAGAAGTAAAATCAAATTTAGAAACTCAAGAATTAGAAGAAATTGAAAGATTAATGAATTTTTATAATTTCGATTATCACCACAAATCTTCGGTCTATAAAAGAATAAAGGGCGAAATTAATTTATCTGAAGATCCAAAGAGAATTTTAGTTTTTAATGATATAAAAACAGATATAGACAAAATAGCAATAGAAATCTATGGGAAGAATGAAGGTTCTAAATATTTAATAAATGTTTATGAGAGATGGGTAAATGGCAAAATATCTAAAAAAGACAGAGACAAAATTTCTGAAGAAATCTTTACCAAGTTAGGAGTTCACAAAAAAAGTGAAATCGAAGCCGGAGTTATTGATGTTGGTAGTCAAATAAATGCGGCAGAGATAAAAAAGAAATTAATTAAATTAGTAGTTCGCATCGGAATAGTTGCAGTTGTATTTATAATAATTTGGAGGATCTTATTTTAAGATGAAACTATTAAATTTAGTTCTAGTGAGCTCGGTTTTTTTAGTAATATTTATAAATTTTGTATCTGCTCAAGAAAATCAATTAAGTTGTCAATATAAAGAATTAAAAGAGACTAATGACTTTATTCAGGTTTTATATGACAAGCAAGGAAATAGATATGAGAATCCTGTCGAGATAAAAAATATAGACGGGGGTCAAGGCAGAATATCTTTCGACTTGAATAATAAAATACCCTTCCTCGTTTCAATTAAAGTTAATTACGATACAAGTCATTCCGGTGGAGGTTTCTGGCCAAACCAAGAAGAGTTCCACGAAATAGAATCTCTTGGAACAATCACTATATTAAATACGGGAAGCTCGGGAATACTTTGGGGAACTTCAAGCGTTAGTAACATAAGAATAACTTACTTGTCTAATAACGAATTAGATGTCAAATCTGAAAAAAAGAAGGAAGAATTTTGTAAATTATGTGGGGAAGAGATTTGTTTAAATGATGGTGTAGGGTGTGTTAACGATGCCAATTGTGGCTCTGAAATATGTAATATTGCTGGATATTGTGGAACTCAGAAAATCATTGATTGTTTGGATGGATTGCAAAATTGTAATAATCAATCTTGCTTAGAGCCAAAAACTAAAGGGTGGGGACAGCCTTATTCTTGTGAATTTGAGTGTAAGAGTGAATATGGAGAAAATGGAGCTTGTGCAATTCCGCTTAAGGAAAAAATTCTAAAGGGATTTATTTTAATTTTGTTTGTAGTTATACTTACACTTGTAATATATTTTACCTTAACAGGCAAAAATCCACTAAATTTTGTTAAAACCTAAAACTAAATAAACTCTTATCTCTTTTCGTCATCGTTAATGCTCCGTATGCCTTCGGACAATACCGAGCTCTCCCAAAAGTTTTATAAAGTTCCCTTGTCAGGAGTTATTGATATATGCTCTGTATGGTCTTCGGGCAATGCAGAGCCATCATATTCTCAATCAATAATTTTTGATAGTATTTTATTAATGTGAATTGAACGGTCACAGGCGGTTCTCAAGTTAAACGATGAACTTGAGCTAAACCACGCATTCTCAATTTTCTTTCCTAGTTTTCTTACTCTTTTTATTGGCGAAACAAAATCCTCATCGCCGCTAACAATAATCGCGGCATCATAAAGATTTTCGTACGCCTCTCCTACAAGATCGCTTACTAAATGTGTATCATCGCCTTTAACTTCATATTCAAACTTGCCATCTCTCTTAACTCTTCTTTGTCGACACAATATCACTTCAACTTTAGGAATGTTTCTTAACATATCAAAAAATTTTTGTTGTTTCCAGTATATCTTAGGATTAACACCGAGATTTAAGGGAGCATTATAATAAAACACTTTGATAAATTCTCTATCTCCAACTAATTCATTAATCAACTTCTGAAAGTTAATTTTGTCAACAACACCTAATTTTTTTGAACTATGATAAAAATTACTGCCATCGATAAATATTACAACGCGTTCCTTTTCGTTGCCCATTACAAAAATAGAGACCCTAACTTTAAGTATGTATTCAATTTGTGAAACAAAAATGGATAAATTCCAACAACATTCTAACACGAATACAAAAAGAGGAAAAACAAAAAATATCTTGAAATAAAACGTTTTCGACACGCTTAAAAATATATGAATTCTTGTTAAGGTATGGTTGAAAAGGTGATGCAGCCGAGTTGGTGGCTAAAAGACGAGGAAGAAGGAAAGCCAACGGGAAAGATGATTCTTGGAGGGCTCTTTGGGTTTCTTATTGGGATAAGCCTTGTGTTTACGTTTTCGCGGTTTCTCCTTGAGAACTTTGGCGGGTGGTGGGGAATTTATGGAATTGCTTTCGGGTTTGTAATTCTTGGCGGTTTGTTTGGGTGGGCTGCTGGAGCAGATAGGATAAAACTTATAAACAAAGTTTCCTTGTATGAATCATGCCAAGAAGTAAAAAGAGTGAGAATAAGGTGACTAGTAAAAATAAAACTGATGAGTCAAAAGTTTTTGCGTGGCTTGCTACATTCTTTACGATTATCGGTTTTGTCATTGCCTTGATTTTAAAGAAGAATGATGAGTATGTGATGTATTATGCGAAGCAAGGCCTTATTCTGTTTGTTGGGTTTGCTGTTGGGGGAATCTTCCAGAAGATAATTCCAATAGTCGGACAGTTGTTCTTGTTGTTTGTTGTGATTCTCTGGATTATTGCTTGGGTTAATGCAATCTCCGGCGAGAAGAAGAGTACTTGGCTTGTGCAAGATTTGGCTGAGAAAATTAAGATTTAAGGACGATTGGAAATAGACGAGATAAAATAGCCAAACAAGAATAATAACAACGATAATAATGTTGGCTCTGTTCAACTGACTGTCAAATTAATCTTAAGATTTTATCTTGACGAGCTCGTCTTTGAATGATTTTCCTTTTTCTTCGCCGAAGAGTTCTGTCGCTTTTTCTGGCGAAATGTTTAGAACAGTTGAAAGAGTTTGGAGTTCGCGAATCAGAATCGATATCTCCTGGTCTTCTAAAGAAGTTCTTGACAGAAGTCTCCACCCGCCGAGCTGTTGGGTTGTAATCATGCCTTCGTACCCGAGAATACTTGCGATGTTTTCTTCTTCCAATACTGAATCGTAAGATAACTCCTGCAGGAAGAATTTTGATTTCTTTAAGTCGAGAGCGGTATAATCTTTCATCACCAAATCTGTTTCTTTTTCAACGCCGAGAGTGATTTCTTTCATTCTCATTCTCAATAAGGTTCCCTCACGGCCAAGTTCAATCAAAGACTTATTCAGGTCTTCTGCTAGTTTGAGAATGATTCTTCCTTTTTGGAGTAAAGTTATTGCCTGCTTGAGATTTGATGAACCTCTGAGCTCTATCTTGTCTAACTTTTCAACCTGCTTGTCGTAGAGTTCTCTTTGCTTATCAAGAAGCTGGATGTTTTCATTTGCTCTTCTCAGAAGCTCGCTTGTCGGCATAAGAAGATACCTTATGTTTTTGTAGTAAAGAGTGATTTCATTTCTTCTTTCGGATATTGCGATGGCAAGAGTGCCGGCCTGGCGAGCGGCTCTTTCTGCGGCCTTGTGCCTTGTTCCGGTTTCATGCGTAGGAATTTTGCTGCTCGGCGTAAGCAGAACGTTCGCGTAATTTATTTTTTTCATATCCTTGCTTAAAATTATTGCCCCGTCCATTTTTGAAAGCTCTATCATCTTTTGAGGGCTGAATTTTGTGTTGAGCCAGAAACCTCCATCGAAAAGAGAAGAAGTGCTTTCATTTTCAACTACCATGAGCCCTCCCTTTCCCCCTTTTAGCGCTCCGTCCAGAGCAGCGCGAAGGTTCGTTCCTGGCGCGACCAATTTCAAAACAGAAAATAATTCTTCCTGAGTTGCCTTGTCACCTTTGTGGTTGATTTCAGTTATGCTCTTTTGATATTCTTTCTTTTCCATTTTGCTAATGAATTTGTATATGAATAATCTTTTTAAATTTAATCTCTCTGATTTAGTGCGAATTCGATAATAATTTAAACGAGAGTTTTCTCTTTGATATATGAAAAGGCAAAAAGAAGTGAGACCTTGGGGGCAGTTTGAGAGGTTCACGCTGAACGAGATTTCTACTGTAAAGATAATAACAGTTAAGCCGAGGCAGAAGCTGAGCGTTCAATATCACCGCAAAAGAGAAGAGTTTTGGAAGTTTCTGGACAATCCTGCAAAAGTAACGATTGGAAAAAAAGTTTTCAGAGTTAAGCAAGGTGACGAAGTGGTTATTCCTAAAAATACGGTTCATTCTGTTGAAGCGCTTTCGAAGCCGGTGAGATTTCTTGAGATTGCCTTCGGAAAATTTAGCGAGAACGATATCGTGAGGCTTGAGGATAAGTATGGGCGGGTTTGATGGCATGGAAAAATATTTCTAAAGGAATTGAAATGTGGGACAAGCCGTGTCTTGGAGCTGTAAAACCTGTTGAAGGAAAAAGATTTATGGCGTTGTGCGTTGAGCCGAGGAGTAAGAATCCATATAGGGGATTAGCGCGGGAGATTACGAAGAGCGAAGGAAATCCTGATGTTCCCGGATTTATAGATGAGAGCAAATTGATAATCGTTGAAAGTCGAGACGCGCTTAAATGGGAAAAGAAAAAAGATTTGGAGATAGAAGGCATAAACAAAGTAATTCAAGGATTATCTGGAGACGACAAATATTTTATCGGCTTGGAAGACCCTGATATTTATGAAGAAAGTGGAGTCAAGCATATTTATTTCACAATTGCTTTCAAATACAAAGAAAAAATTGGTTACGCGGTTTATGTTGGCCATGCTGAAGGAAGGTCTTTGGAAACGCTAAGGATGACTAAACCTGTTTTGTCTCCGATAAAGGAATTTAGAGGATTCAAGGAAGTTGCGATTGCACCAATTAACAAGAAAGGCTACAAGATGAATTTATCTGAAGCCCAACTGGTTGTGAATGATGACGATTTTTCTGTTGTTGTTTCTGCGAAGGCGAGCGGGATGGCCGGCTCTTGGGATTACCAGAAGATTGTTGTTGACCCAAGGAAAATGAAATATGGTTGGTGCAAAGGCGAGATTTCTCCATGCAGAATTTTGCCAAGAGAGTTAGTAAATCCTGGAAAAAGTTTAAACGCTCTGATAATAAATGGGAGAGAGCCGAAAAAAATCGTCAACGGAAAGAAAATTTATGGAAAATTCAGGCCGGGACTGGCGCTTTACAATCCTGAGAGTGGAGAAATTCCTTGGGTGGATTCCAAACCGCTGCTTGAAGATCCAGAAGCGACTACAATAACTTTCGCTAGCGAGTTTGTTCCTGCCGATTCAGAGCATGGAATTTTGTATGCGCACGTTAACGATTCTTTTGTGAGAGCTTACAAAATTAGTTATAAAGCGATGCGAAAAAGATTGCCTAGATGAATGATTTGCCGTCGGAAAATTAATCAGTATGAAAAGATTTTTAAAATTGAGCTGGCTGTTAGAAAGATGAAAGATGGAGGTGGCAACGATACTATTCTCTTTATGGGGACATATCCTCCGAGAGAATGCGGCATTGCTACGTTTACAAAAGACCTTGTTGGCGCAGTTGACAGAAAACTTTCTAATATGATTCATACGGGAATTATTGCGATAAACCACAACGGGGTAAATATTTATAATTATCCAAAAAAAGTCCAATATGAAGTCAGCGACAGCGATCTTAATGATTACATCGAAATCGCTGAACGGATAAACGGGCGGGCTGATGTCAAGCTTATTTGCATTCAGCATGAGTTCGGGATTTTTGGAGGAGAATGGGGCGATCACCTGCTGATGTTCCTGGAAAAAATAAAGAAGCCGATTGTAGTTACATTTCATAGCGTGCTGCCGAGCCCGAACGAAAAGCTTTGGAGAGTTGTCAGAGAGATTGGAAAGAAGGTCGAAGACATAATTGTGATGACAAAATCCGGGGTGAACATTCTAAGGGAGACCTATGGGCTGGAGAATCCGATTCGTGTCATCCCTCACGGAATTCCTACGACTACTTTTGAAGACCAAGCCAAATCTAAGGCAAAAATAGGCTGTCCTGACAAGAAAGTTATATGCTCTTTTGGGATGATTGGACCGGGAAAGGGCTACGAAGATGTGATAAATTCTCTGCCAGAGGTGGTTAAGGAATTTCCAGATTTAGTCTATATTATTGTTGGAGAAACGCATCCTGTCGTAAGAAAAAATTCCGGCGAACAGTA
This sequence comes from Candidatus Pacearchaeota archaeon, assembly GCA_018304105.1. Classification (GTDB taxonomy): domain Archaea; phylum Nanobdellota; class Nanobdellia; order Pacearchaeales; family GW2011-AR1; genus UBA73. The sequence goes on along the minus strand of JAGVWX010000020.1, from coordinate 90,186 downwards.
TCGAAATGAGCTCATTAACATAATAAAAGAACTGAAGCTTGAGAATCATGTGAAGTTCTACAATAAATATGTAACACTGGATGAAATAGTCAGGTATGTCAAGGCGGCAGATGTCTACATTTCTCCGAGCCAAAATCCGAACCAGATTACCTCGGGAACGCTGGCTTATGCGATGGGCTGCGGGAGGGCTGTGGTGTCTACGCCGTTCATTCATGCCAAAGACATAGTTGATGAAAAGAAAGGCTTGCTTGCTGAGTTTGATAATCCTGCATCTTTTTCCGAGGCAATAATTAAAATCCTGAAAGACCCGGAGATGAGGAAGAGCATGGAAAGCCACGCTTATCACGAGACGAGAGAGATGACATGGCCAAATGTTGCGTTCAAGTACTGCGGGTTGTTCGACCATTACGTTCATATTGAGTCTGAAGAAGCGAGGATGCTGCCGAAAGTAAATACTACACATCTTGCGAGATTGACGGATGGTTTTGGAGTTATTCAGTTTTCAAAACAATGGGTTCCTGATGTTTCTTCAGGCTATACACTCGATGATAACGCGAGAGCTTTGCTGGTTTGCGTGAAACATTTTGAAAAGTTCAGAGAATACAAGCAGTTGAACTTGATTAGAACTTATTTGAATTATTTCAAATACGTTCAAGATGCTGATGGGAAATTATATAATTTTGTCAACGAAGAAAAGAATATTGATAAAAACAGCTGGGGAGAGGACGCGCAGGGCAGGGCGATTTGGGCCTTGGGTTATTTGATTGATGCCCCGCACATTCCTACGGATTTCAAGAGAGAAGCTCATGAGATTTTTGTGAGGGCGCTCGCGGCTGCTGAAAAAATAAAATCTCCGAGGGCTGTTGCATTTACTATTCAAGGGCTTTACCATTATGGAAAAAAGATGAAGCACGAAGAAACAAAAGAGCATGTGATAAGGTTTGCGAATTATCTAGTCAGCCTTTATGAAGCCAGTTCCAATGCAAACTGGAAATGGTTTGAGAAATATCTGACCTACGGAAACAGCAAACTTTCGGAAGCGCTTTTTTATGCGTATTCGGTAACTGGAAAGAAAAGATATTTGGACGTTGCGAATGAAAGCTTAAGATTTTTGATTGAAAAGACATTTGAGAATGGTATTTTTGTTCCAATTGGGCAGAACGGCTGGTACCAGGAAGGGGGAGAAAGACAGTATTACGATCAGCAGCCGATTGAGGCGGCGTACATGGTTGATACGTTGATTACAGCTTACAAGATAACAAAGGCAGAAGAATACAGGAAGAGCGCTTTCCAAGCATTCAGGTGGTTTACCGGAGAGAACACTCTGAAGCAGATGGTTTACAATGAGACGACTGGGGGGTGCCATGATGGTCTTGGGGAGAGAACTATTAATTTGAATCAGGGAGCAGAGTCAACTATCGCTTATCTTCTTGCAAGATTGAGCATGATGGACGTTTAATTCTTAACAACAAACTTCTCAATCAGCTCAACCATTTCCTGCGCAATAATCTTATAATGAAAGTTTTCAAGAGCGTGGGATGCTGCGGCTTTGCCCATTTGCTCCCGAAAAGATTTGTTTAGGCATAACTGAAGAGTGAAATCTGCGAGCTGGCCTACGTCTGCGTGGTATTCAAATGTTTTTGGAATTGGGAACTCGATGTATTTCTCTTCGTCGAAGCCCATTGACTTTGTGGCGAGTTCCTTGCTTAACTTTAGTTCATACGCGACGTCTGCGAGAAAGCCTGTTTCGCCATGGACGATTGTATCCTTTGGACCTCCGACGTTAATTGAAATTACGGGCTTTCCGCAAGCCATTGCTTCAACTTGAGTCATGCCGAAACCCTCCAACCTTGAAGGCGCGGCATAAATATCGCATGCCTGCATTAACGCAGACATTTTGTCCGGGAAGTAATCTTCTCTTAGATAAATGAATTTATTTTTATCTAAACCAAGAGATTCAATTAACTTTTCTTCGTTCTTTCCATGGTCATATGCAGAGAATGTTGGAAGCGTTTTCAAGACATATTTCCAATTTTTAAATTGCTTGTTTACTTCTGCGAGTGCTTTGAACATTTCCTGCGCGCCTTTGCTTGTGACATCCCCGCCTGTTGTGAAAATCATTATCTCGTCTTCCTTAATTCCTAAATCTTTTCTTACAGAATTTATCTTTTGCTTGTCTTCTTGCGGAAAGAAAATTTCTGGGTCGAAGCCAATATGACAAATATGAATATTGCCGCCTTCTACTCCGTCACGCATGTAAGTTGATTTTACCCAGTTGCTTGTCGCGAGAATTAATGGGAGAGAGTTAAGTTCTTCGTGGTAGTTTGCAACCCAGCCGTTTGCGTTGAACCAAGGAACGGCCGGAACTCCGAATGAGCTTGGGTGGAGAATTGTTTCAGGAAGGTTTTTCCAGCAGCCGATGCCGATGACAGCATCCGGATGGAACGTCTCATAAATCTTTCTCTTTTCCACCTCGCTGTTTCTGTCGCAAGAGAGAACTTCGTGACCGAGCTCTTTTAGGCCCTTCACTAGATAATGCCCTTGCAAGCTGAGACTGTCTATGCTTCTAGGGTATGGGTAAAGGACGAGGAATTTCATATTGGTGCAAGAGCTGGGAATTATTTAAACTTTCGTTGCCTGAAGATAATACCATTAGGTTTAAATTAAATAAAGAACTAAAAAGATTGCGAGAAGAGATGGATATAAAAAAAGAATGTTATGAAAGGGCGATAGGTGTCTTAGAAAAGTGTTCTACTAAACATGGCTTTTACGCATCGGGTGAAGTTGATGGTTACACTGCTGTTTGGTCTAGAGACAGCATGATATCTTCTCTCGGGGCGAGTTTAATCGGGGAGAAGTTTAGAGAAACGTTCAAACAGAGTTTGATAACGCTCAGCGAAAACCAGAGCAAGAATGGACAGATTCCTAATTGCGTTGACAAATGGGCTGAAAGGAAACCGCATGTTGATTTTAAGACGATTGATTCTTCGTTATGGTATGTAATCGGGCAGCATATTTACAAAGAGAGATACGAAGACTCGAGCTTGTTTGAGAAATATCGCGAGAATATTCAGAAGGCGATGAGCTGGCTTGCCTGTCAGGACAGCGGAGAGAACGGAATGCTTGCGCAGTTACCGACGTCAGATTGGCAGGATGCTTTTCCCCATCGATATGGTTATACGATAAACACGCAGGCGCTTTATTATTATGTGTTGTTATTGGAAGGAAGAAAGGCGGAAGCTGAGAAACTGAAGAAGCTTGTTAACGAAGATAAAGAAGACGGATTGTGGAACGAAGAATTTTATCTTGCTTATCGATGGAAAAATCATGGGAAGTACAAAGAGATTGGGGATTGGTTTGATTCGCTTGGAAATTTGCTGGCAATTGTTTTTGATTTGGCTGATTCGGCGAAGGCTAAGAAGATTTTAGATTATATAAAAAAGAAAAAAATAAACGAGCCTTTTCCGATGAAAGCGATTTATCCGGCGATTGAAAAGAAAAGCGCAGAGTGGCACGATTATTTTGAAGATTGCGATGCACGCGAGCCGTATGCGTACTTGAACGGAGGAGTTTGGACTTTTATAGGAAGTTTTTATGTTCCTGCGTTGATTAAGATGAAGATGTTTGATGAAGCCGAGCGAGAGCTTGAAAAAGTTGCTGAAGCGAACTCTAAACTGGATTGGAATTTCAGCGAATGGATTCACGGAAAAAGCAAGATAGCGAGCGATGGGGGAATCCAAGCCTGGAATGCTGGAGCGTACATTCTTGCTTACGAGTCGTTGATGAAGAAAGAAGTTTTACTTCTCTAGTTATTACAAACTAAATCTAACTGAAATTTATTTGTTCCCCCCACCCCACCAACATTATTATAACGATTCGATGTGGGGTTTTGATATACTATTGGATGAGTTTCTGGTCTTTTTCTTAAATGAGCTTGGTTAAATTGAAGGCTTCTTCATTTCCTGCAGCCATTGTCTCGAAGATTGGATGCTTGAAACCATAAAATTCCGTGATGAGATTTAATTTTTCTTTGTGCTGTTCTGAAGTTAACTTGACGAGCATGTCGGCTTTTTCGTCAGCTATTGGAATAAATGTCTGCTGGTCGTGAAGCGATTTTTGCCTGCTGGGACTGTATGCAAAATACCAGAGCTTTCCGCATTTGAGTTTTTCTTCTTTTACTAACTCTGTGACTGCTTTGTTGGTATCGAGATGACGGATATGGCCGTACTCGCCGTTTGCACCGTGAGTGAATATATAATCATAGTTTTTTTCTTTCAGACGAGAGAGAATCATTTCTTTAATTCTTTCTGATGAAAGCGGCTTGTCTGATTTATCGTCAAGGTCTGTGATGACTGATTTTGCCTTGAAATATTCACAAACTTTTCTGAATTTTGGAGCACGGTCCGAATCGTCAGCTCGGCAGAGAGAGAAGATTGTCCATTTCCAGTCTGGGTTTTGCAAAATCAATCCGCCTGACCAAATTGTCTCGTCGTCGGGATGAGCAACAATTACTAAAGCTTTTTTCATTCTGTATGATTGATGAAATTATTTAATTAGTTTGCGGTAAGCGAAATGCTTTTACAAGATAGCCAAAATAATTAATGTTACGACGATAATTAATAACAGCTTGGGCGGGACAGTATGGGGCTTAGATATTATTCGCTCGTTTTTCACTCCATTGTATGCTAGAATGTAAAAAAGAAATTTATCTTTGATAAACTCTTTTTGTTATGAAAGAATGCACTGGATTGTCTATTGGCCTTGATACTGCCTGCTTTTCCTTAAGGACATATTTCTTGACGAGGTCTGCGATGTGCTTTGCAGTTATTCGGTAGTTGAAAGTGTCGTAAGCGTGCTGAGCGGCGGCTTTGCCCATTTTGTTTCTAAGCTTTGAATCTGTTGCCAATTTAACCAGAGATTCAGCGAGCTGATCGATGTTTGCACGATAGGCAAAAGTCTTTGGCTCTGGAAATTTTATTCTATGGCGAGTTTCGAAACCCATTCTTTTCGAAACCCATTCGCTGTTTAATTTTATTTCTGATTCAACATCTGCAAGGAAACCTGTTTCGTTTGGAATGATTGTGTCTCTTGGACCGCCGACGTCTATAGATATGACTGGCTTGCCACAGGCCTGAGCTTCAAGCTGAATCATTCCGAATCCTTCAATTCTTGACGGTGCGGCGTAAATATCGCAAGAGTTTAGAAGTAAAGACATTTTATGTGGGTCGTATTTTTCGCTTAAGTAAATAAATTTGTCCGGGTCCAACCCTAATTCTGCAATTAGTTTTTCTTCGTCTCTTCCATGCTCTCTTGCAGATTTGCTCGGCCAAATCTTTAAGACGTACTTCCATTTTGGCAACTTGTCTTGAACTTTTGCAATTGCTTTTATCATTTCTTGCGCGCCCTTGCTTGTTACGTCTCCTCCTGCTGTGAGAATCATGAGCTCATCGTCTTCAATTTCCAAAACTTCTTTGCGCATTCGCCTGACTTCAGGGTCGTAGCTCTGACGTGAATAAAATATTTCAGGATCATAGCCTATAGGTGCGACATGAATGTTATCTGGCTTGATTCCGTCGCGGATGTAAGTCGCTTTTACCCAATTGCTTGTTGCGAGAATCAAAGGAAGAGAATTTAGAAGAGCGTGATAATTGAAAACACAGCCATTTGCGTTGAGCCAGGGCACGGGAGTCATTTTATTTGCGAGCGGATGGCTTACTAATTCAGGAACATCGCCCCAGAATCCAATTCCGAAGACAACGTCTGGCTTGTACTTCTCATAAAAAACTTTTTTGTCTTCCTGATTGTACCTGCTGCAAGCAACTGCGTCTTCACCATTTTCTTTCAAACCCTTGAGAAGATAGTGACCTTGCAAACTTTGGCCGTCATATTCCATAGGGTAAGGATAAAGCACAAGCGATTTCATCTCTCTTTTATTCACCTCTATGTTTAATTTAACTCATGGACGTATTTAAGCTTTGTCCTGAAGCGTCTCGTTGCGGATTTTGTGATGTGAGCGCGAAATTTTTTCCGACGACAAATTATAAAAATAAAATTTAACACTAATAATCAAAAATTTTTTGCTGCAAAGAAAAGATTTTACAACTTATCCGACTGTTTGCGCAATGTTATTGAAAATAATTGTTAACAAAAGCTTTAAGAAAGCAATTTCATATATTTTCCTGATGACTTCATTTATCGATGAAAGGGGGGACAAATTTTATTATGACTCTCGTGTGAGAGAAAGTCCGCATGCTGCCCGAAAGAGATTGAAAGACGGCGAGCTGATGGCCTGGGATGGGCATGCGCATTCTTTTTATTCGCGTGATGTAAAAGAAAGACCGGAATTTAATCCTGTGAGCATCTTCTTTGCAGGGCTTAAACGAGGAATGAGTTATGTTACAATCACGGACCACAACGAGTACACTCAAAACGAGATTGTTGCTGAAACGCTGAAGAATCGCCCAGAACTTTTAAGAAAGTTTGTTCCGGGGACTGAGTTCACATTGAACGATAAAAATCTTGGACATGTGATTCATGTTAATGTTTACAGGCTTACCAGAAAAGATTTTGAAAAACTTAAGATGCTGAAAGAGGACGTTGTTTTGTTTGTTGGATATTGCGCCAGGAATAAATTGATGTTTCAGTACAATCATCCGCTTTGGTTTGAAATGGACCAAGAGCGCAGCATAAGCGAGAAAAATTTTACGGCGATTCTGAAATATGGCAAACTTTTTCCAGTCATAGAAGTTTCAAATAGCAATCGCGCCCTGTATGAAAATCTGGCTGGAGAATTTCTGGCGAAACTGCTTGGAAAAGGAATGACTTCAAGCAGTGATGGGCACTTTGGAGATGCTGGGCTGAGCGGTTACACTTTGGCAAGAGGAAAAAACTTTAGGGAGTTCTGGAGCAATGTTGTTAGCGGAAACGCATACTTGGTCAAGCAGAACCTTAAGCCAGAGACGCTGAGAGGTTACGCATTAGACACTGTGGACCAGATTGCTTTTCAAACAAAAATCAAGAGAGTCGGGGAAAGATACATGATGGAAACCGGGAACAAAAAATTGAAGGCTTTGATTAGTTTCTTCGATAGATTCCCCTGGCTTCTGAGACCGATAACCCCTTATGTAAAATATAAGATTCGGATGTCTTCCTTGATAGAAGAATATCTTGAAAACCAAAACGTGATTGGCAGAAAGGCCATTGAATATTTTCGGACTCGAGCCTTGACAAAACCGAATGAAATTGCAGTAAAAACCTGTGATTTGACTGGTGGAAAATAGATTTCTTAGGCTATATATGAATTTAAATCGGCTTTAGGTTGCAAGAAAATGAGTAAAAGAGCCAAAAAAGACGTGAAGCTGCTTTTAGTTTTAGCATCGGTTATCTTCCTTTTTAATTTGGTTTCTTTGCAGTTTTTATTATTTGGAGGGAATCGCGGGGAAATCAGCAAGGAATTTGCGGGACAAACTCTGCCGAGCGAGGCGAGACAAAAAGATGTTGTAACCCCAGCATCTTCTGGGAAAGAAGGAGCCGACGATTCGAATGTTTACAGGTATGTAAATGATAAATTAAAAAAGTATGGCTATGAACCAATAAGCCTGGGGGAAGAGCAAGATGGTTCGCCTTCTTCGAATTCCGGGCAGGCAAGCGACTCGATTGTGCATCTGAATGGAAATTCCAATCAAAATCAGAACTCTAATGAGAACAATAATTCAAATCAGCAGAATAATGACCAAGATAACTCAGAAAATACGGATGATGAAGACGAAGAAGAAAATAATGATAGCGAGTTGCCAACAGTGCCGCCAAACGAAACCGGGCCACCGACTCAAGAAGTTGAAGGAAGCGTAAACTTCGGGATTAAGACTGGAATTAAGTAAGAGAGGAATTTAAAAACAGCAACCAATTAGTTCTAAGATGAGAGTAAAGTATAATTTTTCCTCGAAGTTCACGCAGAAGTTCCACAAATCGCCGATGACCAATCAGCATAGCGTGTCGTTCACTAACATGGCGCGAGATGTGATTGAGCAATCAGATGTGATTCTGGAAGTGCTTGACGCGAGATTCGTTGACAAGACGCGGAATGCAGAGCTGGAAAAGGAAGTGAGAAGAAAAGGAAAGAGGCTTGTGTTTGTTCTGACGAAGGCGGATTTGATAGAGATAAAAGAGCTGAAAATGAATTATGACTTGACGAAGATTGAGCCTTATGTTTTGTTTTCGGCGAGGGGGCGAGTTGGGCGCTCAAGATTGAGAGAACTTATTGCTGTTGAAGCGTCGCGATTCAAAAAAAAGAAAGTTATTGTTGGAGTGATTGGCTATCCCAATACGGGAAAGAGCTCGCTGATAAATGTTCTTTGCGCCGGGCGAAGAGCGGGGATTTCTCCTAATGCAGGCTTTACAAGAAATATTCAGAAGATTAAATTTAGAAATGGTGTTTACATTTTAGATTCTCCAGGAGTTATAACCGGAGGAGAAGAGAATTCGATTAATGAAAAAATAGTGAAGAAGCAAACTGAAATCGGAGCGAGAGATTACAACAAAGTAAAATATCCGGACTTTACTTTGAATGAGATAATGAAAGAAGAACCGAGAGTTTTTGATAAGTTTTATGGGGTGAATTCTCATGAAGACGTTGATGTTCTTCTTCAGACGCTGGGCGAAAAGTGGAATTTTTTAAAGAAAAAAGGCGAGGTTGACACGGAGAGAACTGCAAGAAGAATTTTGAGAGATTGGCAGGAAGGAAAAATAATTCCGCACAAGGGCAATTCTTAATCTGCTTTTTTATTCTTCTTTGCTAACTTAAAATCCAATGTATATTCGTCTGGGCCGTTAAGAAATACGACCAATGTTGCGAACGAAAGACCGAAGTCTCTTACGCCGAGAGGATTAAGCCCTATAGAAAATGCGATTCCGAATAGGTGAAGCGCGAGAATCAAAGAAGCGAATCGTGTATATAATCCGAGGAGCATGAACAGGCCAAGAGATAGTTCTAGAATACCGTTGAATATTACAATGTTATTTGCAGTTATTATTGCGCTTGTCAAAAACTCCGGGACGAATCCAGCCCAGGCGTCTGGCGAGCTGACTTGCTGAAACCCGAAGTAAAGAAAAATAAGGCTCATAGCTATCCGCAAAAGTGGTTTGGCATATTTTTCCATTTTAATCGTCTTCCTCTCCAATCTCGTCCTCCGCGTCTTGCGCATCGGCATATGCAGGATTTGCTGTTGAGTTCTCGAGGTTTCCAATCACATCGAAGTCTCCGATAAATGTTCCGACTTTCAGGAGCATGCTGACTTTTGAAGTTCCATGCTGTTTTGTGAATGCTTGCGCAAATGCGTCTGCTGAACCGCAATAAGGCAAAATTTTTCCAGCAGAACTAGGATGACGAGGCAAGTAGGAAGTTATGTCATAGACTTTTCCGTCATAGGCGACCCAGCAATCTTCTCTTGAGTTGTGTTTAGATAGTTCAGACAGAGAGATTTTATTGTTTGAGTTTTGTGTTTGTGTGTTGTTGTTTGTGCCTGAAGATGTTGTTGATTCTTGAATTTGGCCAGCAATATTGCCAGATGAATCTTCATTTGCCGTGTAACTGTTTTGGTTTATTCTAATAAAATACACGAAGCTAACTACGAAAAGTACAATAAGAATTGCTAAGGTTATTTTTGTCTTCATGTGTTAAGCCTAGAATTCTGAATTTATAAGATTAATGAATTTTCTGATAAGTGGATTAATGAAAAAGAGAATCGAATTATATCCATGCTCGATTCTCACGAATCGTTGGGCTTTCAGCCCAAATCCGCCCCGACCTCAATCTCACTCTATCCTCGTTCGATTCAGTGCCAAAGCTTTGGGCTTGCAGCCCAAAAATCCGCCCCGACCTCAATCTCACTCTATCCTCGTTCGATTCAGTGCCAAAGCTTTGGGCTTGCAGCCCAAAAATCCGCCCCGACCGAGAATCGAACTCGGACCTCGACCGCGACAGGGTCGTGTTCTAGCCACTAAACTACCGAGGCATTCAAAAGAATTACAATTGTTAGTTTTTAAAGTTTATCGGGACTTGTTTTAGACGAGATATTTTTCTGCGGATGAGATGTCTGAGGATTGTAAGTAACTTTGTAGTAGTTACAAACGGAAAGGTTTATATAGGTTTTAGGATTCGGGGAGAGATGAGCAAACAAATAAGAGCAGAAGCGACAGATAGGCTAAGAACATATTTGGAACAAGAAAAGAGACTTTATGAATATTTAGAGAGAACCGGAATGTCTAGGATGGAATTAGACTGCCTTGTTTACATTGGAATGAAAAGAAAAAAAGGAATAGGGGAGGTTTCTTTTGAAGATATTGTTCGCGATTCACAATACGACTCCGTTCCAAGAATTTCTGCTGCAGTTTCTAATCAATTTAAGGTAGGCTTGGTAAATAAAAGATTGGATGCTAGAGATAGCCGATTCAGAATTGTTTCCTTAACATCTGAAGGTGTTGCCAGATATCTGGAAATAGAAGCTCTTTTCGGCGAGACGCAAGGAGAAGGAACGAGATGAAAATCCAAAATAAAATCTTTTTAGCGTTGTGTGCGGGAATTTTAGTCTTGACTTTGATGCAGAGTGCGAGCGTGTCTGCTTACACATATTATGATTATTCACCTATGTATGGAACTAGATTATCTGCTGGATTTGGAAGCTCTCCTTACAGATATGGGAATTATGTATATGATTACGATAGCTCGTGCAAGTATTGGGACAACGGCGCACTAAAATTGAGAACTGACAAAGTATGCGAGTGGGTTGAGAATGGCGACGGATGGAGAGAAGAAGTGCAAAGAGCTCGGGCGGTGGTTTGGGTAACTGATTCTTATGATGCGAGATACAACATTCAGGCGGGAAGGTCGTCAGGAGACGCGTTCTATTATCATTATGGAGACAAGAGCGCAACATCGCCTTCCGACTGGAGATATAAACAGGCGTTTGACCCGAGGATTGATAACGAAGAGGTTATGGGTTACAATTATTATTACTATGAACCAAGATACGATTACGCAACTCAGACTTATAATTGGAGATTTTAGAAATAGCTAAAATATTCTGTAATAAATAATATAACGATAAGCTTGGGGCGTTTCTGGGTGGATGAATAGGGTGGGCTCAGAATGTTTAAGAGTTTGTTATAAGGTATTATTAATTTAATCTGTAAATTGAAGCTATTATTATTTTCGCTCCTCGGTGCTGCGCAACTCCTCGGCTTCGCCTGCGGGTTTGCTCGCTAGGACTCACGAAGATGTAGTAATTTGTTAGTGACAGTTATAACGAAACATTTATATATTTCTTTCTTCTCGGAGTTGGATGAAGAAATCAATTGGGTTGCTTGTTTTAGGAATGTTTTTCCTGGTTGCACTTATAAGTTTTAGTTCTGCTGCTTATTACGGCGGCCGTTTTGACCCTTCCTATGGGCGGGATAATTATGACGCTTATCATTCTTTCACAGCAAAGACTACTGGAAGTTATTATGGGCCTAGGACGACCACTACGACAAACTATGACAAAGTTAGCGAGAAGTTTTGGGACGGCAACTCTTGGGTTGACAGAACAAGTTATGTTACAGTGAAGCGACAAACTCCGTCTTATCCAACATACACTCGGGGTTATATGGGTTATGGGAATTATCAAAGTTATCCTTTGAGTTTTACTCCGAGCTATAACAATTACGGGAATTACCCAATGTATAATAGTTATGGGAACAATTATGGCAATTACGGCGGTTATGGGAATTATGGAAGTAATTACGGAAATTATAATTATAACAATCAGAGGACGAGTTACTGGTAAAAAATGTTTGCACACAAATACATGCCAGCAGAACAGCAAAGAATAACTGCTTTTGAAAATCAGACTTTTCCACAGGAAAGAGACACAACTGTTACGCAGGTAAGGCAACGTTTTGAAACGGGACTGGGAATAAGAGTTTGTAATCTGGCGCCTGGAAAAATAGTTGATGGCAATGTTATGAGAAATTACACTGATGGCGTCGTTTTGCGAAGAGAATCTCAAAGCCAAATTGGCGGTGCAAGATTCATTAGTTATGCTTTGCTTAAAGATTCTGACCCGATTTATGTTGAAGTAGATTTTGGTGACGCGAATTTGGATTTATCTCCACGCGGAAAATAGTTAAGCAAAATCCCTTAAATCTGTTTTTTCCAAGTCGTCGTCTCTTGGGACTTTAACTATGTCTGCGACCTTGTCGCCTTCTTTGATTTTGATTACGTGGACGCCTTGGGTTGCGCGGCCCATTACTCTAAGGTCTTTCATTCCTACGCGGATGGCTGTGCCTTTTGTTGTTGTCGCGATTACAGAATCTTTATCGTCGACTGAAAGAGATTTGACAATGTTTCCTGTTTTGTCTGAAATCTTTAAGTTTATTACGCCTTTGCTTCCGCGGGCTGTCCTTCTATATTCCTCAAGAGCGGAGCGCTTTCCGTAACCTTTTTCAGTGATTGTTAAGACGGTTATTTCTCCTTTCTTTGGAATGACTTCGAGAGAGACGACTTCGTCGCTTGCCGAAAGGTCTGCGCCTTTGACTCCGTAACTTGAACGGCCCATAGGCCTTACTTCGTTGGAGTTGAATCTTACTGCGTTTCCTTTTTTCTTTATCAGCAAAACTTCCTGGCCATCTTCGATGTATTTAACGTCGATTATCAAATCGGAACCGTCTGCAGGCAAGTTCATAACTCTGACTCCGGTTGAGCGAGGCTTTGCAAGGTCTTTGAGAATAAGTTTTTTGACGATTCCTTTCTTTGTGCAGAAGATTAAGAAACCTTGCTCAAAGTTCTTGATGTTTCTAACGTCTACGACTTCTTCTTCTCGGAGATTGAAAAGGTTTGCGAGGGCTCTTCCTTTGCTTTGCCTTGTTGCGTCGGGAACGTCGTTTGCTTTAAGCCAGAAGACTCTTCCACGAGTTGTGAAGAAAAGCAAAGTATCATGTGTTGAACAAGTCAGCAAGTGGACTACGAAATCTTCATCTTTCAAATCGGTTCCGATTGAACCAGTGCCTCCGCGCTTTTGCTCTTTGTAAAGCTTTACGTCTACTCTCTTGATATAACCTGTCTTGGTTATTGTAACAACGACATCTTTTTTCTCAATGAGATCTTTTTCGGAAAGCTCTTCAACCCTCTTCAAGATTTTTGTCCTTCTGCTGTCGCCGTATTCTTTCTTTATGTCTGAAACTTCTTTCTTGATTACTCTCAAAATTTCCTGCTCGCTGCCAAGCAAGTTCTTTAGATATTCAATTGTTTCTTTTAGTTTCTTTTCCTCATCCTTGAGTTTCTGGGACTCCATAGATGTTAATTGCTGGAGTTTTGTTTCAAGAACGGCTTTTGCCTGCCTTGTTGTGAGATTAAATTTGCTCATCAAGCCTTCGTGAGCTTCGGCGGCGTTCTTGCTCTTCTTAATGAAATCAACAATTTTGTCTATTTGGTTTAACGCAATAATCAAACCAATAACTATTTCCAATCTGTCTTCGGCTTTCCTTAATTCAAATTTTGTTCTTTTCGTGACCGTCTTCGCTCTGTATTTGACGTATTCCCCTATTATGTCTTTTAGGTTGAGAGTTCTTGGCTGCTTTCCAACTAAAGCGATAATGTTTGCATCAAAATTAGTCTGAAGGTTTGTTAATTTGTAAAGTTTGTTTATTGTGTATTTTGGAGTCACTCCTTTTTTTAATTCGATAACAATTCTGACTTTGCCTTTCGCGGATTCATCTCTCAAGTCTGCGATGTCGAGAAGTTTCTTTTCAGTCACTAATCTCGCGATGTCTTTTACAAGCTCGGCTTTGTTAACCATGTAAGGAATTTCTGTCACGACAATTGATTCTTTTCCTTTGTTTTCTTCAATAACGTGATTTGCTCGCATGACAACTCTGCCTTTGCCTGTTTTGTACATTTCCTTGATGCCTGGGCCGGAAGCGACTCCGCCGGTTGGAAAATCTGGGCCTGTGACAATTTCAGCGAGTTCGTCAACAGTAATCTGCGGCTTGTTAATATACTCTGTGATTGCGTCGCATAACTCTGTTAAATTGTGCGGAGGAATATTTGTTGCCATTCCGACTGCGATTCCTGTTGCGCCGTTCAATAAAAGATTTGGAAGTTTCGCAGGAAGAGTTTCTGGCTCTTTCAAAGTGTTGTCGAAATTTGGAAGCATGTTGACTGTTTCTTTGTCCAAGTCGCCAAGAAGCTCTGAAGATATTTTGCTTAGCTTTGCTTCTGTATTATGGCTAATAAAGCCATTAGAAACAAAAGAATGACAATCGCTTTCTACTTTTATTGAATAAACTCTTTGCTTCCCTGTTTCTTTAACCTCAACAATTTTATCAAATAGATATGAATAAGTTAAGAAATATTCAAAGACCGCAGAATAATCCGTTCCGGTTTCTTCTTTTAGAATTTGACAAACCGAAGAATAATTTTTCTGCATAGAACCATATCTATCAAAGTTGTTCTTGTGAATAAAACTGTTATTGCTTAGGTGCCTGACAAAATCAGAGATGTAAGGAACATGGTCCTTAATGGAACTCTCTCGTTTTGAAGCCAAAGTCACTAATTCCAGCGTTTTACTTTTTCTTTCGGAGATAAAACCAATCTCTTTGTAAAACCTTAATAAATTTCTATTTCCGCGAAGATAAAGTTTCCATATGTCTTTGTATTTATCGAATCTTTTTGTGCCGTCAATTCCAAGACGGAGCAGAAGTGTCTGCAATTCACTTACCAATCTTTCACTTTTAGAACAACAGCTTAATTCTGTCATCTTATTGGCATAACTAATACTGCCGTCACCTTCAAAATATGCTTTCAAAAATTCTTTAGTAACTTGTAATGTTGCTTTGAATACTACGTGGGGAATGGTTTTCTTTGCAGACTTTACCGGGAGAAGCCCAATGTTCCTCAAAAATTCTAAAGTATATCTCGAATGACATTCCAACCTGAAATATTTTTTCTTTCCGTAGCTGGATGGTTCTTTTTCGAACCTGTGCAAAACGCTGTCTGGAAAGACAATTTTCCATTTTTTTTCAAACTCGTTTATCCATCCCAAGTCACTATTGCAAAATTCTATTTTATTCTCAGATATAAATCCTTCAGCAACTAAAGAACCCAAGATAAAAGAAAGTTCCCTGCCTAAGCTCAAAGGCAGAATTTTTTGATGTACGTGACCATCTTTGACCGCTGGATAATACTGCTCCAAACTAATTTCTCTTTCTGGCCAGAAAATATCTGCTGCCCTGTCGATAACAGCGATGTCTCCGCTTTTAATGTCTGACAAAAGTTTCCACATCATTGCTGGCCTACCTACTCCGTCAATAGTTAAAGTTAAGATTGGATGATTTTTAGTTCCGGTCAAAGAGTATCCTTTATCTGTTGTGATGCTGATAGTATCATGCATACCTGAATCAAACCATTTTGATGCCTTGTTTCTTTTTTTATCCTTGGATAAGACGTTAATTTCAATGTTTTCATCTTTTGACAATTCTCTTATTTTAACAAGTCCTTTTTCTGTGACTATTACTGTATTTCCAGTAACGCAGTACCTCATTGCCGCAGCCGAGTCTCCGTCCATGCTTCCGAAGTTTCCCTGACCGTGAACTAAAGGATATCTTAATGAGAAAGTTTGCGCAAGCCTGACCATTGCGCCGTAGACTGCTGAGTCGCCGTGTGGGTGATACTTACCAATTACGTCTCCGACAACTCTTGCGGATTTTACTGTGGCTTTGGTGTAGTCCGCTCCGAGAACTTCCATCGCATAAAGAATTCTTCTTTGAACTGGTTTTAATCCGTCTTCGACTGAAGGCAAGGCCCTGTCGACAATAACAGACATGGCGTAGTCGATGTAAGACTTTTCCATTTCTTCTACGATTTCGGCTCCGATGATGCCGGGTTCATTTCCTATCTGGTCTTTTTTTCTTCTCTTGCTTTCTTCCTCGACCATTTCTTCTTCAATCTTTGATTCGTCTGTTTCTTTTGGTGTCATGTTTTAGGTCTTACTCCATCAATGTTATTTTTTATTTTCTCATATAAAGATTTGTTTAATTTTCTTGCTAGTGGTAAATAAAATTTCTCGGCAAAATAAGTATATTGTTCTTTGTGCTTTTTGTCTAAATGAATAAGCATACTAGTATTGTCATAAAAATCTGCTAGCTTAATTAAGGCAATTTCTTTTTTACATTTAGCAAATCTTTTAGCATATTCCTCCTCATTACTTCCTTTTGTTAAAATAGCTACAATATTTGCCATCGCCCCACCAAAATTATTTTTAATATTTCCTATTGTGGCGCTTGTGTCCTCAACAACGTCATGAAGCCAAGCTGCCGCAATATATTGCCTTTTTTGTCCAGCATGCATTCTTGTCGCGTACTCTTCTGCTCCTTCTACGATATTCTTGCTTTCAGTTTTCTTAATTAAAATCTGTTTCATCATGTTAAATGTCTACGTTTGCCTCGTGAGCGCGCTCTGCAATGAATTGCCTTCTTGCTTCAACGTCATCGCCCATTAATTTAGAAAATGTTTCGTCTGCCTTGACGGCGTCTTCAATCATAACTTTTTTCAAAAGCCTTTCCTTTGGATTCATTGTTGTTTCCCAAAGTTGTTCAGGATTCATTTCTCCCAAACCCTTGAATCTCTGAACGTTTACGTTTTGCCCAAGTTTTGCAACTATTTTTTTAAGTTCATCGTCTGAATAGACGTAATGAATGCTTTTCTTTCTGACTCTGTAAAGCGGGGAGACTGCGATGTAAATATTTCCATTTTCAATTAACTTCGGCATGAAGCGGAAGAAGAAAGTCAATAACAAAGTTGTGATGTGCGCGCCGTCAACGTCTGCATCAGTCATGATTATTATTTTTGAGTATCTTATTTTTTCAGGGTCGAACTGATCGCCGACGCCTGTGCCCATTGCAGTGATTAAATTTGATATTTCTTCACTTGAAAGCGCTTTAATGGGATTTGCTTTTTCAACGTTTATGATTTTGCCTTTCAATGGAAGGACTGCCTGGAACTCTTTGTTTCGGCCTTGCTTTGCACTGTTATGAACAAAAATTCCTGATGCTAAAGCAAAATTGTGCGTATTCAGAACTTCGATGTCATATACATCAATTTTTTCATTTAGAAATTCGATTCGCTTTATTTTGTGGTTATAAAGCTTAACAGATTCAATCATCTTATCAGGGTTTTTATTGAAAAATCTCGAACAAAATGTTTCCATACTTAAAATCGAGTGGTCTTTGTTCTTCATTCTTTCTTCATCGAATTGTGCTAAGCTGCCGTTTTTTTCCAAAACGCTTTTCATTAATGCGATTGTTTTATTGTAATAAGTTTGGTCATAAGAGACTTTTCTTTTTGCCCTGAAATCTGGAGTCCATTGTTCTTTCGTCTTTTGTCTTCTCCAAATCAAAATTGCTTCGTCTTTCCATTGTTCCGTAGCTAAATCTGAAAGATATTTCTTAGCATCTGGATTCTCTTCAAAGAATATCTTGACTTTTTCTGCTGCTTTTTTTCTATTTTCGGGGTTTGCCCAATATTTTTGTTGTTCCTCGTTAAGTTGCGATTTATTTTGATTACGATATTCTTCATTTGAATTGTAAAATTCTAAGAATTTTCTCTTCATCTCTGATTTGTATCCCGAATCTTTCCACTGCTCTTTTGCTTTATTCGAGAGCGTTTCCTTAACCTTTGGCTGAGAAGCCCATTTTCTTACACTTTCTCGATATGACAAAGTTTTATGCGCCTCGGCGGCTTTCTGTTTGCTTTCTGCACTGTGAATTGTTTTTTCTAAATGGTTTGTGTGAAGAATTAGATGCTCTTTTTTAGACAACCGAACAATATTCGTCGGGTTATTGTTTAGCTTGTTAAAATCTATATGGTGCTTGTGGTTTCCTTGTTCTTTGAGATAAACCTGATTCTTTAAATTGTGTTCGTCTGCCAGAAGGTGTGTGAAAACCCAAGTTTTTTTCGGATCCCAGACCATTTCATAACCGTCTATCGTAATCCTTCCGCCGATTTTTGAAATTCTTTTATGCAATGGCATCAAAGAATCGCTTGTGGTTAAATCTTTTGCTTCTTTGTAAACACCGTTTCTTAACATAAACTTGTGGTTTGGCGTGCAAGTTATTTCTTTACCATTATCGAGAATTATCTTTATGACTGAAGTGTTTGTTTTTGTGATTCTTGGATTTTTTATCTTTTCAATTCCTAGTGAGCCATCTTCTCTTATTGTATAACAAAAGTTTTGCTTGCCATGTTTATTTTCTTTGAGCAACTCTTTGAATGATAAGATTCTACCATCAGCAAGGGCAATTTCTGTATCGCCTGAAAAACAACCTCCTGCAGAATCTCCCTCGACAATGAACAACTCAGTTTCCTGCGAGCTTTTCTTTGAACAGTCCGCTAACTTTCCTGGAAGGCCGCCAAAAGAAAATGCAGATTTTCTTCTTACAAGGTCTTTGGCTTTTCTTGCAGCTTCCCTGGCTCTTTGTGATTCTAAAGATTTTGTTACGATTCTCCTGGCGATTGCGGGATTTTCTTCGAAGAATTCTTGCAAAGATGCCATGGAAACGCTGTCAACGATTCCCTTTATTTCACTGTTTCCTAATTTTGTTTTTGTCTGGCCTTCGAACTGCGGCTCTGGAACTTTTACGGAAATGATTGCGGTAAGACCTTCGCGAACGTCGTCGCCTGTGAGATTGCCGTCCTTGCTCATTTTGTTTTTGTTAGAATAGTCATTTATTGCTCTTGTCAAGGCAGTCTTGAATCCTACGACGTGAGTTCCGCCTTCAACTGTGTTGATTGTGTTTACAAAACCCAAAACATTTTCCTGGTAACCGTTATTGTACTGAACCGCGACTTCAACTACTACTTTCTCTTCTGTTTTTGTGAAATATATCGGCTTGTGCAAAGCTTCTTTTGATTTGTTTACCCATTTTACGAATTCTTCCAAGCCACCTTCGTAGTGGAAAATTTCTTTCTTGTCTGTTGCTTCTTCTTCCAGGGTTATTTTTACTCCCTTGTTTAGGAAAGCTATTTCTCTGAATCGCGTTTCTAAAACGCCGAATTCAAATTGGGTTGAAGTGAAAATTGTGTCATCTGGAAAGAAAGTTACTTCAGTTCCCGTGTCGTCTTTTTCGGCTTTGCCTACGACTTTTACATCGTAAAGGGGCTTTCCGATTTTGTATTCCTGCTGGTAGATTTTTCCGTCACGCTTAACTGAAACTTTCATGTGCTTTGATAATGCGTTTACGACTGAGATACCGACTCCATGGAGGCCGCCTGAAACTGCGTAGCTTCCTTTGTCGAATTTTCCTCCTGCATGAAGTTTTGTAATTGCGATTTCCATTGCGGATTTTTTGTAAACTGGATGAGGGTCAACTGGAATTCCTCTTCCGTTGTCTATAACTGTTACAGAACCGTCTTTGTTTATTGTGACTTCTATTTTATCGCAGTAGCCAGCCATTGCTTCATCGACTGAGTTGTCAACTATTTCATAAACTAAGTGGTGGAGGCCGTTTTTTGAGGTAGAACCTATGTACATCGCCGGTCTTGCTCGAACTGCGGTTAATCCTTCTAACACTTTAATGTTCTTAGCTGTGTATTCGGCACCTTCAGTCATTTTTTTCTCCAATTTTGTATTTCATGCTTTCCGGGATAAACGGCCTTACAATCTCAATTAATTTTTTACTATCGTCTTGTTTAAACCGTAAGTAATAATATTTGCCATCTCTGAAACCTATTGTTGGATTGAGGCCGAACTTTTCATTGAAAAATTTCTTCATTAGCGAATGTTCTTCTTTAGAGTAAGAATTTGTACACAGTATGATATAACCTTGCTTTGTTTCGTAACTTCCGTCGTCGCAAATCCATATCGCTAAGCTGGAAGGGTTAAGCTGCGATAATATCTCCCGCGTTACTTGCTTTCTGCCAGAATTATAAAATAGATTTCGATAATAATTGAAAACCGGATGCGTCCTGGTGGAAAAGTAAAACATCTTAACAGTCCTTTCTTTTATTATTCTTTCTTTTTCTGTGTATTCGGAAGTTCCGAATATTCTTAAGACGTTTTGTTTGTATTTTGCATATTCTTCTTGTTTGACTGAATGAGCCACCCGAAAACAGGAATTCCTTAATCTTTTTCTGATGCTCGCATCGCCCAATAAACTACCGATAATCAAATCGTGTTCTTCCCGATTTAACAAATCTCGCGGATTTTTCTGCAAATCGACATTCCATTGTTTGACTCTTTTGTAGATTTCTCTAGTGGAAAGCAGATCTAAATCGTTGAGTCTCGAAAATTCAGAAAAATCTCTTTCTGTTTTTAATCTTGACAATGGCAGAACCTTGCTTTTGTTTAAACTTGGAAAAATCTGCAGTATTCTTCCCTCTTCAACCGCCCTCTTTAAGCTAGAATAATTTATT
Organism: Candidatus Pacearchaeota archaeon; assembly: GCA_018304105.1. GTDB lineage: Archaea > Nanobdellota > Nanobdellia > Pacearchaeales > GW2011-AR1 > UBA73. The sequence continues at coordinate 69,743 of JAGVWX010000020.1, read as the reverse complement.
TTAAGCTCTTGCGAGAGAGTAAGTATGTCTCCTTGCCGCTTTACATTCTTGGATAGTTCAATTACATCAAACTGTTTTCGGATACTTTCCAAGCCTTCCAATACCTTGACATTTTTGGATGAATAATCCTTTATTGCTTCGTTTTTATCAACCATGAGAGAACCTCAGACGCTTAGAAATGGTGATGAAGGTTTAAAAACCTTTCTGAGAAAAAATAGGGTTTGTCGACGGTAAAATTAATTTTATTTCTTTTCTGCTTTAGCAAGCTTCTTTTCCTTTTTGGCTTCTTCCTGAACTGAAGGCTTGTCTTTTTCGGTCTGCGCTTTAGCGATTGCTTTGTTTCTTGTTATGTGAAATGCTTCGGTCCAGCGGACTTTTCTTTTATCACGTCCTAGTTTTTCAGAATTTTTCTGGCATTTGCTTGAACAATAGTATGCGACAACTCCCGTATTTTTTATTAAATTAATTCCTTTGAAAGCATGCTCTTCTCTTCCGCAGAATGTGCATTTAACCATGCGCCCTCCCTTCGTTGTCTGATTCCCAATAAATTCCTACAACATTTCTGGTAAGGTCTACTTCTCTTTTTACGGTTCTGCCTATTGCTTTATGGCCTTCGGCAAAAATATTAGCTCGTGCAACTGGGTCTCCAGAGTAAGATGTTCCGTTAGGTGCAAAAAAAGCATAACCTTTTCGTCCGTCTTCTATAGAAAAGACCACTGCTCCTGAAGGTACATCTGTTACAACATAGTTACTTATGTCTGCCTCAGGGAACATCTCTTCAGCTAATGCACGCGCTCTTTCTACTGTTAAGCCGACATCTGCCTGGACCTTGCTTTTAGGCAGTTTTGCTCTTGCGTTTGGTCCCCTCTTGGATGCCACTACATTGACCTCTTTGGTTTTCTCATTGTTTTAATTACTGCAATAGTTTTCTCGTCAGACTCCAGAGGCAAGCCCAAAGCGAAATTTCTATCTGCCGTGTCAATGTGTTTCAAGAGTTCTGCTTGCAAAGGCGCAATTTCGGTACAATCGCGACCAGTTAATACAATATAGCCTATACCGGTTTCGTGATGCCAGAAGTGCATTGAATGCTCATCGTGTCCTGTTACATCGTAGTTAGATAAATTATGCCCGCTTGGTTCAAATCCTGAATCGATTATTGCTCGTTCAGCGTCAGTACGTTGAGCAAGAGAGTATCCTGGAATATGAGCTTGAATAACTTTTCCGTTTTTGAATAATTCTATTCTTTCTCCTGCCATTACATTGACCTCCCACCGGGGCCCCTGATTCTTCGAGCTTCAATTTCAGTTTCTCTTAATGTGACTAAGTCTCCGATTTTAACAGGGCCTTTAATGTTTCTTCTTAATGAACGGCCTTTGTTTCTGCCGTCTAAGATTTTTACTTTTGCCTGAGTGACTTCGCCTCTTGCGCCTGTTCGGCCGATGAATTGCTCGACTAAGCCATTGACTGCATTTCCTTCAGCGACTTTTCTAACGCTTGTTTCTTCGGAAGTTTTATCCGTTACTCTTTGTTGTTTTGCCATTATAATAGACCTCTTACAGTTAGTTCTTGTCCTAATCTATCTTCAAACACGGTTGTATATGTTATATGTGAAAAAGGAGGATCTCTGTTAACCAAACCTCTTGCTGAAATAACAAGTTCATTATAAGAGAATGTTTGTTCTTCTACTACCTCCAGTCTTTTCTCTCCGACAATTCCCAGTCGGCCTCCCCTTACCACAACAAGTGTTTTTGTTCTTTGGTCATTTTCATAAACCATTGTTCTACGGCCATTAATATTTATTACATCGCCTCGAATGAGACAGATTAATTCTCCTCTGCTCTCAAGTTCTGTTACTGGCCATTCTCCTTGTGTCTGCTGGGTTTCAACTGCTGATGTTTCCATTTTATTATAATTCTGATTTAAGTTTAGCAATTTCACTGGCGACTTCGCCCGCGTCAATCACTGCGACAGAAGATGTTGCGACCGGAATTCCTGCTGCGATTCCGAGCTTTTGCTTTGAATCAACTTCTTTGCATGGAATGCCTTTGTCCTTGCATAAAACTGCAAGATGAGCAACAATTTCTTTCGGCTGGACGTCGGCAGCATAAACGACAAACTTCGCTGTTCCAAGCTCAACTGACTTGGTGACTTCGTTCGTGCCTTTCTCAATTTTTCCAGTTTTCTTTGCTCTCTCTACGATATTATAGAAGTCCATTTGAACCTCCTATCATTGGTTTATTTAGAAAGAATTAGGATGGTATTTAAATGTTTTTACGGATTTGAAAAGTTTTGGAAAACTTTTTTTAAAAGTAATAGGACATCGTAACCTTCTATGCGAGATTCTTGCTCTTTGCAGGTTCTGGAAACTTACCATTAATCGCTTTGTTTGCAATCTCTTTAACTTCAGCAGAGAAGTCTGCATTGAAAATCCATTGGAGATAAGAAGAATCGTTTTTGGATACAAATTCAAGTGTTCTTCCTTTGTATTTATTTCTAAAATTTATAATGGCTTTTCCTTCAGACCATGCAAATTTTCCATCTTCATCAATCCATGCAGGATTTTTTGGATTACAAAATTCGTACAGACCAAGAATATCATGTGGTAAAATATTATGTTGCCCTAACTGAGATTCAAGGACGTCTATAGTTGCCCTAACATCGATATGCGCCCTATGGGCATTTTCTAAAGGCTTACCGCAATATCTTAAATGGGCTGCGTTTAAGTCTCTCGGCTCTAACTTATGATAAATAATTTGAACATCGACTATTTGTTTTCCTTCTTTAGAATAATCTATCCCCTCTCTTTTAAATTCAGATTCTAGAACTGATAAATCAAATTTTGTTCCGAATCCACCTAAATCACAGTTGTCTATAAAATCAATTAGTTCGGGGGCAAATTCTTTGAAGGTTGGTTTCTCTTTAACGTCCAAATCGGTTATTCCATGAATTTGTGTGGACTCAATAGGGATTGGTACATTGGGATTGATAACCGAATTTAACGTTTCTTCTGCCCCATTCGGATGGATTTTTATTACACATATTTCTACAATGCGGTCTTGCTGTGTATTTAGACCAGTTGTTTCAATATCGATAAATGCAATGGGCCTTGTGAGCTGTAGGCTTGTCATAATCTGTTTTAAATCTAAACTTATTTAAATGTTTTTACAATAAAGCGTTTGCTTGATTATCTCCAAGTAACATTAACTTGGTCTGTTCTTTCCCTGGGCTTGATGTCAACGTCTTCTGGATTGGATTTAATTCCTGCCTTAAGCATAATTTCTCCAGTGTAGGCAATCATCGCCGCGTTGTCAACTAATAGCGAGCGTTCTGGACAGAAATATTTTGTTTTTTGCAAGCGCTCTTTGCACATTATCTGACACATTTCCTGCAATCTTGCGTTGCATGCTACGCCGCCGCCAAGAACTAATTCTTTTTTTCCAGTGTGGGCGAGAGCGCGCTCGGCTGCTTCAACCAACATTGAGAAAGCAGTTTCCTGTAAACTGTATGCGAGGTTCTCGACTTTTTCGCCTTTGTCGTAGATCTGCTGAAGTTTTGTCTGCATTCCGGAAAATGAAACGTCCATGCCTTTTATTGAATAAGGGAGCTCGATGTATTTTCCGTTCTTTGCGTGCTTTTCTATTTCCGGACCGCCAGGAAAGCCGAAACCGAAATGTCTCGCGACTTTGTCAATAAAATTTCCTACACCTAAATCAAGAGTTTCACCGAAGACGCGATATTTTCCCGCGGCGTAAGCGATGATTTGCGTGTTTGCACCCGATGCGTAAAGCAAGACTGGGTCTTTCGCGCCAATGCTTTGCCCGATTTCTAAATGAGCAATGCAATGATTTACTGGAACGATTGGAACCTTAAGTTCTTTCGCTTTTTTACGGGCAAACTCTAATCCTGCAAGAAGACAAGGCGCGAGACCTGGAGCGTTTGAAAAGGCGATAGCTGTAATTTTAGATTCTGAAATATTTGCCTGCTCGAGAGCTTTTTGATAAATCTCTGGAGCAAGTTTCTTATGGTGTGCTGCGGATTCTGTTGGGATGATTCCTCCAGAACTTGTTTTGTACATGTCCCGAATGTTTGAAAGAACTTTGCCTTTGTCTGCGACTGCAACTCCGAATGTATGCGCGGTTGATTCAATGCCGAGTATCATTGGTAATGAAACCTCCGTTCGTATTCTTTATGGGTCATCCGTCATCCATTCTAAAATAATTGAAACGACTATAACTTCTTCCCGAGCAATTGAATAAAGCAATCGCCAACCTTTCGGAAGGTCGTACTTCCATAAATTAGTAACGCCATACTTTTGCGTGTATTCTTTTGGAATTAAATTTTTTGGAATCTGAATGCTACAGAATGCGTTACGCTGAATAGAGAGAAATGCGTGCGATAATGTTTTGTAGAGTAAAGGGTCTTCTTTTTCAAGTTGTTCAAACGAATCTCTTATTTTTTCATCTGCAAATTTAATTGTCGAAGGAAGTTCCATCTGTTATGATCGTGGTCTCCACGTTAAATCTGTGCGACCAGCGTACTTACGGACAATTTTCGGATAATAAATCCAGCCAATTTTTCCCTCGGCGTCAATCGAAATTTTGTGTGAGTATAATAAATAATCAATTATCACGCAAAACGTTTGGTACATCACTTTCTTTGGCAGTTTTTCCCATAGCGCACTCTTTTTGTATTCGCCGTCGTGTTCTTTGACGAATAATTCTACCATAAGCACGGTATCTAATCTCGGATATCTCAAAATTTCCTTTACATCTTCGTTTTTCATGTTATATCAATGGATATAACTTTATTTAAACTTTGCGCCGTGTTTGCTGTCCGAGAAGAGATAAGGAGATTATTCAACGGATGATATATGGTACAAAATATAACAGAAGTATTAATACGAAGAGGACTATTGTAAACACTTTGATTGTTCTTGGCGATTTTTCCTTATCAAAGAAAATAATTAAGCAGATTAGAATTAAACTTAAAATAATCTCAATTATTCCTGTAAAATAAAACAGAGAAGATATTGTGCCTCCTAGAAAGATGGTTGTCAAGAGGTAAATTAATGGAAAAATTGAGTTCGGAATCTGGTTGAATATCAGAACGATCTTTGAGACGTTTCTCGGCCAGCCTTTCTCTGCATTAAACAAAAGAGCAAAAGCTAGAATACTTAGAATCAAGCTAAATAGAGACATAACCGTGTGTAAAAAACATGGTGTCCAATTTGAAAATTCACAGCCAGGTATAACTCCCCCGACAAGAAACTCAAATACCCCATAGATTAAACTGGTCACACTCCTTCCAGAAAAGGATAGTGAAAGAGCAATCCCCGCTATAATGTAAAAACCAAACAGCCACGCCAACCAACTTCCTAGTTTTTCATCTTGATTTTCCATGTTTATGTATTAGACCTCGAATAAGATACGCAAATAAAATAAAATCATAAAAATAAATTAATTAAAATAAAAAGTAAAAACTTATGAAGAATTATCTCTTCTTTTTGGCTGCCTTTTTCTTTCGGCCGCCTCTTGCCATAACAGCCTCACAGACATTTCCCTGGCCGTCAACATAGTATAAATGACCTGGCTTCCTTGTGATGACCTTTTTTACGACAATCTTTCCCATTGCTCACCTCCTTTAGATGAGTAGTGCTATGACTAGAGATATTTAAATGTTTCCTTTTTATCGACGAATAAACTGAATATATCGAGGTTTTTTCTGTTTAGGGGCAGTTCAATGAGCATTGCCGGAGAATTTTTTGGAGTGACTGCAAGCGTAAACGACCTGACAAAATTCCACTCCAGAACGTTATTGTTTTTATCCAACCAAATCGCTAAGAATGGAAAGAAAACAAAGAAAGAGTGGATTGTGCAGAGCTCGTTTTGATGAAATTTGAACAAGAGATTGCTTGTGTTTCTGGATTTGAACATTAAACCGGTAAATTTTCCGAAGGGGCTTACTGTCTTTACATCCAACGAAAACGATTTTTTATTGAAGCGAATTTTCATTCTGGCCTAGTAATAAAGTTTTTATATATACAAGATTCAATGTAATGAGATGGCTTTAAACATTTCGATATTTGCAATTCCGCTGCCGATTTTTTTGGCTGCGCTTGTCTTGATTGTTAGTGCGATAATAGTTTTAACTGTTGTAGAGATAAAACTTGGAAAGAAGGCAAAAGTAAAGAAAGAATACGAGGAGACTTATTATCAAAGAAAACTTTCTGCTACGGCGGCACTGCAATCGGATCCTAACGGATTTGTTATCTCGCTGGATAAAGTCGCGAGGGAGTTTTTTTCCGAAGAACTCGGCCTAAATGCTATGGGAAAATATGCTCAGCTAATCGAGAGCCTGAACAAAAAGCAAATGCTGAAAGAAGCAGCATTTTGCCAGAAGATGCAGGAAGCGCTTTATTCCGGAGAAAATTTAGACCGGAATTTGCTTCAATCACTTATTTTGGAGATGAGATTTTTTATTTTGAAAAAGGAGAAAAGAGAAATAAAAGAAGCGAAGATTCAAGTTGCTGTCAAGCAAAGTCCAGCTCAGAATAGCCAGGTTGAGCTTAACGCAAACATTCTGAGATATATGAAAGAAGGACTGAGAAGGGGGTTTGAAATTTCTGAGCTAAGGAAGAAACTTCTTGCTTCGGAGTTTGACGAAGTTGAGATAACAAAGGTTGAAAATTATCTTAGCAAGGATTTGAACAAACCAGCGATGCAGACGAATACCGAAAAAAGAATTCTGACGAACTTTTTCAATCCGAAGAGCAAGGATTTGGAAATTATAAAAAGAAGCGTGGAAGAAAAAGACGAAATCGGGCGCGCGGAAATAATTGAGATAATTCCTTACAAAAAAGAAGTGCTTTCGAGAAAGGAAGTTAAATATCCTGAAGAAGAACCGAATAGTTATAAGAAAATTGGAAGCTTGGACAATCTTGAGAGAATTAAGAAAAAAATAGACTCTCAAAAAGCAATCGCTGGTTAAGAAAGAATAATACGATTGATGATAAAACTCTACACTTTTTGATAAGATATTATTGAATGTAATGCGACCGGTGAGGTAAATTATAATTTAAGGCAAGATTCTAAATCTTGTGCTTATCAGGATATATTCTAAAAAGAATAACACGAGGGTTATTAACGTCAGATATGGCGTAATGTCTACGCTGGTTCTCTTGAATTTCAGTTCGATTATCTGGCCGAATGAATCTGATATGGCTTCCGAAGATTCTATCTTAAAATATTTCCCGTTAGTATTATGCGCAATGGCCTTGAGAGCGTCTTCATCTATTTTTGAAAGGCCGTAACTTGTTACCCCGCCTGCTTGGGTTCCGATGCCCATCGAATGAATCGTTACGTCATGATTGTTTGCATAAGCTATTGCATTTTCAATTGTGCCTATGTTTATTCTGCCGTCGCTCAATATTATAATTGACTTTGCTTCTTCGCCTTCCAAAATGTTTGTCCCGGTGATTATCGCCTCCCCAATATCTGTGCCGCCGATTGAGCTTATAGGGATGTTTTTGATTGAGTTGGACAAAGAGTCCTTGTCTTCTGTCAGGTCTTGCTCCATGAAAGCGTTTCCTGAAAATGAAATCACCCCGATTTTTGTTCCTGAAGGCGCGGAGTTTACAAAATCGGTTGCGGAGATTTTTGCGACTTCCAGCCTATTTGGAGAAAAGTCTGTCGCTTCCATGCTTGAAGACGAGTCAATTGCTATGACATAAGAAAAAGAGCTGGAGTAAACTGTTCTTTGGACTTTGACGCCGGCGAGAGAGAAGACAAGAAGAGCTGCGATTGCTATTGTGAGAATTAAGATAAAAATGTTTTTTGACAGAAGGTCTACGCCGCTTACTCTGGCTAGTGCCTGAAAGTTTGCGAAGCGAAGGGCGTGACTTCTTTTTTTCTTCAACATGAAAAAATGCAGGAGAATTATTACCGGTATGACTCCAAGAAGAATCAAATAAGCTGGCCTGATGATTTCTATTGTCATATTGGAATCCTCGCTCTTTGCCTTACCCTGCTCTTCAGAAAGCTAGACAGTGTTGGTACGAAAGGTTTGTCAGTCAGAATTTCCAGAAGATCAATGTTGCTGGCCAAGCAAGCTTTTCTTACAGATTCCTGCTGTGCGCTGGAATATTTTTCATAGGCTTCTCTGGCAACCTTTGGATTGACAAGAAGCTGCTGGCCGGATTTTGGATCTTCGACTACAATTTCTCCAGAAATATCCGGAAGAGTATTGTCTAACGGGTCTCTTATCATTAAAGCCGTTGTTTCGAATTTTTTGGCTATGAAAGAAAGATTTATTTTAGTACTCTCCTGAAAAGATAAAAAGTCAGAAACAATAACCAACGATTCTACATCTTTTCCTATATAATTTAATGCAAATTCAAGGCCGATGTCTAAATTGGAAAACTTTCCATAGTTTTTCGTTTCTGTGATGTAATCTGTGAACTGGCTGAAGTGTTTTTTTCCACGCGAGGGTTTTATGTAATCGTTTACTTTGTCTGAGAAAAAAATGAACCCTGGTTTGTCGCCTGTTGTGGTAATGAGATAAGAGAAAGCTGCGACAACTTCTGCAGCATATTCACATTTTAGTTTTTCTACTGAGCCGAAGACCATATTTGCACCTACGTCGACAAGAAAGACAACTCTAAGGTTTCTTTCATCGCGATATTGTTTTACTAATAATGAGTTTGCCCTCCTACTTGCTTTCCAGTCTATTGAGCCGGCATCGTCGTCCGGAGCATAGGTGCGGTAAGACTCGAATTCCAAGCCTTTTCCCCTGAGCAAAAGGCGATAGAGCCGGCGCTTGAGCAGAAACTCTTTCATAGAGGCCTGCAAGTCTGAAATTGCTCCTGCAATGTCTGCCTTCAGAAATCTTTGTTTATCCATTTTAATCAACCGGACTGAGCAACCCGCAAAATCTCGTCAATGATCATTTCAGGAGTTACATTTTCAGCCTGGGCTTTGTATGTAAGAATTAACCTGTGCCGAAGAACGTCGTAAACCACCTTGTCTACATCTGAAGGAATGACATAAGACTTTCCTTGCAATAGGGCTTGGGCTTTTGCTGCGATGTAAAGGTTAATGCTTGCCCTTGGAGATGCGCCTATTTCAATATATTCCCCGTATTTGAAATTTTTGTTTCTTGTTAAGTTTACTATCCCAATTATATATTTCTTGATTTTTTCATCGATGTAAACCTTATGAGTCAAATGCTGCAAGTCGATTATCTTTTCCGGAGAAGTTAAAGATTTCAAGTCTATGTCTTCAAATTTCTTGAAGGTTGTGTTTTCTTCCATAACTCTTTCTTCAAATTCCTGTTTTGGGTAACCAAATACAACTTTGAAAATGAATCTGTCCACTTGAGCTTCTGGGAGGGAATAGACGCCTTCGGTCTCGAGAGGGTTCTGGCTTGCCATTACGAAAAATGGGTCTGGCAAATCGTATGTTTCTTTTCCGATAGAAACCTGCTTTTCCTGCATTGCTTCTAAAAGAGCGGATTGAGTTTTTGGAGGGCTTCTGTTTATCTCGTCAGCTATGACGAAGTTTGCAAAGATGGGCCCTTTTACTACTTCAAAGCCCCTGTTTGGGTCGTAAGTCGTGAGACCGATGATATCTGTAGGCAATAAGTCCACGGTAAACTGTATTCTCTTTGAAGCACAGCCAGTAATTTTTGCAAGGGTCTTAATTGCAAGCGTTTTAGCTATTCCAGGAACTCCTTCAAGCAGAACGTGCCCGTTGCAAAGCAGTGCCCTTAACAATGAATCAACGACTTCTTCATGGCCGAAGAAAGCTTTTCCAACTTCTAATTTCATTGCGCTCAGAAGTTCTGCCGCCCCCTTTATTTCCTGTTCGTCTGCTCTCCCGGCCTTTTCCGGGATAAATTTATCATATTCGCTCTTTTTTTTAATTGGCATTTTACCTCTTCTTACAAGTGAAATAACTCTAGCTCGTTATTAAATTTTTCCTAAAGCTTATGCCGAGCTGCCTGTTCAGGGATACTTTCCTGTAAGTATAATATGCGAAACCTAAGCCGAAGGCAAGAAGGCTTGCGATTGCTGTGAATCCTATAAATTTATCACTGAGCCTTTCGTAAATTCTTGGCCGAGGGGGCTGGGTTATCGCCTTGTTGCATGCGCTTAAAGCTTCTTCTGCTTTTGCCGCAGCCTCGAGCTCTTTGCCTTCATCGAATAATTTTTTGGCATCGTTAATCAAGTCTACCAGTTCTGCGCATTGAGGGTTTCCTATTATGAATTCTTCTGTGAAAATTATTTTTTCCAAGACAGTCTTGTCTTCTTCTATTTCTATGTAGAATTTTGCCCAGTCGAAATAGGCAGGCGACTCAACTGTCGCGTTTATGGTGACTTCAAATAAGCCGACCGAACTCGTGTCTATGTCAACTACCATCGTAACGTTCTCCTTCGCGCCAGCTTTCAAACTTTCAAAATATGACTGGTCAAATGAGGCAACTAAGTCGCTGCGTATTGCTCCATCTTTAGCAATAACTGCATCAAGATAAATTCTGCTCAAGTCCAAGTCACCGTCGTTCTCCAAGCTTAATGGAATAATCAATTTGTCTTTTTGTTTTGCTGAAACCGGTTCAGGCACTAAAATCTTAAGTGAAACAATCCTAGTTCTTGAACCACCGCCGCCCCCACTGCTAACCTGGGGGGTAGAAGTAGAGTCTGCAACAACCAATGAGACAGAGAAGTTGTTGCTTACCCGACTTGCCAATACTTGGGAAGAATTTGATGAATTGTATTCGTAAGCCGTGATTGAGAAGTTTGCCGAACCATCGGTTTCTGCGGAAAACGTTGCACTTGGAGAGGTTCCACTTCCGGACCAATTTACTATTGAAACAGATATGACGCCACCTGACGCCGAATCGGCTATTTGCGTGTAATTAAATCCAACTGTTTGATTCGCACAGGCATCCGAAGCATCCACGTCGGAGAAATAATTAGAGAGCGCTAATGTTATTGGTGTTCCGCCGGACTGGGCGGAAATATTTGATGCGAAGGTAAGTGGAGAATTGGTATGATTAATTGTCACTAGCCAACTTGTTGTGTTACTTAACTTTGGATTTGAAACGTTCAAGGTAAGATTTACCGCTCCAGAACAAATGGTTTCCATCGTGAAATCAGGCGTGTAATTCCATAGAAATGCTGAATTATTTCCATAGCCGAATGTGGAGTTTTGAACCACTCCGTTGACTAGGAGTGTGAAATTCAGATTATCCTGCACAGTATGGTTTACTGAAAAGTTTAGAACTGCTGTAGTATTTTCTACTAAATGAAACGTGTAAGTGGAATTGGGCAATGAGATTACCGGATAATTATATATTGTGAGATTGAAGTATTCAGAATCTTCACTGCCGTCGGTGTCATTGACAAACAGCCTGAACTGCCACTTTCCTCCGAGGCTGGAGTTGCTCGTGAAATTTATCACACCAGTACTTGAGTTCACAGTAAGAAAATTTCCTCCCGTTGTGAGGTTTTGTATTCTGAAAGTTAAATTGGAGTTGGCTCCGTCTGCTCCGTCTTCTACGTCTGTTGCGTTTACGTCTATGTAAAAGGATTCATTCAAGATAGAGAGGTTTGTGTTGGCGATGCTGGTTGTTATATTCGGCGAGTGCAGGGTTTCGTTTATCGTGAGGTTAAAGTAAACTGTCATGCTTTTTCCTGCGGCATCCGTGACATTGAATGTTAAGTTGTATACGCCAATGTCTGCTTTTCTTGGGGTGAAATATGAATTAAATTGATAGACATTGTTTGGTGCGGGGAATTGCAAGCTGAACTGGAAAAGAGAAGAGTTTGGACCTGTGATGTTTGAGCTGATAGTGAAACTTTCGGGGTAGAAATTTGTTTGTTCTATGAGAAGGTCGTCGTCTTCTATCTGAAGAAGCAATCCTATTGGAGTGTCTTCTGTGAGGTTTATGTTTCCGCCAACTAGTGTTCCGTTCTGGACAAATAATTCCTTGAATACCGGAGTGTCTGGCGTGTTGTTGACTGTGAAGTTAAAGCCTTTTGTTGATGGAGTTTTGCCGTCGGTAGCGGTTATTGTAACCTCATGAAATCCTACATCATCATCTGTTGGAGTGAAATTTATTACTCCTGTTGTTTGATTTATGGTCATGTCAAACTCGTATGAGCTTGTTACTGCCAGGGAGAAATTGATAGCTTCTGTGTCTGTTACATTCTGGCTTAAATTCAAATAAAATTCAGTGCCTTCAATAAGGGTGAAATTTGTTTCCATGGTTGCGTTCCATAATGGCGCGCTGTTGTCTGAAATGTTTATCGTGAATATGTCCGAAGAAATTGAATTATTGTCTTTGTCGCGGACAGTAACGTTAATTGAATTTAAGCCTGATGTGAAATTGTTTGGGTCGAAACTCAAGGTTACTTGCGACCTGTTTGTTCCTGAAAAGTATAATTGGTTCGAGACTGTTACAAAAGTGTTATTTGTTGTGAAAGTTAATGCCTCGTTTAAAACTGTTTTATCTGGGATTAACAAGTCGTTATCTGTTGCGTTTACCAAAACGGCATATGTCTGGCTGGTATAAGCTGTGATATCTGGTATGCTTTGGAGTGAAACTGAGTCGTTAATATTCGCGAAAAATAAGTTGAGGATTGTTGAGTTTGATGCGGTTGGCACGCCCCTATCTGTGATTGTGATATTTATAGACCAGTTTCCTACCTGAAGGTCTGTGGCGTTGATTTTTACAAGCGTGCTAAAATTGTACTGGCCCGAAATATTAACTGAACTTGCATTGCTTTCTGAGAAATTGAACCATGTGTAGTTTGCTGAGAAAGTTAAATTGTTTAGTTCATCTATATCTGTAGCATTGATATAACAAGGGAATTGCAAGTCCTCCCTTGCACTTGCGCTTTGGCTTGTGTTGCAGACGAAAGTAAAATAAGGAATTTCATTTATGTTTAGAACTTCGAACAAAACTATCTGGCTTGTTGAGGCGTTATGCGGCAGGGTTGTGTTTCCTGAATCGATAACTGTGAAGTTTATCGTGTAGTTTCCTACATCGTTTCTGGAAGGAGTGAATGAAATGTTTAATTGGTTTCCGCTAAAACTGTATTGCGAAGAATTGAACAAAGTCAAATTAGGGTAAGAGCCGCTGCAGTTTCGTGTTGACCAGGCAGCCACCGAGCAGTTTAAGAAGGTTATGTTCATGGAGTAAGGCGTGTTGCTTTCTTCGTCGGATACGTTTACTATGTATTCAAACAAACTTGAGCGATTGAATGACTGGTTTGCCAGACTTACAAAGTATGGACGGTCGTTGATGGCGGTGATGTTGAAAACAAACATTCTTGAGCCCATGCTTTCTCCGTTGAAATCAAGATTAATACTAATATTATAAATCGCTGTTTCGTTGTCTCTTGTTGCATTTATCTTCAAGATGCCCGTCGTGCCATTTAATGAAATCCAATGAAAGAAGGAAACATCTTTGTTTATTCCGTGCACGTCTGAAATAATGGGTTTATCGCCCGATGGGGAATTATAAAATTCGAATATCATACTTGGGTCTGGATTTGAAATGTTTGCCGTTAGATTATAAGAATATACTTGTGTTTGATCCTCCTGTCCAGATGTTGTATTCACAGGACTTGAAACACTCCAGCTTGGATCTACTGCTGTCGTTTTGACCGCAGAGAATATAACGATTAGTAAAAAAGCCGAAGCTAAGATAAAATATTTCACTTTGCTGCCTACCTCTTTTCTTGTAATCATTGTTCTTTTGTGAATGGGAATTGGGGTTGTGATTGGGATTGTGGTTTTTTTAGCCTTGAATATTGGCGGAAAGATAAAAATATAAAAGCTAGTGAGCCAAGCCAGAGAAAAGTTGTCACGATGTAAAAAATATATTGTCTTTCGGTTCTGCAAGGCTTGCAGCTACCGCCGCAGTCTACTCCATTTTCATTTTCGTCCTTGACGGCGTTGTAGCAAGACGGACAGTATTTCTGTTCTCCCTGCACGAAGGCAAGGTCAAATTTTCCTTCTTCCCAGCGATCAAGATTAATCCTGGCCACCTTCTTGTCAGACAGAGGATCAATCACCGCAAGCAGATTTTGACCGCATTGTTCTATAGGAGAGAGCCTCAGTTTGAAAGAGTCCTCGCATTGGCCTTCCTGCATGTATTTTGGGATGCAGTTGTTTACGTCGTCGCAGACTCTTGTTCTGTAACCTTCAAAGCTTATATTGCCTTTGATGAAATCGTCTGTCTTTTCGGTGTAAGTGCAAGAGCCCCAGTCGCCGCATTCTATTTTTGGCGTGCATTTTTCATTGGTGCAGAAACTTCTTTCAACGGTATCTTTGCTGCCGCAGTTTATATCAGAACAGGTCCTTGTTCTGAACCCGTCCTGACATTCTGACCAAGGCGCGCACTGATAATTTGGGAAACATTCTTCTGCTAAGGCTGAAGATGAGAATCCGATTAATAAAAATAGGGCTATGGAAAGAAAGATTAGTTTATTACCCATGGGTCAATATCGCCTCTTTTCTGGGTTGTTCTTCAAGCTTATATTTGTTTCTGATTATTCTGAATACCTGAACTGCTGCAATCAATAAAGTAAAAAATATTACAACAAGCATGCTCTGCTTAATGAACACGTTTTCTTTGGTTACTTTAGGAAAATACGAGCCGCATTGCTCCAGGCAGGGACCGCCGCAGTCTGCCTTTTCTTCTTCTTGGTTTTCAATTCCGTCAGAACAAGTTGGACAGGGGCTGCAGGGACCGCCGCAGTCTGTGAGAAATTCACATTTGCCGTCATGACAATTTTGAATTTTGTCAGAGCAGCTTGGTTCGAGGGAAAAATGACAAGGAGTTAGTTCAGAAGGTTTTTCATTTACGGTGTTGCAACTGCCTACGTCAAGGCAAGTCCGAACTTGATATCCGCATGAGTCTTCACCCATGCCTAAAGTAGAGCATTTTTTCTGGATGTCTTCGTATCCAATGCTGTCAAGATTTCTTGCGTTTCTGGACTGCAGGACGTTTTCACAGAGTCCCCAATTAGAACATCCCCATTTTTCCTCACACGCGTTTTCTCCGATGGTTTCATGAGGGGCTATTCCTTTAGGACATGCAATGTTGAGTATATCCAGAGTCCATTCTACTGAGTCGTTAAGAATACCATCACTGATAACCGCTTCTACTTTATGCCCGCCCCAAACGCCACAACCGAAGGAGTAACTAAACCCGTCAGAAGATTTTCCAGCGCCAATTTTTTTTAACTTGTTGTCAACATACCAGTATGTGTCGGGATATATCTTTTCGGGGTCGTAATTGAAAACTTGGAATGTTATTTTTTGAGTTCCGGCTATTCTGCCGAGAGTATTTGTTGAGTTGAATGCCAAAATTGTGGGTGGAGAATTTCCGTCTACTACTGCTAGCTGGAATTTTTTGCAAGTTGTTGCTTTGATTTCATCTGGAGCGCAGACGCCAATTTTGTCTTCCAAATTATCCAAGCCAGAATCGGTGGCGCAGATAGTTATTTCATGAACGCCCAGATGAGATTCGGAAGCTGTGTAATTTATTGTACCTTCATTGTCAATCGCCATTTCCAACAAATTTTGAGAATCTGAAATTGTGAAGGAAAATTGCCCATTTTTTGGTTTTCCAGATTCTTGGTCAATTACTTTGATTTGCTTTCTTAATTCGTATGAATTGTTGATGTCAACTGTTTCAACGGGAATATGCCCTATGCTTGGCGGGTTGTTCGTTTCAAGAACGGTAATTTTTATGTCTTTAGAATCTGACAGCTCGCCATCTGTAACAAAGACCGTGTGATTGTAAACCTTGTTTGAGAAAAGTTTTGTAAGGTTGCTGGAGAAAATCTCCATTCGGATTGTTGGCGACTGGGAAGAAATGGGCCTTACGAAAAATGGGCCGTTGGGGAAAATTTCAACTGTGAGGCTGTCTCCATCAGGTTCAATCACATCGAACTCAAGAGAAAAATTTGAGGATTCACAAACTAAGATTTCCCTGTCCAAACCAGAGATTAAAGGAGCAGAATTTGCAGAAACTACTTTCAAAAGTACAACTAAAGCTAAGGCTAAGGTTATTACCTCTTTTCTCATGCTAAAAACAGGTAAAATTGGTATTTAAAGAATTTGTTTGGAAGATTATTTACGGCTTTTCTTCTCGACAAGTTCTTCCTTGAGCTTGCCTTTGGCCTTTTCTATTTCTTCTTCGATTTTGTCTAGTTTGTCTAATTCGCCTTTGATGTCTTCTTTGGAATTTGCCTGTGCCTTCATCATTTGCGGCTGGGCAGGCATCTTTTTCATTATGTCAAGAATAGAAGATTTTTCTATTTTCAAAACTGTCTGGGAATCGTCTTCGATATGCGATTTAAGGATTTCCATTCCTGTCAAAATGCAGTTAAGATTCCAGATTCTTTTTCCATCGATATTCTGAATGACAGCGATTATTTTTCTTATGCTTTCAGAAATTCCGCGATTTTTCATTTCATCGGTTAGGATTCCGGAGAGAGCATCAAGGTCGGTATTTGTGTCCATGTCGAGAGGTTCAGGAATTTTTTCATTCAGTGTTTCGAGAATTTTTACCTTAACTTCGCCGTCAAGAGAGAACGCTGCGATTTTCTTTTCAGCTGGCATGTAAAAATCTATTTGATGGATGTTCACTCCGCCTTCTAAATCAAGAACGAAAAAACCTGCGGCAAGAAATGCCTTTGGGTACTTCGACTTGAAATCTTTGTATTCTTCAGATTCTTTAAGCTTTTCGATGTAAGGTTGTATTTTCATCTTTTTTACAGTCTAAGTTGGAATAAGAGGTTTATAAGTTTTTAGTTAGTCTCGACTCAAGAAGCCACACGCACATCTGGAACTGCGGCGGGTTCACTCATTGGCGAATATTTCATAATCGCCCTTGCAATTGACCGAGTCACAATTCTTAATAAATATATTCCTCCGCCATTCCTGCTTGCTTGCTGCAATTGCGTGATATAGGGCTCGCCGATGCCGCACTTAATTGCGCCGAGAATATTTCTTTGAGTCATTCCACGTTCGCCAAGCTCTTGTTCAAGGACTTGGAAGAATTTTTCCCTTAGTTCGTATGTTCTTGGCTGTTCTCTCTGCAACTCTTCTTCTACATGACGGTATGTATCTGCACATGAAACATCTTCCTTGAAGCGGTGCAGTGAATGGGATTTGTCATATACCAGAGCTTCTTCGGCAAGATAAGACAAATCAACGTCAGTGAGATTCCCGACGGGATAACGTCTGCAATGATTTTTTAATTTGGAACCTCCACTTCCTGACCTCATTGCCTTCCCTGTAGAAAAATTGTACACTACCATTATTCTCTCTTGGTTATCTTTTCCTTAAACTCTTTAACAAATGATTCGAACTTCACACCGAACTTTAGCTTGTTTCCACGAGACCTGACTGCGAGGGTTTTCTTTTCTTCTTCTTTGTCTCCGATGACAATTATGTATGGAATTTTACGGAGCTCGGCATTCCTGACTTTGTCTGAAACTGTTGTGTTCTGCAAGTCTGAGTCGATTCTTAAACCTGGAATTTGCTCCTTTAGCTCTTTCAGGGTTTTCTCTGCGGCTTTTGTATTTCTGTCTGTGAAGTTTATGACTCTGACTTGTGTTGGGGAGAGCCAGACTGGAAGATTTCCGTTTGTATGTTCGAGTAACACGCCGATGAATCTTTCTAAAGAACCGAAAATAGTTCGATGAAGCATAACCGGACGATGTTTTTTATTATCTGAACCTGTGTATTCTAGGTCGAATCGCTCGGGCATTGCGAAGTCTAACTGTAATGTAGCGCATTGCCATTCCCTTTCCAAACTATCTTTTACATGAAAATCAATTTTCGGGCCGTAGAAAGCGCCGTCGCCTGGATTTAATTTGAAATTCATCTTCTTTTTTTTCAATACCTTTTCAAGAACAGATTCTGCCTTGTCCCAAGTTTCATCAGAGCCAATTCTTTTCGCTGGGCGTGTTGACAGTTCAACGCGATAAGTAAAATTAAATTTTTTGTAAATAACGTCAATTAAATTAATCACACCAATGAGTTCAGTTTCCAACTGCTCTTCGGTGCAAAAGAGATGCGCATCGTCTTGGGTGAATTTTATTACTCTGAATAATCCTGCGAGAACGCCGGAAAGCTCTTGACGATGGACGACTCCGAGTTCTGCGACTCTTAATGGAAAGTCTTTGTAAGATTTTGTGCTGCTCTTGTAAACAAGCATTCCACCAGGACAGTTCATAGGCTTTACAGCGAAGGTTCTTCCTTCGTATTGAGATAGAAAAATATTTTCTTTGTATTTATCCCAGTGACCTGAAAGTTCCCACAATCTTTTGTCGAGAATTTGAGGCGTCGATATTTCCTGATAGCCGGCTTTTCTATGCTCGTCTCGCCAATAATTTATGAGCTCGTTGTAAATGATTAACCCGTTATTATGCCAGAAAACCATTCCAGGAGCGACTTCATTGAAACTGAATAAGTCTAACTTTTGTCCGAGAATTCTATGGTCGTTGTCCTTGAGTTTTGATGTGTCAAGTTTTGAGCGGGAGATTTCTTTAAGTAATTTTTCTGGATTGTAAACTTCTTCCTTTAGTATTGCAAGCCCGCCAACCTGAGATTCATAACCTTCGGGATGGAATTCTTTGCTTAACTCTGAAAGTGGATGGCCTTTGCATTTTAATTCGAATGTTTTGTAATAACCGAATGGGGCTCTTGTGACTTTGAAATCCTGAGCGAGAATTTTTTCTGCTTCCTCAAGAGTTTTTAGGGCGACATCTGGAGACGAGAGTTTTGAAGACAAATGAGCATAAGGATAAAGGACGATGTTTTTTGCTTTTACTTCCTCGGCAGTTTTTCTGATTGCTTCAATGTATTGGTCTAAGACTTTTTGGTCGTCGCCTTGCTCGACTGCTGTAAGAACAACTAAAGGTTCCTGGACGATTTTTTCATCATCGTTTTTGATTGCTTCAGGATTCTTAATAGCTTTTTTGAGCGGTTTGAATTTGATATAGTCGCAATGGAGTGTCAGGATTTTCATGTTAATTAAAGAGGGACGGGTTTTATAAAATTAAGCTTTATTCGTTATCGCGGCTGTTAGGTTTGTTATTGCCTCGCGGATTTCGTCTAACACAGAGCATATCTCATCAAGTTTTGTTTCAAGGACTTCCTGGACTTCCATGAACGGGAAAAGGGAGGAGGGTTTTTAAAATTATTGTGATTAAGATAAATAGATAATTGTGATTGATTAAATTAAGTAGCTAGTCTTTTATTTTCTCTCCGCAAATCGAACATTTATTCTTTCTTTTATATAAATGATAAAGGTGTGGGCCATAGAACAAAATCCTCAAAACTCCCCAGTTGCTCCTGGCCAATATAACTTCTTTTTTACAATGAGGACAATGGGCTAACTCTTCAGCTATTATTATTGCAATATCCCCAATATTAAAAACTTATCTAAATATCTTTACTTCAAATGTCTTATTTTATAACCTAAATCTCGCTATCTTTTTGCCGTAAGGAGATATGGGATATCTTCTTTCATAAGATTTGGCTCGTTTGCTTCTTTTAACAAGTACTCTGCCCGTTATTCTCCTAGCGATTGTATTTGGCATATCGGTTTATGGACGAGCAAGTAATACTTAAATTTTCCTAAATTTCCGGAGATTAATGGGTTATAAATTAAAATCCACAAGCCCGAAACGTTTAAAAACTAACCTTCCTCTTTTGTACTAGTAGATTACAAGGAAGAAGTACGGAGATTATCGCTTCATATTCACGCCCGCTTTATTGGGCACATGAAAAACTTCTTTCTAAATCTTTGAAGAGACGATAAGTCTCGGGAAGGAACCTAACGGTTCTGAATAATAAAATGGCAAAAATAAGTCCAGTAAGTATAAAATACATGATATATGCAAGTTTCAAGTCAGCCGGGCCTCTCGAAAAACCTGATGTTATTGGGGCGATTTTCGGCCAGACGGAAGGCTTGCTTGGAAGCGACATGGAAATGAGAGAGCTCCAGAAAGAAGGCAAGATTGGAAGAATTGAAGTTGACCTTGAAATTGTTGACGGGAAATCTGTTGGGGAGATTCAGGTTCCAACTGCAATGGATAAATCAGCGACTACTTTAATTGCGGCTGCACTTGAGACGATTGACAGAATTGGGCCGACTGAAGCGGAAATCAAGATTTTGAAGATTGAAGACGTAAGAGGGAACAAGAGAGAATACATTCTTGATAGGGCGAAGAAATTGATGGGGCTGATTGAAGAAGAAGGAAGTTTTCGAGAAATGTCTGAATCATTAAAGGTAGAATCGAGAGCTGAGAAGATTCAGGAATACGGAGACAGCAGATTGCCTTGCGGAGACATTTCGGGAAGCGAGTTGATTGTTGTTGAAGGGCGCGCGGACGTTGTGAACCTTTTGAGAAACAGAGTGAATAATGTTATCGGAATGGACGGAACAAAATTACCGCCTGAAATTGCACAACTAAGCAAGGAAAAAGAAATCACCTTGTTTGTTGATGGAGACAGGGGCGGAAAGTTAATCGCGAACAACGTTATCGAACATGCAAACGTTAAGTTCGTTGCTGTTGCTCCTGAAGGAAAGGAAGTCGAAGAGCTTGCCGGAAAAGAAATTTTACAAGCGTTGAGAAAAACGATGACGGTTTCTGAATATCTAAGAGAAAATGGAAACGGAAATTCTTTCAGGGAGAGAGGAGAAAAAGAAGAAAGGGTTGAAAGCGCAGAGATAAGTTTTAGCGGCGATGTGAAGGAAAAGCTGCGAAAAATGTACAGCGACAAATTGGAAGGAACTAAGAGTGCGCTGCTTCTTGACACTAGTTTAGATGTTATAAGAAAAGTTGGAAACCGAGAAATCGTGGGCGCCGTCAAAAGCTCGAGGACAAAAGTCGCGGCTTTGATTCTTGACGGAACTGCGACATCTTCTTTGATAAGATTGTGTGACGAACAGGGCATACAATATTTTGCTGCGACAAATTTTGCAAGCACTGAAGGCGCGAAAGTTAAACTGGTTAGTTTGTAATTCTTCTCTGATTGAAATTCTATCTTTGCTTTAATTTTTGCTTTCTTCCAACCACCCCACCAATTAAATAATAAAACCACCCCACCAGACCGAGAATTGTGAGTTGTTCTTATCTGATTATTGATAAATAAATTGATAAATTAAATTTTCAGAAAATCATTGGCTTGTAAAGATTTTTAAGTCTGAGTTTGATTATTTATATATGAAAACTGGTGATGTCGCTTCGGTCAAGAGAACATTCTTGTCAAAGGAAAGAGGAACTTTGTCGGAAGAAAGAACTGTTCTTGCTTACATAAACACAGAGTTGACTTTTCTTGGGGTTGTTGCGGTAATATTAAAGCTGTATTTCGCGAGCGCTGAATGGACGATTTATGTTACGGCAGGTTTGTTTGTTTTTGTCGGTGCAATTGTTTTTTCTGAAGTAAGAAAGATAAAAAAGATAAGACTGAAAAGGCAGAAAATTGAGAAAGAAGAGAAGGGACTGAGAGTTTAAAGATTAACAATTTATATTAATAAAAGACAAATCGAAACTATCAATAAAATTCCCCAGATGATTAATTCAAATCTTGGTGTTTTATGATATTGTATATAATATTTAATTAGTTGGGGCCTCCATCTTTTTGGAATGGTCCAGTCTTCTACTCCGAAATTGATTCTTTTAGAATATAGAAAATACATATTGTACAACGATACTACTGAAAGTGACAGGACTAAAACATATTTTTGCTGGATATTATATCTGCTCGCTAGAATAAATAAGGCGATTGTGAGAACAAGCCATAGAAAATCTAAGACTCTCAATATTCTCGCAGAGAGATTATATTTGATTAAGTGAAAGGTTCTGTCCTCTTTCATTTATCTTTCAATTAAAGCGAGCTTAAGTAATCTACTGAAATGAAAAAGTTTAAAGTAGATAATTATTTAGACGCTTTTTCCTTTCTATCGCGTTGCTCTTGTTTTTTCAATTCATCTATTCCTAAAGGCAAAGTCCATTTGCCGTCGCCATTTGCCATGCTTGAAGGAATTACCATCATCAAAGTATTCTTTTCTGTTCCAATTTCCTGGAAGGTCTGGAGCTCGCGGAGGCGAAGGGCTGCCGAGCTATTGTCGAACACTTTTGCAGCTTCATGAAACTTCTTTGAAGCCTGAAACTCTCCATCGGCTTTTGTTATTCTTGCTTCTTTTTCCTGCACGGCTTCGGCTTGTTTTGACATTGCCCTTATCAATTCCTTTGGCAGTTCGATGTTATTTATTTGAACGCCCTTGACCTCGATGCCCCAATCCTTTTTGTCTTTTGCGTGCTTGTCTTCAATTGCTTCGTTAAGCATGCTGATAAGTTTTTTTGCGATGTCGATTCTGTCGGATAGACTTTCTTTCATCGTTTTGTTTCCGATGATTTCTTTTAATTCCGATGATGCCTTTGCTTCCAACTGGCTTTGCAGGTCTTCAACATTTAAGATGACTTTTTCCGGCTCTACTATATGGTAAAATACGACACCATCAATTTTCAGATTTACCTGGTCTTTGGTCATGACTTCCTGCGGCGGAAGTTCGATTGTTCTTTGACGTATATCTACCCGCCTATATGTTTGAATTATGGGAATCACTAAACGAAGGCCTGGCATTATTACGCCCGCGTATTTTCCGAAGGTAAATCTAACGCCACGTTCATATTGATAAATTACTTTCAGAGAAAAAATTAAGAATAACAAAACTATGATTCCAATAGTAATAGTAATTGGGTCCATGATATTTCGATGAAGAAAGCGTATTTAATCTTTTTGATTGAGTTGATGCTTAGTATAATTCTTCCAGGCAATCTGACAGTCGTTTGAAGAGCGTTTAGTTATTTCCAGTATTGGAAAGAAAATTATTTAAATAATAACACCCATATAATCAAGGCAATGAAGTCTGCCGAGGTTAATTCCCAAACTGCGATAAGCTAATGACTTCTATGGGATTAACATGAAATACCAAAAATATTTTGATAGATGCCCTCCGAATTGTCAAATAAATAAATTTATTGAAAAATATGCTTAATGGTGCCGTTAAATCTCTTAATTGTTTATATGGCTGTGCCCCTTCCGTTTTGGATTGCGCTTTGGCTAATGATTTTCCTAAATACTTATAGGCATTTTCCGAAAATGGAACGCGGGGAGAGATTACGGCTAAGTGCTATTAATGCAACTGTTCCAACATTGATTCTAATAGGCATAATTTATTTGGCTTTGTGGTTTGTTTTACAAAATTTTATACTGATGGGCTAACTTAATTAAATATTGTCAATACATTTCATCTCTACAATCTGGACATAAGAGCTGGTCTTCGACTCTTAGCAAGTCTGAAAGGGCGCCGCAGTTTTCGCAGAGGCCTTCTATTGGACATGGGCGGGTGGTTTTGTTTATTTTTGATTGTTCTTCTCTAACGTCCATGAGGGAGCGTATTTCTGAATAAAATTCAGGCTCAACTGCCAAGATATCTTTTATAGTTACTACGCCGAGGATTTCACCCCCTGAAATGACTGGAAGCCTTTTGAAATTTGAAGCCTTCATCTTTTCTATTGCCTGAGAAATATCGGCTGAAGGCTTTATGACCGCGAGTTTTTTTGCGGCAATATTGATGCTCTTCATTTTTTTAAGATTTAGACCTGGTTTTTTTATTATGGCTCTAAGAATGTCACGGGAAGTCAGAATGCCGACAAGTTTCCTGCCTTGTGTTAACATTATTGAGTCTACGCTTTCTTTGGCCATTTTCTTGGCGCAATCGTAAAGAGACGCCTGAGGCGCGAGAGAGACAAAATTACGAGTCATTATGTCGCCGACTGAAATCATTCTCATCGGAATTAACAGTGGTTTTATATTAAAAGGATTTGTGTGATTTCGGGAAATGATTAAATATTGGAATTTGAAAGAGCTTGGATAAAGAAGGAATAGAAGCTAGATTGGTCCACGATTATATTAATTACGACAGGGAAGTTATGTTAGCTATAAAGAAGACATATCCTGATTTGTTTAAGAAATATCTGGGGGCTTTCGAGAGAGCTAGATTATAACCTTTACCTTACATATATCTTTAAAAAATTCCGAATAGGTTTGATTTAATGGTTGATACTGGAATTAGTTCTGAGAACGTTTCGAGGACTATGGGAAGAGAGGCGCAAAGGAATAACATTCTTGCGGCGAAAATTGTCGCGGACATTGTGAAGACAACGCTCGGGCCGAAGGGGATGGACAAAATGCTTGTGGATTCTGAAGGGAATATAACAGTTACTAACGATGGTGTTACGATATTGGAGGAAATGGAAATAGACCATCCTGCGGCAAAGATGATGGTCGAGATTGCTAAGACGCAGGAGAAAGAAGTTGGGGATGGAACGACAACTGTTGCGCTTCTTGCAGGGAAACTTTTGGAAAATGCTGAAGGATTGCTTGAGAAAAAGATTCATCCTACTTTGATTGTTGAAGGTTACAGGCTTGCAAGCGAAAAGGCAGAAAGAATTTTAGATGAAATTTCAATTGCGGTGAATAGTCGAGAGGTTTTGAAGAACATTGCTATGACTGCGATGACCGGAAAGGGCGCGGAAGGAAACAAAGAAAAGCTCGCGGAATTGGTTGTGGAAGCGATTGACCAAATTGCTGACGGAAATAAAGTAAGTTCAGACGACATAAAAATTGAAAGAATTGTTGGAGATTCTGTAAAAGATTCAGAGTTGGTTAAAGGAATTGTATTGAATAAAGGAAGGGTAAACAAAGAAATGCCTTTGACAATTGTGAACGCAAAAATTTTACTTGTAGATTTTCCACTAGAGGTCAGAAGCCCGGAAATGGATACAAAAATATCAATTTCATCTCCGCAGCAGATGGAAGCATTCATTCAATCGGAAGAGATTTATCTTAAAGAAATGGTTGATAAAGTTGCGGAAACAGGCGCAAATGTTGTCTTCTGCCAGAAAGGAATTGACGACCTGGCGCAGTATTATCTTGCGAAGAAAGGGATTTTTGCGTGTAGGCGTGTTAATAAATCAGACATGGAGAAACTTGCCAGGGCAACTTCTGGAAAAATTATTTCTAATCTGAACGATGTTTCAACGGAGCAGCTTGGAATGGCGGGAGAAGTTGAGGAAGTTGCTAGAGGAGACGACTCTTTAGTTTATGTAAGAAAGTGCAATAATCCTAAAGCTGTAACGTTGATTTTGAAGGGCGGGACGCAACACCTTGTTGATGAAATAGAAAGAGCTGTTAAGGATGGGATTGGAGATGTTGTTGCCGCTGTGAAATCGGGGAAGGTTGTGTGCGGGGGCGGGGCGGTTGAAATGGAATTAGTAAGAAGATTGAAACATTTTGCTCGCTCACTCGGAGGAAAAGTTCAGCTTGCGGTTGAAGAGTTTGCGAACGCTCTTGAGTCAATTCCAGAAACTCTTGCAGAAAATGCGGGACTTGACCCGATTGATGTTCTTACTGAATTGAGAAAAAGACATGAAGCTGGAGCAGTGAGAGAAGGATTAAATTTGTTTAACAACAAAATTGAAGACACTTTTCAAGCAGGAATTATTGAACCGATTAAAGTAAAGACGCAGGCGATTTCTTCGGCAAGCGAAGCTGCTATGCTCATCTTGAGGATTGATGATGTTCTTATTTCCAAAAGCAAGGGTGAGGACAAGAAAGTTAGAGAAATGATTGAATAAAGGGCTACTGTTTAGAATAAACGCCAATTAGTTGCGCTTGGGTGATGATGTGGCTTTCCATGAAATCTTCAACGCTTTTTTTATCTCTGAGCATTTTAATTTGATCGGTTGTATCTAAAGCGTAAAGTTTGAAAACGTAATGATGTGTGCCTGAAGGAGGACAAGGTCCGTTGTATTTTGATTTATCCCCGCTGTTTATTCCTTGCAACGCGCCCTGCGGAAGAGAATTTTCCGCTATGGAAGTGGTTTCGGGAGGAATGTTGTAAACAACCCAATGTGTGAAAGTTCCTAAGGGGGCGTCTGGGTCATCTACGATTAAAACCAATGATTGAGTTCCTTTTGGAGTTACTGAAATTTCTAAGGGTGGACTGATGTCTTCGCCTTGGCAAGTGTATTTTTGAGGAATACTCTGACTATTATTGAACGCTGAAGAAGTTAGTTTCATATTTCCTTGTTGTTGTGTGCCTGGAGGAAAGAATGAGTCAAGTACGAATACGACCACTCCAAGGGAAACTATCGCCAGCAATATCATCCAGAGGAAGTTTTTCATGTTTTAATTAAGAGAATTAGATATTTAAGGATTGGTTTTGTTGGGGGTTTATGATTAAAGATATTATCGAGTATGAGGGAAAGAAGGTTGAGATTAGGAAGAAGATTCTTGCGTTTATCACATTCAATGGAAAATTTTTGGCATTGCGGAATAAATCAAGTCCTGAACACGGTGGACACTTTTGGTTTGTGGTTACTGGATATGTGGAAAAACAAGAATCTGATGAAGAAGCGGTAATGAGGGAGATTCTCGAAGAAACTGGGTTAAAAACCGCTAAAATTATTGACTTGCATTGGGGGTCCGTATATAACTGGAAGAATGAAGTGTGTGAAGAACATAACTTCCTTGCTTTTGTAGACGAGCAAAAGATTATACGGAATGAGGAACATGATGCGTTTGGGTGGCTTTCACTAGATGATTTCGTTAAGACCATAAGGTGGGACGACGATAAGATAATATTGATTAAGGTTTTAGAAAAAGCAATTAAATATGAACATCACTTTACAAAAAGAAAGATTATTGATTATCGAGGGAGAAGTTGAGATGAAGATTCTTTTGCATGTTTGCTGTGGGCCGTGTTCGACTTTTGTTATTGAGCAGTTGAAGTCAGAAGGTCACGAATTGGTTTTGTTTTTTCCTAATTCGAATATTTATCCTAAGGAAGAAAGAGAGAAACGAAAGCTGTATGCTGAGAAGGTTTCTGAAATTTACGAACTGGATTTTATTTTTGATGAATATAATCATCCAGAATGGAAAGAGTTTGTACGAGGGTTGGAGAGCGAGCCATCGGGTGGAAAGAGATGCGCTAAATGTTTTGAGATGAATTTGACTAAGGCTGCGATGAAAGCTCGAGAACTTGGAATTGAGAATTTTACTACGACTTTGACAGTAAGCAGATTCAAGAAATCCCACATGGTTATTGCTGTTGGGCGAGCAGTTGGCTCGCGGATTGGAGTTAACTTTTTGGATTATGATTTCAAGAAAAAAGGCGGATATGATAAGAGCATTGAATTGGCGAAGAAATATGGTTTATATCAGCAGAGTTATTGCGGGTGCGAGTTTAGCCTAAGGAAAAATTAACATCGCATCTCCTAAAGAGAAGAAACGATATTTTTCCTTGACTGCTAGTTCGTAAGCCTTGAGGATTTTTTCTCTTGAAAGAAAGGCTGAAATCATCATGAGCAAAGTGGACTTTGGAAGGTGAAAGTTTGTGATTAAACCAGTGTAAGAGAGCTTAAATTTATAGCCAGGATAAATGAAAATTTTTGTCAGCTTTTTTCCTGGCGCGACTTTACCGTTTTCCGCAAAGCTTTCTAAAGTTCTTAATGTGGTTGTGCCGACGACAAAAAGTCTTTTTGCTTTGTTGATTATGTCTGCGTTTTCTTTGTCTATTTCACAAACTTCGCCATGCATTTCGTGCTTTGTTGGGTCTTCTTCTAGAACTGGAAGAAAAGTGTCCCAAGAAACGTGAAGGCAGACTTTTGCGAGCTTAACTCCTTTATCATGAAGCTTTTGCAAAAGACTAGAGTCAAAATGCAAGCCGGCAGTGGGGGCTGCGAAAGAACCTTCTTTCTCTGCAAAAATTGTTTGATATTCTTCGTCTTTTTTCAGAGGAATTTTTATGTAGGGCGGGATTGGAAGCTTTCCAATTTTTTCTATGACTTCATTAATAGGGATGTTAAACTCTAAAAAAACTTTATTTGAATTTTTATTAATTATCTCACTAACGATATTATTATCAAATATTATCTTGTCTTGAGATTTTGCTTTTCCTTTGATAATGGCATTTCCTTTTTCATCTTCCAGCATTAACTCGACTTTCCCGCCTGAACGTTTTTTTCCTTCAAGCTTTATTTTCAGAACTTTTGTTTCGTTAATCACTAAGACGTCGCCTTCTTGCAAGTAATTTGGAAGATTGTAGAAAAAGTCGTGTTTAATGGAATTATTTTTGAGGACCATCAACCTTGAGTGAGTTCGCGGAACTGCTGGGCGCTGAGCGATGAGTTCTCTTGGGAGGTTATAGTTGAAATCTGAGAGTTTCATCTTTTGTATTTCCTGTTATAATTTATTATCGAATAAACTAAATAAATTAATATGAATGGAATTATCACAAACTGAAAATATTGAAAAATAACAGTGGATAGGAGTGTGCAAGCTCCATTGCAATGACCACATTTATATTCAATTGACCGAATTAAAAAAGAGTAATAATCGATACAATTATTCGCTTCATACCTTCTGCTACAACTTTCACACAGCACATTGGCAGACCAATTAAATAACCAAAGTATCGAAAACCAAATCAAAGTTATAATTATCGAAGTTAGCAATTTTTTCTTCGTGGGCTGAAACAATTCTTTAACTTTCTTTCCTATTGTGTCAGAATTTCGAGTATTCATCCTTCAACTCCTTGAACTTGTTTGCTTTTATTGCTTGTCTGATTTTTTGCATGAGATTTTGGAGGAAGAAAAGATTGTGATAACTGAGGAGTTTCTTTCCTAGAGGTTCATTTGCTTTGAATAGGTGATGCAAATACGATTTCGTATATGTTTTACAGACTTTACAATTACAAGTTTTGTCTAACGACTCAAGTGAATTTTTGTGCTTTGATTTTTCTATTTCTAAATAACCTTCTGACGTGAATATCTTTCCATGGCGAGCATTTCTTGTTGGCCAGACGGAATCAAAGATGTCGACGCCTTGTTCTACTGCTTCAATAATTTCTTTTGGAGAGCCGACGCCCATAAGATATTTTGGCTTTTCTTCCGGCATGTTTGCTATAGATATTTTTATCATCTCTTTCATTGCTTCAAGAGGTTCTCCGACTGCAAGTCCGCCGAGTGCAATTCCATCAA
This sequence comes from Candidatus Pacearchaeota archaeon, assembly GCA_018304105.1. GTDB lineage: Archaea > Nanobdellota > Nanobdellia > Pacearchaeales > GW2011-AR1 > UBA73. The sequence goes on along the minus strand of JAGVWX010000020.1, from coordinate 40,603 downwards.
AATTTAATGATGAAATAAATTGCGAGGAGCGTTTTCTTAACTCTGGAAAAGTGCCGCCTTGGGCGATGCCAAAGAGAAGTTGAGTTTTGTCCTTGTGGTTTTTGATACATTGCTCTGCAAAAAGATGCGTTCTTTTAGTGGCTTCTTCTACTTGTTCTTTTGACGAGCCGTAAAGAGGCATTTGGTCAAGGCACATTGCGACGTCGCTGCCGATTGTTTCTTCTATTTCCATGACTTTTTTTGGAGTGAGTTCGTGTAAAGAGCCGTCGAAAGGACTTTTGAATTTCAAACCCTTGTCTGAGAACTTGTCCTTGAAGTCGTTTAACGATTGAACTTGAAAACCGCCAGAGTCGGTGAAGATACATTTCTTCCAATTCATAAAATTGTGAAGGCCCTTGTGCTTTTTTATTACGTCTAAGCCGGGCTTTAGATAAAGAAGGAAAGCATTTGAGATGAAAGCGTAAGCGCCGAGCTCTTCAATCTCTTCAACTTCGAGGTATTTCACTGCGCCTTTTGTTGCGACAGGCATGAAGAATGGAGTTTCATAGTTCCCTGTTTTTGTTGAAAGAATTCCAACTCGCGCTTTGCCTGATTTGTGGGTGATTTTGAAGCGTTCCATTGTATTATGGTAAAGTATTTATTGAAGGTTATTTATTCTTATTGATGAAAAAAGAAACTCTGAACCGTGTTTGGATTGTGACTTTTTTTGCAATCGCAATGGGCTATTTGGAAGCCATTGTAGTAGCGTATCTAAGGGCGTTGTATTATCCTAACGGATTTAATTTTCCTTTGGCGAATCTTGTTCAGTCGGAAATTCTTTTAATTGAATGGGTGAGAGAGTTTGCAACGATTGTTATGCTGGTTACTGTTGCAATGCTTGCAGGAAAGAAATTTTTTGAAAGGAGCGCATACTTTATTTTTGCATTTGCTGTTTGGGATATTTTTTATTATGTATTTTTGAAAGTCATTCTTGATTGGCCGGCTTCTCTTTTTACTTGGGATGTTTTGTTTTTGATTCCGTGGCCATGGGTTGGGCCAGTAATCACGCCGGTGCTGTGCAGTTTGTTGATGATTTTTACTGCGATTGCTGTTCTAAATTTAAATGATAAAGGCAAGAAGATAAGGACGATTTTGTATGATTGGATAATTATTATTTTAGGCATATTGTTGGTTTTAATTAGTTGGATGTATGATTATGGAAAGATGATTTTTCTAAATAATTCTGATTCTGGCTTTGTGCCAACGCATTATAATTGGTGGCTTTTTGGAATTGGTTTTATTCTTGCGGGTTTTGGAATTGCAAGATTTTTGATTAGGAATAAGAAATAGTTAAAAAATTTAGATTAAAAATAGCCAAGTAATTATATGACGATAATTAATAACGAAAACATCCAAATTGATGATGAAATATATGGTCGGGGGTGGCTGGTTTTAGATTATCGAAGGAATTGCTAAAGGAGATAATTATTTCTCAAATAGCTTTTTGTATTTGCCGTAGCCTTTCTTTTCCAATTCTTCTTTTGGAATGAATTTTAGCGAAGCGGAATTGATGCAATATCTTTGCCCTGTTGGGTCTGGACCGTCGCTGAAAAGATGGCCGAGGTGAGAGCTTGCATTTTTACTTTTGACTTCTGTTCTTCCAGAGCCGTCTGAATCTTCCTGTTCAATTATGTTTCTTTCATCTAGGGGTTTTGTGAAACTAGGCCAGCCGGTTCCTGAATCGAACTTGTCTTTTGAGCTGAATAGTGGTTTTCCTGAGATAATGTCGACGTAAATTCCTTCTTTTTTGTTATTCCAGTATTCATTTTTGAAAGGCGGCTCTGTGCTGCATTGCTGGGTGACTGCATATTGCATCGGCGTTAACTTCTTTTTCATTTCTGTTTTCATTTTTTCCATATTTTCTTTAGGATTTCCCTCCCAGAATTTTTCTTGTATGACTTGTATTGTAAGACGCGCTTTTTGTAAAAATTTTGATGGGATTCTTCAGCCGGCCAGAAGGTCTTTGCCGGAAGAATTTCTGTTACAATCGGCTTGTTAAATTTTCCCAAGCTTTCAAGTTCAGCTTTTGATTGCTCGGCTGTCTGGCCCTCTTCTTTAGTCCTGTAGTAAATTGCGGTCGTGTACTGATGGCCACGGTCAACAAACTACCCTTCCGCGTCTGTTGGGTCTATTTGCTTCCAGAATATTTCAACTAATTCTTTGTATGAAATTTTTTCTGGGTCGTAAATAACCTTTACTGCTTCGCGATGATTTGTTTGGTGCGAAGATACTTTTTTGTAAGTTGGATGCGGCTCGAAACCTCCGGTGTAGCCAGTGAGGGCTTCAATAACCCCTTTCGTGGCCTCGAATGCTGCTTCATTGCACCAGAAGCATCCGCCTGCGAAGATTGCTTCTTTTGTGTTTTCCATTTAATCATTAGGGGAAAGTTATTATTAGATTATTGGTAACTACGTTAACGGACATGCGCAAACCAAGTCCGACTTTCAGTAGTCCATTCGTTCGCCCAAGCTTGGTCAAACGAGGGATTCGAAGCCTAAACTTTTTAGAGAAAAGTTTTGGCGCATCAAAAACTTAGATTGGATTCACTTCATGAATCTTCTTTGCTCTCGCACAAAACGGCTTGCTCAAATTCCCCGAATCTGAATATGCGCAAGCCGGGATTCGAACCCGGGTCATCTCGTCTTCGCTTCGATTCCGAACGGAATTTTGACTCGCTCTTGCTCGAATCTCCTCGAAACTCGGAGACTCACTGCGGCGAGCAAAATGGCAACGAGACGTACTAACCACTGTACTACTAGCGCTTACAAAGGCAAGAAAAACGTGTTATTTAAGATTTGCGGGAAAATATTTATAACCTTTAGAATCATATATTTTCATGGAAAAAGATGGCTGGAAAATCTTGGCAATCATTTTCATAGTATTAAGCGTGATTTTGTTTTTCATTATTATCTTGGAAAGCGTGGTTTTGTTGGGAGTTTTAGTGTACGAACAAGACCTCGACGATAAAGAAGTCTTTTGCGATGTTAATATCTGCGGCCAATACGAAAACTATTCTTCTTACGTTTTTGATGAATATGACGAAGTTTGCTACTGCAACGACAAGGATGGCGAGCTTATCCATCAGGAAAAACTATCCTCTTATTTTCTCTGTTATCGGTCTCATAAGCTAGGGCAATAAAGATTCCCGCGCTTACGAGTCCTATTAATAAGGTTGGCCTCATAAGCTAGTGGTTAGACTGGCTCGTTTACACCGAGCATACCGCAGTTCGATTCTGCGTGAGGCCATATTTTGAAAAGATAATCTTATAATAACAATTTTCCTTATAATAATATGGATAAGAAAACGCTTCATAAAAAATGGTATTACCGATTACTTCAAGTAATATTCTTGGGATTTTTCATATTCTTTATAATTGTAGGTATTCAGGGTATTTTCTAAACTTAATCCGGGAGACGAAATAGCTGGAATAGTGATATTTACCTTATTATTGAGTGGATTATTTTTTGCATTTATAGGTTACTTGATTCAAAATCGCTTTTGGAAGAAAAATAAGTAGTTCGTTAGAAAAGGTAACCTTTTTGGTCTATTTGTTTGCACAAAGTAGATATGTTTTTTTACCAAGCTTTTAATAACTTTTTATCATAGCTTATTTGTTAAAAACTTTGGTGATTAGAAAGTATTAAAAACCCATTATTTGTTGTATTTAAGAGGTGAGGGCAAGGAATCGCCTCAGAATTCTACTAATAAAATGGACAGAAGAAAATTTTTACAATGGTTTGGAAAAGGAGCATTAGTTACTGTAGCTACCGCATCAGGTCTATCCTTAATTCTTTGTGGAAAAAATCCGCCTGAAGACCATGTTACTTATCATGAATTATTTAACGATAGCGTAAAGATCACTAGAACAGAAACAACTCAAAGAAGTATGTGGGATAATTTGATTCGAGCAGTTAAACTAGATTTTGAAATTAATCAGCCCGGAAACTATTTATTTGAAGGATGGGTAGAAAATTATAGATCAAACGATACTTTAGGAGAAAAGTGGGAATATCAGGTTAGTGAAGCTCCATATAAGGAAGGAAGGGACTTACATTCTTCGATATATAGGCTTGAAGCAACTAGAGTTGGCAAAGACGGGAAAATTGAGAGAGATACAGAAGAATTTAGGCATCATGGAAGAGCTGGTTCTTTGGAATAGCTGGTTCTTTTAATATTTAGAGTAAACCTATGGCAAGGTAAAAGGTTCTTAATTTTATAGTAAAAAATAGTATACGCTCGTTTACACCGAGCATACCGCAGTTCGATTCTGCCCAGAGCCATTATTTAACTATTCACCTTCTGGCAAAGGTTCCAGGGACTCCATAATTGCCGCTAGCAGGAGTGCCATCAAGGTGCATGACGGCCCGACCAGCCATATCTGTAATGACCACGTGATTTAATTCTGTTCGGCATCTTTCTAATGTTCTTGGGTCTCCAAGTACTGGTTCAAAATCAAAAGTAAGTTCGTCTTGTCCTGTACCGTTCTGGCCCACGTAAGTGGCAGTAGCGAGATGCATGCGGCGGCTATCGTCAAAGCGGAAATAGAACATTTCATCGGGTTGAAATCTCGGCGAACCGGGATCGAATGGCTTTGATGCAGCCTTTCCCAAGACAGTCCGATCAAGACCAATTGATTCGAACACTTGCAGGGCGAGATCACAAACGAATTCGACTTTTTTCGTGGCGCGATTTGCTTTGTTTCTTGTATACAAACGTTCCATAATAGGACTGAAAATTCTGAGTTAAAAAATATTGCGGTTATCAAAAATCCTTATAAACTTGAGGAATTAGTTTGATTGAGACCGCATAGTCCAATGGTAGAACGCCTCGTTCACGTCGAGGAAACCCAAGTCCGATTCTTGGTGCGGTCATTTTATTGTTTCTAGAAAAATATATAAATTCGAAAAACATCTTGGAACAATGGCAAAGAAAGAGTGGAAACATCATGGATGCAGTCATGGGGGCGGAGCAGCTTACGGTCTAGGCTTTGTTGGGGCGGCGATATATTATGTTTCAAATGCTACAGGTTTTTGGATGGGCGTTCTGGGAATTTTGAAAGCACTTGTTTGGCCGGCGTTTCTGGTTTATGAACTGCTTAAATTTCTTGGAGTTTGAGTATGGTGCGCTCAATTAGTCCTGCAGAGAGTTTAATTGATGAACTGTTTAGGGATTCTGAAAAGCAGATAAAGTGTCAGCATATCAGAAGAGACGAGACCGGCCCTTATTGCGGGAAAAACATTCATAGAGGGAAAATATCAGAAAGTAGGAGAGATGTGTGCGATTGCGCTTCGCTTCAGTTGTGGTGTTTAAGCAATAATTACCAAAGATGTGTTTATTTTGATGGAAGAGAGTCAGTGGAATAGAATTATACAAATAGATATAAACCCAGACATTTTTTATTTAGGTGACATCAAATTTAGGAAATTTAATAGCAATTGTTGTTTCTAAAGAAAGCAGGCGATTTGGACAGGTTGCAAGGGTTACTAAAGCAGGTAAAAAAAGGTATCGCTTGGAATTTGGTGATAGAGAAAGGGGAGTTTATTCTGCCGAAGATTTAGAAGTGTATCAAAGATATTGTACTTGCAGTCACCCTGTTGCAAGCGACAACGGACTTGAACAGGCGAGATGCGAACATTCTGAAAGAGGAATCGCTGCAGTAAGAGACAGATATTGCGAAATTAATGAGCTTCCTCGTTCTGGGATTTCTTCTGAATTTTGCAGAGAATACAGCAAGTTGTTTTTTAGAACTAGAAGTTTAAATAAAGTCTGAGATTTTATGTTTTACTTCCAAATAAGCAATCCAAATTACGAGAAAAATTCCGTCGAGCAAGGGGAGCGAGAGTGCTTGAAGTTCTTTAGGAAGGTATTCTGTTAAGTAAAGACCGTAATCGTGTATAGAAAATGGATAAAAGAAAAATGCTTGGCCTCCTACGAGTGCATCAAGGAAGATGTGAATGAGGCTTCCTATGGCAACTATGAGAAAGATTATGCTGAGCTTCAGTTTGTGTCTTGTTAGATTGCAGATTCTTGCTTTCTTATGAACTGGCAGAAGAACTAAAAATAATAATAAGAAAATTACGGGAAAGAGTAACGAATGCGTAAATGTTTTATGGACGTTCCAGCTTGCGAAGCCGAGAAAATTTAGAACGACAGAGATGGGCAAGTCTATGTCCGGAAGAACGCCGCCGAGACCGGCTAAAAGAACATAGTGAAGAGGAAATTCTTTTCTGTCTCTGCTTTTGAGATAAAAATCTCTGAATAATGCTACGAGAATTATCGGAACAAGAATGTGAGCTACTGCGTAAGGCATTGATAAGTTAAAGAAAAGGAGTTTTTAATTATTGCCTTAAGTTACTGGGCGCGGAATGTCGTAGTATTTTTCGATTCCGACTAGACTTCTAACTGGCTGGGAAATCTTTGCTCCGCATACTAATGCACCAAGAAGCGCAATGTGCGTTAATGCTTCCAGCTTTAGGGGATTTCTTCTTTGCCTTACTGAAACCGGACCAAACGCTGGGTATCCGTCAAGTTTATGATAACTTTGCATCGAATATTCCGGGGAAGCTGGAGCTGATTTAACTGCTTGCCTGAATCTTTTTGTATCAAATCTTTCATAATTTCTTTGTGCGTCAAGTGCAGTCCAGCATCTTCCCACTTCGTCAAACGAATGTCCATCTCCAGTTGTTAATGCTCCGACTCCTGAAGGATTATAGCCTTGATAAAATCTTAAGGCTTTTGGATTTGCATTTCTTGGCATTAGACCAGGAAACCAAAGGTCTGCTTCACCGTTGAAAACTTCTATTGCGTCTAGTTGTTCAAATAACTCTAGTTTTTCCTGAATGTGTGGTCCGATTCCGCTTCTTGAAAATAAATGGTCTGCGACGTTTGAGCCGCCATTTTTTCTTGCTTCTTTCATTGTATTTTCTAAATCTCCCCAGTCTTTTAGATGAACATCTTTTGGTAAACCTAAAACTAGCAAGTGACCTTGTTGAGTTGGAATTTCCTGGCCTTTTGCGATTAAGATATCCTTTTGCGGAACGTATATTGCGTTTTGGCTCTCGCCTACAAAAGTTCTTTCATAGCCGGGCAACTCAGCAAAAGTCTCGAATCTTTTATCAGAAAAATTTATCAAACCAGTGATTCCGCCTGCGCCTAATCTTCTTTGTGCAACGTCGACCGCTCTGTTAAAATCGCCCCTGCGCCAATAGCTGCTTGTTCTAAGATGATTATGCAGGTCTGCTCTTACTATTCTTGTTTGTTCGTTTGTCATTTTTACCTCCGTTATTGTATAAAAATTCTGGACCTAGGTATAAAGAAATATCACATCCTGCTGTTTGCTGCGGCTCCTCGTGGGCTTTCACACTTTCAATAATTCTCCGTAATTCTGTTTCTGGAAGCAATCTATCCAATGTTGAATCTATTGTTATGTTTCCCGGACCGTTGCTGGAATAATCTGTCCAATGCCTTATAACTGCGACTTGTCTTTGCCAACCAAACCATCCTCTTCTAAATACGCCTTCGCCAACTGTGGCTGGCTCATCAAACATATTTAATGGGCCTAGATCCCTATGTGAGTATTGGCTTTTTGGATCTGCAAATTTTAATCTTTGTACGACTGCCGCTGCGTATATGCTTGGCCATCTCCAAGGATTATTTTCAAAGTGCAAATGTACCATAAAAAACCCGAGAATGCTGAGTATTTAACGATTTCTATGCTACTAAACCTTGCAGGAAATAGCCAACTAAGTAAGCGAGAATTGCTGCGGTGCCTCCGATGACAAGCGTTTCGATTGCGGAATGAACTGACCTTTTGCCGACGACTTTTCCTTTTGCTGCGCCGATGAGCAGGAATGCTGCTGCGGTAAGAGCTATAGAAATTTTGAATTGGTAAACTTCTATTGCGGGTGAGAAAATTCCAACAAAGAATGGGAGCAACGGTATGAAACCGATTAGAATAAACGCTGCGAATGTGACAAGCGCAGTTCTTTTTGGACTTTTGTGCTCTTCGCATTTGCTGTCATTCTTTTTATGAAGTTCGAGATGAGATTTTGACGAAAGATAATTTGAAATTGCCATTGAGAAGCCGTCTGCAAAGAGGTTTGCAAATCCAAGAATCAGCGCAATAACCGGCGAAAAAGAAGCCCCCATTGCGCCAGCAACAACAGCGAATGTTGTTACCGTGCCATCGGTTGCGCCGTAAACAAACTCTGGCAAGTACTTTCTTTCAGTCCTCTTTGCATTCATTTGAATTACAGATGAAAGGATTTTATAAAGTTGCTTATAGGAGAATTGTGAAAGTTTAAATAGGAAGAGTTCAGAACGATTTTATGAAGATTTGCGAGGTCATGAGCAAGGCAAGAGCATCAGAAGCAAAAAATATAGCTGAACAAGCAGGATATAGGACGACTAAAATAAAAGGTATTCTGAACCGCGGAGAATTCCTTATTGAGATCGAGAATCCACAGAGACATCAGGTTGAGGAATATCAAAAAAAATTTAGAGAAAGTCAGGATTATGTGGGAAATTTTCCCCATTCTGTAATTAGCGTCACTTCAGATAGAATTTTGGATGCGAGTCAGGATGGAGGAGTTTTTGTTAGAATGCATCAAGAAAATTTGCGAATTGCTGCCCTGCTGAGAGAAAACGGCCATAAGTCGCAGGCTTATGAAACTGAAACCGATGACAAAGAAACGATTCCTGCTGCACGAACTTTTTAACCATACCTTTAAATACCAACTGTAATTTTTTTAAACATGGAAAAAAAACCAGAAAACTTGGCAGATAGTTTATCTTCTTCGAACAAATACAGGCCGAATGTTGCGCCGGGATTGCCTATGGGAATGTCTGCAGGAATGCCTCAGCAAATTGATTACGAGAAATTGAAGAAGAAGCTTGAAGATTTTAAAAAAAAGATGCTGAAGAAATTTCCGTTCATAATTTCTCTTGGGATTTTACCGCCGAATGCAAACCCGATGTTTGAGGAAGACGAAGGCCTGCCAAAAGAAGAGATTGACAAAAAACCATTGCATCTGATTATGATTATGCCCGAAGAACAATACAAAGAGTTGAATAATATAAAGAAAGATGTGATTGAAATTGCAAAGACTTCTGGAGAAAAACTTTGGGTGCACATCAAAACTGCGGAAGTGGATATGTGGAATTACGGATTGGACAGCAAGTTCGAGTTTATCGATGCTGTTGGGGCAAGTTTTCCACTTTATGACAAGGGATTTTTGGGAGCGTTGAGAGTTGCATCCATCCACAAGAATTTGGTTTTGAACTGGCTGAATGTTGGAAGGATAAGATATGTTGCTACTTATGCAATTGGCGGGTCTCTTGTCAGAGGAACTGCAGATGAGAACTCAGATATTGACACTTTTATAATTATTGACGACACTGACGTTAAGAGGATGTCAAGAGTTGAGTTGTTAGAAAAGTTAAGAGGAAAAATTGTTTATGAATATGTCAAAGAAGCTAGCGCGTTGGCTGGTGTGAAAAATATACTTAACGTGCAGGTTTATTTGCTTACGGATTTCTGGCAGAGCGTTAAGGACGCACAGCCGATTATGTTTACTTTCATAAGGGACGGAATTCCGCTTTATGACAGGGGAACTTTCATTCCGTGGAAGAGACTTTTGCAGATGGGAAAGATTAAGCCGTCGCCAGAAGCGATTGACCTTTACATGAAAGAAGGAGACAGAACAGTTGATATCGTGAAGAGAAGACAGCTTGACAATATGGTTGACGTTTATTTTGGGGTTGTGACTCCGACGCAGGCGATGATGATGCTTGCAGGACATGCTCCGCCTGTTCCGAAGACAATTGTCCAAGAGGTAAGGAAAATTTTAGTTGAAAAAGAAAAACTGATGACTGAAAAAGAACTGAAAACTCTTGAGAAAGTTGTAAAGGCGTACAAAGATTATGAACACGGAACGTTGAAAGAGATTTCGGGAAATGAAGTTGATGAATTGCTTAAGGAAGGAATGGATTATGTTAAAAGGATGAAGGAAATGAGGGCTAGCTTGGAAAAGAGAATGCAGGAACATCAAGCTGAGAGTTTGAACAAGGAAGTTTTTGACCTGATGAAGAAAATATTTGGAAACAAAGGACAGGAAGCGTTGATTTCGGATTTTGAAGACAATATGGTGAAGAAAGGCAGAGTGCCGGAAAGGATGCTGAATGTTGCAAAAGAAATTTCTAAGCTGAAGTTAAAAGTCAAAGGAAAAGGAGTTCCGCAAAGCGAGATGCAAAGATATGCTAGAGATTCTTCAGATTTGGTGAATGTTTTAACAGAGTATTCACAGAGGAAAGAACTTGTTTCTATGGAAAAGGGAGTTGCAAAGATTAATTTTGAGAAAGGCTGGGCGGAGGTTGTGGCGACGGATGAAGGAGTTTTTGCCGTGACGCAAGACGGAAAGATAAAAAGATTTAATGAAAACAAATTTGTTGACAGCGACAGAACATCGCTTGAGAAAGCGCTGAAAGAGACAAAAGAAAGAACGCAATTCTCTTTACCTTCAGAGATTGTTGATGCATTGAAGAAAGAATACGGAAAGTTTACTATTGGTTTCTGATTTTCTCGGCGCGCTGGTTTACCATCTCGATTATGAAATAGCCGTCACAGTAATTGTTTCCTTGATGTTCTAACAAGGCTTTTCTTGAAGAACTGTCTGAGTTAAAAGTTTTCCCGCAGCCAGCGCACATGAACAACTTAACGCCTCTTTTATTATTGATTTTCATATTTATTAGTGTTAAAAAAGTATTTAACTATGATGTGAATGGCGTTAACAAAATTGCTCTTGACATTTTCTGCTCCCCACTCGCGCCCAAAAATTATGTAACCACCACCCCAAACCGTTTTGTGATTAGGTTTCTATTGTCGATTCATTATTTACGTTTTTAATATTTGAAGGGCTAAACTTTAAAAACCCCGAATTGTAAATCTCTTTCATGAAAGCAAATTGCGAATTTTCATTCATTCGAATTAAATCGGGAGACCAATTCAAATGAACGGAATAGTTGTACAGTTTAGACGAGGAAAGAAAGTCATTAAAGAAAAGCATTTCTTGCTAGATCTTGGTTTGAAGAGCAGAGATGAAGCTAAGAAACTAGCCGGCAAGACAGTGGTTTGGAAGTCTCCTGCAGGAAAAGAAATTCATGGAAAGATAAGTGATGCTCATGGAAACAAAGGGCTTGTTCGTGCAATATTTGAGAAAGGCCTTCCTGGACAAGCCGTAACGACAGAAGTTGAAGTTTTTGATTATGCAGAAAAAACAAAGGAGAAGAAAAGATGAGCGACACACAGACACAAACTCAATCGGGGATAAAATTAAAATGGGGAAATCGGCTTGTTGCGCCGGAAGAATTACCCCAAGACCAATTCTATTTTTTACAATCTCCTTGCGAAGGTCTCAGAGATAATTTAGTAGTTCCAAGAGTTACCGGAAGAGAAGTAAAAGCATATATTGAAAAATTGCGTAAAATAAATCCTGTTGGCTGGTCAGATGCGGCGTTGAGTTCTGGCAGAATAGGTTTAGAAGATGGTTCGCTTCCTAATATGCGTTATTGTGAAATGAGGAACAGGAATTAAATGGCAGCATTAAGAAAAGCTTCGGCATACAGCAGGAAGAGAGTCAGGCCGTTCACCAGAAAATCTGCAAAGAAGAACAGGTCATACATTAAAGCGGTTCCACCATTGAGAATTGTAAAATACAACATGGGCGACCAGCAGGGAGCCGTAAACGGAAAACACAAATATATTGTGAAGTTGGTCGCGGAAGAAAAAGCCCAGATGAGGGACAACTCGCTTGAAGCTTGCAGAATGATTATCAATAAGTCCATGGACTTGAGCGCGCCGGGAGAATATTACTTCGTGATAAAGACTTATCCTCATCACATACTAAGAGAAAACAAAGCTGCCGGAGGAACTGCCGGAGCGGACAGATTATCTCACGGAATGAAACACTCGTTTGGAGTCACTGTTGGGCGCGCGGCAATCGTGAATGCGGGCAAAGAAGTTTTTGAAATTTCATGTGTGACTGAAAAGGGCGCCCAAGCCGCAAAAAAAGCCTTGAGAAAAGTTAAAGCAAAAATACCGTTCAGAAACAGAATTATTTTTGAGAAGCTGGAATAGATTAATTGATATACAATTCTAAAGATTCAAAAATAGCTTAATTTAATATTGTAACGACGATTAATAATAAAACTCTTTCTACATGGTCTGCGATTTGAAAAATGTTTGTGGGCATGATGTTGTAAATTCTAAAAAGTTTAGTTAGTATTGTGATGATTACCAGAATATGTCGTGAGTAATATTCGTTAAGAGGAATATTTATTAACTTCATTTAGTTATCCGTTGTTATGAAAGAAACTGGGGTGAACAAGCCAGATATTATTAAGTGGTTTTCTGAATTGAGTAAAAAGGATGTTTCTATAGCTGGTGGTAAAGGGGCGAGCCTTGCTGAGATGTATAATGCAAAAGTGCCGGTTCCGCCGGGATTTGTTGTGACTGCTCAAGCGTATTCTTATTTTATTAAAGAAACAAAAATAGACAAGGAGATTGACAAAGTTCTTTCAAATTTGAATATAGATGATACCTCCGCGCTTAACCAAGCGTCAAAAAAAATAAGGCAGATAATCGAAGAAGCGAGTCTTCCGGAAGAGATGAAAGAAGAAATAGTAGAAGCGTACGAGATACTTGGTGCTGGAGAAGAAAAAAACGAGGGTGCGCTAGAAATATTAGACAAGAGCGACGAGCCGTTTGTGGCTGTCAGGTCGTCGGCCACGACAGAAGACTTAGCAGATGCAAGTTTTGCCGGCCAGCAGGATACATTCCTGAATGTTCGAGGAAAGGACGAGCTTCTTGAAAAAGTGAAAGAGTGCATGTCTTCTCTTTTTACTGCGAGGGCGATTTATTACAGAACTAAGAAAGGATTTGATCACTCGAAATCTTATCTTTCAGTGGTTGTCCAGAAGATGGTTGACTCTGAGAAATCAGGGGTTATGTTTTCAAGAAATCCTACGAGCGATGACAGAAGTATTGTTATCGAAGCAGTTTGGGGGCTTGGAGAAGGAATTGTTTCCGGGCAGATAAAGCCGGACCATTATGTAATTGACAAGGACATTGATAATTTTAATATTCTGGAAGAAAAAATATCTATTAAGAAAATTGCGATAGTAAGAAATGAGGACGGAAAGAACGAGACTGTCAAATTGAGAGAAGAAAGGGCGAAGAAACAAGTCTTAGATACTTATGAATTGAAAAGGCTCGCGCAGTATGCAAGAATGCTGGAAGAGCACTATGACAAGCCGCAGGATATTGAGTTTGCGATAGACAAAACCGGAATTTATATTGTTCAGTCGAGGCCAATAACGACTATATTCAAGAAAGCAGAGAGCGAAGTTCATGGAAAAGTTCTGCTTTCCGGCTTGGGCGCAAGCCCCGGAGTTGCTTCGGGGATTGTTAAGATTGTTCATAAACTTTCAGATTTAGAAAAAGTTCAGGAAGGAGATGTTCTTGTCGCAGAGATGACAAATCCCGATATGGTTGTCAGTATGCAGAAAGCTTCCGCAATAATTACCGATGAGGGGGGCGTTACTTCGCATGCCGCGATTGTCTCAAGAGAAATGGGAATTCCTGCCGTTGTTGGAACCGGAGAAGCAACGAAAAAACTCAAAGATGGAGAGACGGTAACTGTCGATGGAAATACTGGAAAGGTTGTTGAAGGAAAGGGTGAAACTAAACTAGTTGTTGTTGAGCCGATTGTGCCGACGAGAACGAAAATTAAAGTTATAGCAGACCTTCCAGAAGGCGCAGAAAGGGCGGCAAAGTCGAAAGCAAGATTCATTGGATTAACTCGGCTTGAAGGAATAATTGCGATTGGAGGAAAGCATCCGCTTGGTTTTGTTAAAGACAAGGAGATGGACAAGTATACAGAACTCATATATTCTAGTTTGAAAAAGATGATACAACATTTTGATGGAATGTGGGTTAGGTCTTCGGATATCAGAAGCGATGAGTACAGCCATTTGATTGGAGCGCCGCAATTAGACGAGATGAATCCTATGATGGGCGATCATGGAATAAGATTTAGCCTAAAGCATAAAGATATTTTGAAGGCAGAGTTTGCGGCAATAAAGAGAATTGCGGATGAATTTCCTGAAAAGAAAATAGGATTGATGGTGCCGATGCTGATTAGAGTAGAAGAACTTGTAGAAACTAAAAAAGTTGCTAAAGAAGTTGGCTTGGTCGATAATATTCAAATTGGAGTAATGGTTGAGACTCCTGCAGCAGTTCAAATAATTGAGGAAATATGCCAAGAGGGACTTGACTTTATCAGTTTCGGGACTAATGATTTAACTCAGTTTACTCTTGCCCTAGACAGGAATAATGAACACGTTCAGAACCTTTACGACGAGACTCATCCGGCGGTTTTGAGAGAAATAGCTCATGTAATCAAGGTTTGCAGGGAATATGGTGTTGAGACGAGTATTTGCGGGCAGGCGGGAAGCAGGCCGGAGATGGCAAAGTTTTTAGTGGAATGCGGAATTGATTCGCTTTCTGTAAATGCTGATGCCGCGAAGAAAATAAGTGAAGTTGTTGCTGAAGCTGAAAAGAATTTAATTGAAACAGAGGCTCAAGAATTAGAAGAAGAGGAAGAATCTTCGGAAGAAGTTGAAGTCAAACCAGCTTATGGAAAGCTTCAAGCGGGAGAGAGCGAGGATATTGAAGAAACTATTCTGAAGGAGCTTGAAGGAGAAGATAATGGCAATAACGGAAATGGGGACTATATGCCTAGCATGCCAAAAGGAAACGAAGATGTCCCGCCTTTGAATGAATCAATGCCTGTTGGTTCTGAAATGTTTTCGCAAAGGACAAGTCCTGAAGAAGAGCGGGCTGTAGAAGAAGAGTTAGTCAAAGAGTCAGAAAAAGAGATTGTCGAGAATTGGAAGGAAAAGAAACGGTAATTGTTACCACTAGATAGTTCTATATGTGCCGAAAAGTTTAAATACCTAGAGATTTGAGAAAAGGTATGACAATTACAATAGACGATTTTGTAAAGAGTGGAAAGGAAGCAGATAAATTCGACGAAGCGGTTGGAAAAGTAGGCTCTAACAATGTTGATGAAGCTGATGCAGCAAGAGTAGTTTTCGGTAAGTCATTTAAAGATATTTATGGTGCGGGCGTTCCCTTGCCAGACTTTGATGATCAAAATCAGGTTAGACCTGCAAGAGCTGGGGTTAGACGTGCCTATCAAGATAGATATATCTCTTATATGAGGGATGTTGCGACAAGAGATGGCTTGCTAAGACAGATTCCGGATAGTAAACTTTCAGAATTGGTTTTGCATAGTCCTGCTCTAAAGACTGGTGATGCTACTAGAGATGCAATAGTTGATGCACACACGAAAGTTGTTAAGTATGACGAAAAGATTGCAAAGGCTAGCAAAGATTATAGAAGTGCTGTAGATGAAATAGTTGATACTGTTTATAATAATGTTAAAAATAAACTCACTGCGGACTCTAGAAATACCCTTCTTACACCCGAGGAAATAGAAAACAACGCTCGAACGATTGCAAATTTGGCTAGAAATCCAAACTATGGCATTAGAATGCTTTCTGGGTTGAGAGATGAAGCTGAGAAGAAATTTGATGGCTTGCTAGACCCGAGTAATGAAGCAGCCAGAGCTGCCTACGTAAGAGAAGGCTACGTTGCACTTTCAACTAAAGGGGCAACGCCTGATGAGATAAGGCAGAACCAATTCAGTGCAGCTAAGAGCTTACAGGGCTTGGCTACTGCTTAATTTTCTTTTTTATTTTTATGTAACTTTTTAGTAATAACTTAGGGTTTTTATATTTGAAATGCCTTGTGAAATGGTGGACCCAATTGAGATAATCAAGAAAGAACACCAGATAATTCAGAAGTATATTTCCGAGCTGGACGAAATGACGTATTCTGTTTCTGTAAATGTTAGAGACCTTTCTTTTATGTTTAAAGAGGTTTTTCGATTCCTGGAACAGCACGAGAAAAAGGAGGAACTTTTGTTTGAGGCGCTGTCTGACGGAGGCTATGAAATCGCGATTGAACAGGTTAAATTTGAGCACGGAGACATTAAGGAAAAGAGAGATATTGTTCTGAAGGCCATTAACAAGGGGGACGAGGGAGAGATTAAAGGGGTTTTACATATTGAGTGCGCCGAATTGGTAGATAGAATCAAAGCACATATTCTAGCTGAAGAGGGTGCTATGGATAAAATTAGGTGGGACAAGGTTGATAAGGATACTGTTGAGAAAATTGAGTTGCTGCAGATAGTTCCCAGCAGGAAATTGCTGTAAGCCTCTGCCGAGAACTAAAACCTCTCCGGGTTTTAGTGAATCCAGGGTTTAGGGGCAGAGCTAAAGCCTCTGCCGAGGATTGAACTCGGGACCTTGTCCTTACCAAGGACACGCTCTACCACTGAGCCACAGAGGCAATTACGATTGCCAAGTATCTCAAGAATTCTCTATTTTAAAATCTTGAGCCACAGAGGCGACCTCAGGTCGCTCGTTCGTCTGCTGACGCATCCAAACGAGAGGCATATTATGGCCTGCCAACGAACGTCGCATTGCACCATTCGAGAGGCACTTCGTGCCTTCGCACGCCTTACAGTCATGCGAGAGGCAACTTAGTCTCAAAAATATCCATGGTATAAAAATTATGCTATTTGCTCTGATTAATGTTTGTTATCGGCCGGTCGAGTTATTTACAGTTATCCAATCCTGATGCACTGCGTAGCCTGTAACTTTTGCCACGTTTCCAATTAGATTACCGAACCAATTCATGTAAATTTTAAGGAGACCTTTCCAACCATCGAGGGTTTTGAAGTCAAAGGAATTAGTGCTGTGGATGTTTATTGCAGAAATGATAAAAATTGCCAAAAACAAGAACAGGAAGAAGTAAAAGAAATTATGCTTTAACAACGAGAAAAACGAAATTTTTCTTATCGTTCTAAAAACAAAGAATACTATTAGGATTATTGCTGCAAAGACGAGCCATGTCTGGACTGATAATGATTCGAGCATCTTATTGGGTGAATTAGAAAGTATAAATTCTTTTCTGTGGCTGTTTTGTCTCATAAAAATAAATATTTAATCGATTATTTGCAAGACTTATCTTTCTGTAAGATTTAAATAACAGATTTGACTTAGTTTTTTGGAAAAGAGGAAATGGTAGTTGACGCTATATTTGTTAAGCTGAGCATTATTTTAGTGATTGCTTTAGTTGTCTCGATTGTCGTCAGATTGCTGAAGCAGCCGTTGATTATCGGGTATATTCTGACGGGAATTATTGTGAGCCCTTATTTTTTGGACATAGCGACGCATGTTGACAGCATCAAGACTTTTTCTCAGATGGGCGTTGCAGTTTTGCTGTTTATGGTCGGGTTAAACTTAAATCCGAAAATAATTAAAGAAATGGGGAAGGTTTCGCTGGTGGTTGGCGTCGGGCAGATTATTTTAACATTTGCCGTTGGCTTTATGATTTCCGTGATTCTTGGTTTTTCGTATCTTGTATCCACATACACTGCAATGGCTTTGGTCTTTAGTTCGACTATCATCGTTATGAAATTGCTTTCAGACAAGGAAGACACGTCGACGCTGTATGGAAAAATTTCTATTGGCTTGCTCATAGTTCAAGACTTAGTTGTGATATTGATTCTGATGGCTGTTTCCTCGATTGAAAATAATCCGGATATATATTCATTCGCGTTGCAGAAAGTTTTGATGGGTATTGCGCTGGTTGGCGGACTTTTTTTGGCAGGATATTTTGTGCTGAAACCTGTCACAAAAAAGATAGCACATTCTCGGGAGCTCTTGCTTTTGTTTTCAGTCGCTTGGGCTTTTGCTCTGGCGAGCTTATTTGATTATTTTGGATTTTCTATCGAGATAGGCGCTTTGCTTGCAGGAATTACTCTTTCTGTTTCTCCGTATAGGTATGAAGTCGGGGCGCGCATGAAGCCGTTGCGAGATTTCTTCCTTCTGATGTTTTTTGTATTGCTGGGCTCGAATTTGGAGTTTGCCAATATGTCTGAATTCATTTTGCCAATTGTGGTATTCTCAATCTTTGTGATTGTTGTTAAACCTCTTATCGTTATGACTTTGATGGGCTTGCTCGGCTACACCAAAAGAAATGGGTTTTTAACAGGATTAACGGTCTCGCAAATAAGCGAGTTTTCTTTCATATTGATTGCTCTTGGAATCGGCGTCGGACATTTGGAACCGGAGATTATGTCAATGATTGCAATTGTGGGCTTAATCAGCATGGCTGGCTCTAGTTATGCAATAGCTGCAGGAAATAGCATTTACCAAAGACTCTCCCCGCGTCTCGGTATTTTTGAAAGAGAAGGAAGTAAAGTAGACGAGGGAAGATATCACAAAGGGGACGACCATGAAATCTTGCTATTTGGTTACAACCGAATTGGCTACGGCTTGGAAAAGGCGTTTAGAAGAATAAATAAAAAGTTCTTGGTGATTGACAATAATCCCGAGACGATTCTGAATTTGGCGAGGGCAAGAGTTGAGTGCCGTTATGGTGATGCAGGAGATACAGAGTTGCTGGATGATTTGCCGATGAGTAATGTTAAAATGATAATTTCCACAATTCCAAACTTGGAAACAAATCTTTTGCTGATAAGAAAAATTAGGCTGCTGAATCCGAAAGCGATTATTATAATTGTGTCTCACCAAATTGAAGAATCGCTGCAGTTATACGAAGAAGGCGCGACGTATGTTATTATGCCACATTTCTTAGGCGGGGCTTACACAGCGCACATGGTCGAGAAATTTGGATTTAAGAAAAAAGAGTTTGAAAAAGAAGGCGCAAAGAACGCACATGATTTATTGAGAAGACAGAAGGAAGGCCATAGGGATGTTTTGCACGAAAGAGATAATGCATAAATTTTAAAACAAACTTTGTTCTTGTTTTGTAATCTTATTTAGCCCCATAGTATAATCGGAGCACAAGACTCCTCAAATGCTATGGTGTTAAAGACAGCCCCATAGTATAATCGGAGCAAGACTCCTCAAATGCTATGGTGTTAAAGACAGCCCCATAGTATAGTGGTCAAGTATACGAGACTCTGGCTCTCGTGACCCAGGTTCGAATCCTGGTGGGGCTATTCTCACCTGGAACATCCTCGTTCCTCGGACATACAGGTTCGAATCCTGGTGGGGCTATTCTCACCTGGAACATCCTCGTTCCTCGGACATATGGTTTAATCTTGAAAGGAACCAGATACTCGCTTCGCTTGCATACAGGATCGAATCCTGGCAGGGCTATTGATTCGTGACGGATAAATTTAAATTCTTTAACAACTTTGATAAAGGATGGAAGTTGGTGTTGTAACGCATTATTTTGACAAGATTGGCGTGGCGGTGGTGAAGCTTTTTAAGGAATTGAAAATTGGCGATAGAGTCCAGTTTAAGGGCGGCGAGGTTGATTTTGAGCAGATTATTGAGAGCATGCAAATCCAAAGAGAGCATGTAAAGAAGGCAAAATCCGGGGACGAAATTGGAATTAAAGTGGAACAAAAAGTGAATAAAGGCTACAAAGTTTACAAAGTTTAACTAATCGAAATCTTTAAATACCTACCAAAATAAACACTCTTACAAGAAAATGGCAAAGACAAAACCTGTATTGAACGTTGCTTTCGTAGGTCACGTTGACCACGGAAAATCGACGACAATCGGACATTTGATGTTTAAGACCGGAGCACTTTCGCAGCAGCAGCTAGACAAATTGAAAGCTGAAGCGCAGAAGCACGGAAAAGTCGGATTTGAATTCGCCTACTTTATGGATAGATTCAAAGAGGAAAGAGAAAGAGGAGTTACTATCGATCTTTCTTACCAGAAATTAATCACAAAGAATTATGAAGTTACAATTATTGACGCTCCTGGACACAGAGACTTTGTTAAAAATATGATTACTGGCGCAAGCCAAGCAGACTGCGCATTTCTTGTTGTTGCAGCCGGACAAGGAGCTGGTGTACAGCCCCAGACTATGGAACACGCTACCTTATTGAAGACAATGGGTGTTGGTGAGATTGCAGTTCTTATAAACAAGATGGATACTGTTGGATACAAAGAAGAAGAGTTCAATAGAATTAAGGCAGATGTTACTAAGGTTATTAGGGAAAGGGGATACAAGCCAGAGAATGTTACTTTCATCCCAATATCTGGGTTTAAAGGAGACAATCTAGCTGACAAGTCTACAAATATGACTTGGTACAAAGGACCGACATTGCTGGAGCAGTTTGATTTGTTCAAATTACCAGAGAAGCCAACACAGCTGCCTTTGAGAATGCCAATTCAGGATGTTTATGAAATTAAGGGTATCGGCACTGTGCCTGTTGGAAAAATTGAGACAGGCGTTATGAAACCTGGCATGAAAATCATTGCACTTCCGGGCAGAACTGGAAAGGGTGTTGAGGGTGAAATTAAAACGGTTGAAATGCACCATGAGGCCTTGTCAAGCGCAGAGCCAGGCGATAATGTTGGTGTTAACGTCAGAGGCATTGGGAAGAAAGATATTGCACGAGGAGACGTAATCTGCGACGCTGCTAAACCAATGAAAGTCGTTGATGAATTTGTAGCACAGGTTGCAGTAATTGCGCACCCAACTGTAATTGCAAAAGGATACACCCCAGTTTTCCATATTCATACGGCACAGGTGCCTTGCCAGTTTATTGAACTGATTGAGAAAACTGCTCCTGATGGAACAAAGACTGAGAAGCCAGACTTCTTGAAGAACGGAGAAGTCGCAAAGGTCAGGTTGAAGCCGATGGGCAACGTATGCCTGGAGACTCAAGCTGAGAATCCTCACATGTCACGATTTGCAATCAGAGATGCTGGCGCAACAGTTGCAGCCGGTGTTTGCATTGAGTTGAAAGCGAAGAGTTACGAGACGAAAGCCAAAGCTTAATTCTTAATAAAAAACTAAATTTACTTGAGGGAAAAATGAATTCTAATAAGGTTCAGCGACGTTTGTTTGATGTTAAGAAACAAGAGAATGGACTAAGCGCCAAGGTTCAGGTGAATTTAACATACTATCTCGCCAGATATTGGACGACAATTGCTAGAGTAGTTGGCGGGATGAGATTGTAGAAGTTGATTGTTAATGCAGAAAGGATTCTTAATTCTAACAAACTCTACGAAACAGAAGTCTGAGAAGATTAAATATGTTAATGCTCCTTTGAAATGGAATACTGGCTTGCAAAATTTTGAAGTTGATTTAGATGAGGTTAAGAAAAGGGCTAAGAAGAAATTTTAATGTAGTATCCCGTTATTATTTCCCAACGATACTTTTTTTCGATTTAGCATTTTCTCAGTTTCCTTATGAAAGCTTGCGATGGCGTTTCAAGTTCATCAAAGTTTAAAGCTCTGTGCGGCTTTAAATCATTATACCAATAAATAAACTCTTCTTTTGTTCTGAAAGCGTTTCTGTGCCTGTCGTAAGTCTGGAAAAATCTTTCCACTTTGCCGTTGCTTCTTGGATGCCTTATCCTGCAGAGTATCGGCTTGATTCCTCTGGATTTCAGGTAATCCCTGAATCGTGATTTAGCGTCGACAAAGTTGCTTGTGAAAGTTGAGCCATGATCGCTTATGCATTGCCTTATCTGCCCGTGTTTTAATGCTAATTCCATTCCAATAATGGAATTATCTGTTGATTCATTTTTCGATTCTATCAAAGCAAGCAGTTTCCTGCTTGCATCATCTTCAACGGTGAAAACCCAAGTTCCTTTCAGGTAATGCCAGTCAATGTGAACAGCCGTTAATGAATGTCTTCTTTGATATCGCTTCCATTTCTTCTTTCTGATATCTCTTTTATCTTTTTTCTTGGCATAGCCAAGAAAAACCAGAATCTGATGGATTCTGTTATGCCCGATATGTTTCCCGAAATTTCTTTCAATCAGCTTTTCCAGAGTATCTGCTGAAACTCTATGTCGCTCATAGGTTTCTTTCACCATCTGAATTTCCCATTCCTCAAAGGGTTTTCTAGGACGGCCAGCATGCTTTCCTATGTCTGGAATCCTTCCAGTTCTGTCAAATGCCTCCTTCACTTGATAGACTCTTCTTACGCTTATCCTAGCGACTTTTCTCGCTTGATAAACTGTCTTGCCATCAGCCAGCTTTCCAAGTGTATCTGTAAGCTTTGCTTGTGTCAATTTCATAGGGCTAACTAATTCAGCCTTATGAAATAATTTCGGGATAGAACAAAGAAATTTTAGATAGAAACGTTTTTAATCTTTATTTGATGTCCTGTTCCATGAAAAATGTGCTAATTTATGTTTTGGTAGTTATTTTTTTAATTGTTGCTGGAGTTATTGGTTTTGGTTTAAGGAACAATAAGGTAATTTGCCCAGATAGAACCGAAGCTATGCGAGGAGAATGTGAAATAATATCCTGTAGTTCTGATGAAGAATGTAGTTATATAAATTGTTTGTCTTTTGAACCAAAAAATCGTAACCAGCAAGGCATGTGTTGGGGTTTCAAACCAAGATGTGACTTGGACAATCCTGTAGCAAATGCTTATGCAAATATGCCTGAAAACTTTAGAGGATTTTGTAGCTGCTCGCCTTCTGTATGCTCTTGAGAGGCTTAATGAGTTAAGCTTTCTTAAACTTCGTAATTCTTAAACTTCGTAACTTCTGGAAGCATGTCTGCGTGGCCGAGAAGAGTCGCTCTGCAGCAGTACCTTGTCAAGCCTAAATCGTCAAGGACTTTTCCGGCTTCTTCGCCGGAGTCAGTTCTTTTTTTGTAATCTTCCCATAAGTGACCTAGAGGTTTGCCGCAACTCATACATCTTACTGGAATTATCATAAAGAGTTGGGGAGAAATTGGTTTTTAAACTTTCTTATTTTAGCTTTAATTTATCTGGCTCGCCAAGCTCGCAAAATTATTACTCTCCAATATTGTGCGAGAAAGGTGACTTAATACGGATTTATAGTTCTGCTCAGATTTTAAGATAAAGTATAGAACAAGGCACTAATTTAGAAATTTGGTTTGTTATTTGCCGAATCTTTTCTTTAGACTCTGTGTTAAATAATATGCAGAACCGAACAAAACTATTCCCGGCAGAAGAGCAATTCCAAGTCCTGGGACAAGGAGAGTTGTTCCCAATGCTCCAAGAGTTCCTGCCCCGAGAGATTCTAAAACATTTACTGCCTGAGGAACAGATCTCTCAACGCCTTTTTGAAATGGGTCAATTTGCATGACCATTTTTCCCGCCTTGAATATTCTGACTTTTTTGTCTTCTTCAGAGACCATCACAACAAGTTCTGCTTTTTTTGAGGCGCTTATCGCGGCGCTGTGCCTTGTGCCAAAATTGCGGTAAACTTTTGTTGATTTAATCATTGTTCCGTAAGCGACCAAGAACCCATTTTCGTCAATGATAACTGCTCCATCCATTAAAGCTAAAGATTCCAGGAGTTTGGGATTTTTGATTACGCTGAAAGGGGGAACTGTTTGTTCGACCAGCGGCTTATGAGAGACATCGCCTCCGACAGCGAAGATTGCGCCCTCACCGCGCTTAGCTACTTTGATGCTTACTTGAATCAAAAATTCCTGCAGTTCCTTAAATTTTTCATCTGGCATGAGCGAAAAAAACTCCTAAGGTATAAATATCTTTGCTAGAAGTTATAGAATTAAATGATTGATAAATTGCAACATAAAAAATAGCTGCAATCATACAATTAACTACGATAATTAATAAAAAGATATTACCTGCAATATGTAATGCATGGTTATTTCTTTGGACCTGCAGCAGAAAATTGAGAAGCTGGCTCCGATTTGCATAGCCACTGAAAACTATTTTACTTTCTTATAATTTCCGTCCCTGAAGTTAACTTCGCTGCAGTCGCCCAAAATGCCTTCCTTAAGCTTTCCGCAGACTGAGAAAGTTAGCCCTTTGGAGCGCATGTGAGCGAGAATTTTGTCGATTTCTTCTACGGCCTTTGTATCGTCTTTTATGAGAGTTTTACAAACGCCCATCATTTTTGGACCTAATTCTTTTGGAAGTTTTATCTTTGCCGCGCGCTTTCCTTTAACGTATTGAGAAATTGCGGCTCTGCTAACACCGAGAATATTTCCTACACGCTCATAGGATGCATCAAAATCTTCAATCAGATAACGAGCAATCTGACTACGTATTGCAGGGATAACATACCAAACTTCGATTTCTTGAGGTAAGTAGTACATCTTGTTAACCCGTGTTAAGAATATTTAAGGATTTAGTTAACGGTGTTAAGTACGATTTTTTAAAATAAATTCTAAAATTTTCTGGTTCATTGCCGGATTTACCTTGTCTACCAAGACATTATGATAAGATTTTTTGATTGCGAGATAGCTCTTTTCTTTTGATTTAACATTGTTGAGAATAAACTGGGCACTTTCTACTTTGGTGATTGTATCCTCTCGTGATTGCACTACAAAGAGGGGTTTTTTGATTGAAGGAAGCGCCGCTTTTGATAGGTCAATTACGCGGGCAAATTGCACTACGCTCCGAATAGGAACCGAAAGATACGAATTGCATCTCTTTTGCATAAGCAACTCTATTCCTTCGGCTTTGTACACTTTCCTTTGGAAGAGTTTTATTCTTTTTAAAATTGGAAGCAAAATGTACCTGCTGATTCTTTCGTGAGCAAAGAGGATTGGTGTGCCGAGGGTAATTATTCCCTTTATCTTTTTTGAGAAGTTTGCCAGAATAAGCGCTATGTTGCCGCCAAATGAATTCCCGATAATGTAAATTTCTGCATATTCTTTTTCTAATTTCTTTATTTCTCTTTTTATGTGGCCTATCCATTCAGGATATTTGACTATGGCTAATCGCTCCGGGGAAGTTCCGTGGCCCGGGAGGAGGGGAGCACTTATGGATATTCCCTGCCTTTGCAGAAAATTTGCGAGCCGACTTGTTTCTTTTGGCGTGCTCGTGAAACCATGAATGAGCAGAGCAACCTTGTTTCCCCGTTTATAACTGAATGGTTCAGAGCCGGGAGTAACTTTTGCAGAGCCGCGAATTCGACGTTTGACAAGAAAGAAAGCAACCGAGTTATAAAGACGAAGTAAAATTGCGATTGTTATAATATATCCTAACATCTTTCCTACGTCCGCGGTTCACAACCAGCTGATTCAGAGATTTCGTTTAGCGTTAGAAGACCATAATGAAATTTTTCTTCTGAGTTTGGAATGTACCACGCAGGAACTTCGCGGACGTTGGGGCAGTTTTCTTTGTCATTGCCACAGTCTACTTTGATAATTTGCTCAAAAGATTTTCCGAATGCTTTCTGCTGCTTCTCGCAATCAGCACAATATTCTGAGAAATAAAATTCGGCGCCCTGCTCGCTGAGGCAGTTTGCTATTCTTTCCTGCTGGCTTTCTCCGGTGAAATAACCAGTTATAATTGAAAACCAGTTCGTGAAAATGTAGAGGCCTGCAACTAGCAGAATAAGGAATACGAATGTAATCATGACTTGAAGTCTTTTTTCCATGTTAATTCAAATAAGAAAAAGTTTATAAAACTATTTTCCCACTGAATAATTATGTTATGGTGGTTATGGCTTATAATTGCATTGGTTTTTGTAGTCGTAATTATGTTTATTTATTATTATAACAAATTTGTTCTCTTGGGTAATCGGATTGATAACTCGCTTTCACAGATAGACGTTCAGCTTCAGAAAAGGGCAGACCTTGTTCCTAACCTTGTGAAAACCGTTCAGGGTTACGCGAAACATGAGCGGAAAATCATGCAGGCAGTTACCGATGCGAGAAAGGCGTTCTTGGGCGCGACGGATATCAAAGGCAAGTTGAAAGCAGGAAACGAAATGCAGAATGCCCTGAAGAGCATCTTTGCTATTGCTGAGAACTATCCACAGTTAAGAGCAAATGAAAACTTCTTACAACTGCAGCAAGAGTTGGCTGCGATTGAAGACAAAGTCGCTTATGCAAGACAATTCTACAATGATTCGATATTGAGCTACAACAACGGAGTTAAGGTTTTCCCTGGAGCGATGTTTGCTTCGATGTATGGAATGAAAGAAAAAGAATACTTGAAAATTCCAACCGAGGCTAAGGCTGTTCCGAAAGTTGATTTTGATGAAGAGTAGATTTTTATAGATGATTTATTTCAACAAGAGATGGAAAAGAGGAAGACAGACCTTGTTGTTACGGGTTTTATTTTTAACGAAAGCAACGAGATTTTGTTAATTCATCACAACAAATTGAATTTGTGGCTGCCTGTTGGAGGCCATATAGAACAAAATGAGACGCCTGACGAGGCACTATTGAGAGAGATAAAAGAAGAAACTAATTTAGATGTTGAAATCGTTGGAAAAACAGACATTCCCCTGGAAGGAAATGTTAAAGCAAATTTAGCAAGTGTCTGCAAGAAAAAGGAAGGCTCGGGATTGAAAATAAACAAAGAACTGGAAAGTTTCAAGTGGGTCCCTAAGGGGGAACTTGGCGCAGAATTTATTCCGGCAGATGTGGGAAATCTTGCCCTGAAGGCATTTGAGGAGATAGAATGAAACTAATCCTAATTGGACCACAGGGCTCAGGAAAAGGAACACAGGCAAAACTGCTCTCTGAGAAGTTGGGAATTCCGCATATCTCAACTGGAGATTTGTTGAGGAAGGCGACTGGAGAGTTGAAAAAAGATATTGATTTATATATTGTCAATGGGAATTTGTATCCTGATGAAAAGATGTTGAATGTCCTTGAAGAGAGGTTTAAGGAGAGAGATTGCAAAAAAGGTTTAATCCTGGACGGGTTTCCCAGGAATTTGAAACAAGCGAAGATGCTCGACCAGATAACTAAAATTGACAATGTTGTTGAAATTTTTATTTCAGATGGCGAAGCTGTCAAGAGAATTTCTGGAAGAATCGCGTGCGAAAAGTGCGGGACTGGATATAACCTTGCTACAATGCCCCCCAGAGTTCCAGGGAAGTGCGATAGGTGCGGAGGACGACTAGTGAAGAGGGCAGACGACACCGAAGAAGCGATACGCAAAAGGCTGAAAATTTACCATAGGGAAACTGAGCCTATTTTAAAACATTACAAACATTTCAGAGTTAACGGCGCGAAAGACATTGAGGAAGTCCAAAGAGAAATAATGCAAAATTTAAATAACTGATTTTTCTTATTAATGAATGGTGGAACATATATCCTTTCAAGACGAAATATCAAAGAATAAGATAAAATCATTTTTGCTAATTGTGGTTATCTTTGTATTTTTTATAATTCTTGGAGCGCTTATTTCATTTGCGCTTGACCCGAGTTATTTTTTTGTTATCATGATAATTTCAATAATTTTCTCTTTGTCTTATACATTGATTTCATATTATAATTCGGACAAGATTGCTTTGGCTTCGGTTAGGGCTAAGCCCGCCTCGAGGACAGAGCACAGGATGCTTTTCAATGCGGCTGAATCTATGTCAATTGCTTCGGGGCTACCGATGCCAAAACTTTATGTGATGGAATCTGAACAAATAAATGCGTTTGCTTCCGGAAGAGATCCACAGCATGCGGTTATGTGCGTTACGACGGGAGCTTTAAAAAAATTGAACAAACAAGAACTTGAAGGGGTTGTGGGCCACGAAATGTCGCATATTGCAAATTACGACATGCGATTTATGACGACGGTGGCTGTGCTTGTTGGATTGATTTCTATTATTGCTGAAATTTTCCTTAGAAGTTTGTGGTTTTCTGGAAGAAACAATAGCGGTGGGAAAGATGAAAATGGGAAGCTGCAGATTATTTTAATTTTGCTTGGAGTATTCTTTGCCATCCTCGCGCCGATTGTAGCAAACTTAGTTTCATTGGCTATTTCAAGGAAGAGAGAATTTGGAGCTGATGCAACTGCTGTAAAACTTACGAGATATCCCCCAGGGTTGAAGAATGCTTTAATTAAAATAAGAGATGAATCTGTTCCAGAAAAAGACAAGAAAAAATATGCTAAAGCCATGGCGCCGTTATTTATGTCTGACCCTTACAAAAAGAAATTTACAGACATGTTCTCGACACATCCGCCAATAAATGAACGGATAAAGATTTTGGACAGAATGTAATTATTTTATTTTCTCAATCAAAAAGACCAAATCATTCTTCCTGACTTTCTTTTCCAATGAAATTGTGATGTCTGCTCCTCTGACTGGTTTCTTGGCTGGTTTTCCATCTTTGAAGATTTCTTTTACTTTTGTTTCAACGACGCCAGAAGTTGGGCCAGTGATTAACAATTCGTCCCCGGACTTGAGGTCTTGGTTTTGAATGTTTAAATGAGCGATGTGCTTTTTGTCGAAGTAGTGCTCGACTTTTCCGAGGAGAGTTTTGTTTGTTGTTGCCTTTGAGCCGCGAACTCCGGCCCATTCTCCGAGTTCCTTTCCGAGGTAATATCCTCCGTGCCAGAAACCGCGATTGTACACACCTTCTAGATCTTTAACCCAAGCGTCAACTTTCTTTTTTGTGAAAGATTTTTCCTGGACGGCTTTAACCGCTTCTTTGTAAACCTTTGTTGTTGTATGAACATATTCTGGCGGTCTTGCTCTTCCTTCAATCTTTAGAACTGAAATGCCGCTAGCAATTATCTTGTCTAAGAATTGAATTGTGCATAAGTCTGCTGGAGACATAACGTATTTGTTTTCTAGTTTCAGTTCTTCTCCTGTTTCTTCGTCAATAACTCTGTAAGCTCTTCGACAAGGCTGCAAGCATTCTCCGCGGTTTGCTGAACAATTAAATCTAGCTAGAGACATGTAACATTTTCCTGAGATGGAGACGCACAACGCTCCATGACAGAAAATTTCTATTTTTATCAATTCGCCTTTTGGACCTTTTATTTTTTGTTTTTTTATTTCGTCACAGATTTCCGTTATTTGCTCAAGGGTTAATTCTCTTGCAAGGACTATTACATCTGTAAACTTGGCGAAGAACTTTACTGCTTCTATGTTCGAGACATTTAATTGTGTTGATGTATGAACTTCCATTCCGATGGAGTTTGCGTATTGAATTGCGGCTATGTCGCATGCGATGACTGCGTTGATTCCGGATTCTTTTGCTTTGTCAATTATTTTTTTCATTAACGAGATGTCTTCGTTGTAAAGAATTGAATTTACAGTCAGATATGTTTTGACTTTGTGCTTCCTGCATGTTTCGACTATTTTTGGAAGTTCTTCAAGAGTAAAATTGTGCGCACCGCGAGAGCGCATGTTTAACTGCTCGACACCGAAGTAAACGGAGTCTGCGCCCGCTTGGAGCGCTGCTGTAAGCGATGTCCAGTCGCCTGCTGGGGACATTATTTCTACTTGTTTCATAAACGATGATGAAGAATAGGTATTTTAAGGGTTTTTGTTTTTGATATTTATGAGTTTTAATGAAAAATGCTATTCTGCTTTGAAGAAAGTTCCTCAAGGAAAGGTAACGACTTATGCAGAATTGGGGAGGGTGGTTGGGTCTCCGAAAAGCGCTCGCGCTGTTGGAAATGCGATGAACAAAAATAAAAATAGGGAAGTGCCTTGTCATAGGGTTGTAAGAAGCGATGGAAGCATTGGCGGATTTGCTTTTGGAAGCGAGAAGAAAACTGAAATGCTGAAAAAGGAAGGAGTTGAAATTGTTGGTGGAAAGATGGATTTAGATAAATTTGGATTTAGATTTAGTCTTTAATTGGAAGCACTACAAAAAATAGCTTAAATTTTCTGAAATAAATTATTATAACTACGAAGGATTGAGAAGAATATTAGTAATGATGGCGTATTGGATTTGTTGGTTTAGAAAGTTCTAAAGTTTAAATGCTGCGGATAAATTTAAGTAGATTCTTTCATAAGTTCTGAAATGGAATGGCTTTTGTTTGTGTTCATAAGTTTGGCTGTTGCGTTTATTTTCTGGGTTGCTGTGTTTGTTGTTTTTCCACTGCTTATGGGAGCTTCATACGAAGTGACGCAGGACGATAAGATGAAGAAGATGATTAAATTTGCACGGATTAGAAAAGGAGACAAAGTTGCGGAATTGGGTTCTGGAAATGGGAAACTGGTGATTGAATTTGCTAAACTTGGAGCGGAAATTCATGGATATGAGATTAATCCTTTCCTTGTTTTATTGAGCAAGTGGAAGATTAACCGTGAAGGACTGAAAGAAAAAGCGTTTGTGCATTGGAAGAATTTTTGGAGTGTTAATCTTGGAGAGTTCGATGTGGTTTTGACTTTTCAGGTTGGATACATTATGAATACACTGGAGAAAAAACTGAAGAGGGAAGCGAGGAAAAAGATGCGGGTTGTCTCAAACAACTGGAAGTTTCCAACTCTAAAATGCTTGAAACAGGAAGATAAAGTTTATTATTATGAAATAAACTCATCAAATAAATAGCTTAAAATTTCATGATAACGACGATAAAAATAGCCAAATATTTAGGTCTAAAAATAATTATTTGATTACGTAAATAATACTGAGGAATTTTATTTTATAAGTTATTAATATGGCCGGTGAATGGTGTCCATTATAATCTAAATACAAAAATAAAAATTGTTATTTGCTTTGGCTTGAGAAGTTATGCGTCGAGCAGAATTTTATTGAGTACTAGTTCATTGAAACCTATAACGATTTGCCCGTTTGCGTCTATAACTGGCACGCCCATTTGGCCAGATTTATTTATCAGTTCGCGCACAGCCATGTGGTCTCTGCCAACATCTTTCTCGACAAACGAAATATTGTTTTTCTTTAGGTATTGCTTGGCGACTTGGCACCAGGGACAAGCTTGTGTGGTGTAGATTGTTACGGTCATATTGACTTTCCTTAATTAAACTTGTTTATTCGTTATATAAAGATTTGGAGAAATAGCGTTAATAACGCAGAGATTAAATAGTCAGATTTTTTTGTAGTCTCATGAAAATACTTGTTGTGTGCAAGCACGCAGAGAACTCGAGAGAAGCAAAAGTTTTAAGCAGCGTCTTGAATAATGGATTTGAAATAATTTATTCATGGAAAAACACGCTTGCTCCTGGAGAGCTGAAAGGAATTGACCTTGTTGTTTCTATAGGCGGCGACGGGACGGCGCTGTCAGCATCGCATTTTTTAATTGACAAACCGCTCTTGGCAGTTAATTCTGATCCTGAGAAAAGCGAGGGGGCATTGACAACGATAAATATTGATGAGTTGGAGAATAAATTGGAAGAGATAAAATCTGGGAATTTTAAAGTTGAGAAACTAGAAAGGGTTGAAGTTGAAATAAACGGGAAGCTGCAAAGTGAAGCACGAAGGAAAGGTCGTTGAGGAAGAGCAGAAATCTTCTGGATTGATTTTTTCCACAGGCACAGGAAGCACTGCGTGGTTCAAATCTGCCGGAGGAACGCCGTTCAGCGCACAGGCGAGGCATGTTGAAATACTGATAAGAGAGCCATATATAAGAAGATTAAATAAGTTCAAGATTTTAAAAAGCAGAATAGAAGAAGCAGATTTTGCGGAGATAATTCCAAAGACGGAGATGGTTTTGGCGATTGATTCAATAAGAGAATTTTTGGTAACTCCGGCAGATAAAATAAAGGTCAAAATCTCAGATAAACCCTTGCTGAGGATAGTTAGATGAAGGCCCATATAAAAAAGATAGTCATTCATACGAAAAAGAGAAAAGAAATAGTAAACATTACACAAAGAGTTCGGGAAGCCATAGATAAATCTGGAATTAAGGAAGGGATTGTACTTGTCAATTCAATGCACATAACTTCGAGTGTTTTTATTAACGACGAGGAGGACGGACTGAAAAGAGATTTTATGGAGTGGCTTGAGAGGCTTGCTCCGGAAGGAGATTATGAGCATCACGCAGCCGGGGAGGACAACGCTGACGCTCACCTAAAAAGGACGCTCATGGGGAGGGAAGTTGTTATTGCAATTACCGAGGGCAAATTAGACTTTGGGCCGTGGGAGCAGATTTTTTATGGAGAGTTTGATGGACAGAGAGACAAGAGGGTTTTGATTAAGGTTATTGGGGAGTGAGCCTGTAAGGACAAAGGATTATGATGGCTCGCTTCGCTCGCTAAATTATCTATTAAACATTGTGGCGGGATTGTGAGTTTTTTATTTATCTTTAAAACCCGATTTAGAAATGAATAGTAAATAAGCGGAAGGTATTTAAATTTGAGATGCTTTGATTTGTGATGGGTGAAATGAGACTCGATAAACTGAATGTTTGCGTCTTGTCTAATCTTAATTTTATTTCTTGCTATATTTGTCTTAAGTAACCGTTGCAACATCACGCGGCTGCTTGCACATTTCACAATGGTTCTAAAAAAATATTACCAAGCGATTGAAGATACGGTTTTTATAGAAGCAGAGGGCTTGCAGACGAACCCTTCTTTTTATATCGGGGAAGGCAACCTTAAAAAATTGGGCAGTCTTCCAAAGGAAATACTTAATGAAACGAAGTCTTTCATAAAGAGAAACTCCCTTGCGGTTGTTGCTTATAAGATTGAGGACCATAAACCATTGCATTGCTGCTGCTCAAGATGCCTGAAGGCGAGATTAATGAGAAAGTGCGATGAGCTTGGGATGAAAGATAAACCTTCGGTTTCCATTCACTCGCCCAAGCATGGTCAAGTGAAAGAGCACAAGAAAATAATATCGGAAATATTCGATTGCGAGACCGGACACGACGGTTATTATCTTGATGGTTCAAAACTTTTCAAGAACTAATTCTGCGGGGCCGGCTGGCGATGGCTGGCTCTGCTATTTTTAAGAATTACAACGAGAAATATTTTTGATGAAAAGATTGGGAAATGATAGAAGATAATATTTCTGTGAGATGTGCCAGCTTTTAACTTGAGAGCTAATCCCTTTTAATCGCTCTGTGTATGTGGTCTTGGTAAGCAGAACGGTCTATGACACGCTCAATTTTCCAGAAGTTTTTATCAGGAAGCTTTGATGTTTTTATCTTGCCTAAGACTTTGTTCCGGACAGATTCGGAGATTAACGTGTCGTTCCTTGAAATTTCAGACATTCTCTTTGTTGCCGCTATGACATTATTCAGAGACATGAACCTGAATTTCTCCTGGGAAGATTCTACAATCAAGACTCCCGAGTTTACACCTATTCCAAATTCGATTTTCTGCGCGGACCTGCGATTGTAAATATCGAAGACTCTTTCGATTGCCCTCGCGGCATTTATTGCTTTCATTTCGTTTTCTTTTTCTTTAGTTAAGATTTCGCTGAGAATGATTACCCTGAAATCTCCGTCGGCATAAATCTTTGCACCGACTTCTTTAGCTTTCCAAAGCGCAGTATCAATGGTCTTGACCGCATCAGGATTCTTGTCCAAAACGGGCATATTTTTTATATAAACTGAAATGATTGAAGAATTCTGCTTTACGCCCTTGTCAATCAGGTTTTTGTTCTCTTCTTTTTCTTTTTGTGAGGTGGCGGCGGCTACTAAACTATCGACTTTTTTCTGCTGAGAAGTTTTTGGAGAAGCCAAGCTTTTGCCGTGCATTAGCCTCTTGTAAATATATACTACTGCCAACGCGACAACCAGCAGGGCAATTAAGCTTACCAATACCCATAAGCTTGTTGCCAAAACGCTTTTGTCGCCTGCCGACTGAATAGATATTGCCCTGCCTGTTAAGGGAATTGTTCCAAGCACTTGTTTGTTTGAGCCTTCGCCGACTTCAATAGCATATTCGCCATCCGGCGCTTTCAACTCATATTTTAATGATTCTCCAATTTTCAACCCTTCTAAGTCCCTTATTTCGGTTGTGTCTCCTATTCCGATTTCAACAGGACCAGTGAACGGAACGTTGCCCGTGTTTTCTAAAATCAGCGTGCTGCCGACGAGAGTAAAAGAAAGATCTTCGAATTCTTCAACTAAGAATTGCTTTGAGGTTTCGAAGTTTTCGTACTTAGTCTCTATATTCCAATAGCCTGGTGGAGAAGAAAGGACTAATGGAACTGTAGCAGATTCGTCTGAACGGAGGATTCTTTGGTCAAAGAGCGATCCTTCCGGCTTGTAAACCCTGACTGAAGCATCGCCAGATGCGTGCTCACCGGCCTGGTCGTATAAGATTACGCTGTAAGTCAACACCCCATTAGGCGAAATTGTCTGGTCGCTCAACGCGATGCCAATTTCTTTTACAATCTGGTTTATTCTAATTAATGCGCTGGTGCTGCCCTCATTGACTACTTTGCCGGATATATCTTTTTCGTACACTCTTGCCTTAAGGTCGTAACTCCCTGATGAAGCGTCTTCTGGAATTCTGAAAGTAATATTGAATGCTCCTGCATTTACGGGACCTGTAAAACTAAATTTGATTTCTGGAACGGTTAGCTCCACGAAACCTTCAACTGGTTTGCCGTTTGCCTTCTCGGCTTTTCCTGTTACAGAAACGGTTTCCCCTGGGTTGAAAATAACTCCTTGAATGTTCAAATCAAGCCTGACATCATTTGTTACTTCAAATTCCTGGCTGCTGACTTCCTCGCCACCGAATGATGCTTTTATGAAGCATTTGCCTTCTGTGCCCTGAACCAAGAAATTGTCAAGCCTTGCAGAAATATTTATTTCTTTTTCTTCGCCTTGGGCAACGCTTTGAGGGCTTTTGTAAATGCCGATTTCGGTTCCGCTGCAAATTAAACTTGCTGTCAAGAAGTCGCTTACCGGAGTAAGCGGACTTATTTTTATCGTTATGCCGAAGTCGTCGCCGACGTTGTAAAGCGAAGCTGTCTGGCCGATTAAAATTTCAGCAGATGTCATCGGGACAAGTAGTGAAAATAAAATGAATGATAATATCAAAATTGTCTCTTTTTTTGCAGTTTTCATGTTTTTCTATGACGAAGTTTATATTTAAATTTGTTGATGATAAAAATTATCGAATTTTTTGAAGCTCGCTTAGATATTAGCATGTTATATTACTTCTAATTGATGAGCGGTGGATGTTTTATTATTTTGTTAGGTTATTGCATTTAGTGTCTTTTATGAATTTTGGACTGAAGAAGGGCGCGTATTTATTTTAGGAGATGATAGTTTTATAAAGAAAATTTCACTAAAAAACGCATGGCAGGATTTGAGATAACCCCCTGGGATGTTACCGGCAAGGTGGATTATGACAAATTAGTCAGTGAATTTGGGATTTCTAAGTTAAACGATAAGATTCTTGACAGAGTTAAGAAGATTACTGGAGAACTGCACCCAATGCTGCGGCGAGGGATTTTTTTTGCGCATAGGGATTTTGAATGGATACTGAATGAATATGAAAAAGGGAATAAGTTTTTTCTTTACACGGGGTGCGGGCCGTCGGGGCCTTTGCATTTAGGGCACGTTGGAACATGGCTTTTTACGAAGTGGCTGCAAGACAAGTTTGATGTCGCTTTGTATTTTCAGTTTACAGATGATGAAAAGTTTTGGTTCAAGGACAAATCTTTTGAAGAAATACAAAGGTGGACTGAAGACAATATGCTTGACGTCGCTGCGCTAGGTTTTGATCCTGAGAAGACGCATTTTTTAGTTGACACGAGGCACGCGAATTTGCTTTATCCGATTGCTGTAAAGTTCGCGAAGAAAATTACTTTTTCAACTGTTAAGGCTTCGTTCGGAATGACGAATGAGGATAATATTGGGAAGATTTTTTACACTTCAATGCAAGCTGCGCCGGCAGTCATACCGAGCGTACTGAAAGGCGAGGATGTTCCATGCCTGATTCCTTTGGGAGTTGACCAAGACCCGCATTTTAGAGTGGCTAGAGATGTGTATCCAAAACTTGGGTACTACAAGCCGGCGATTTTGCATTCAATGTTTTGGCCGGCTTTGAAAGGGCCTGAAGGAAAGATGTCATCAAGCGATGAAAGCTCAGCCATATTTTTAAGTGACGATGAAAAAACTGTAGAAAAGAAAATAAAGAAATATGCGTTTTCCGGAGGAAAGGATACGATTGAAGAGCATAGAAGACTTGGAGGAAATCCAGATATTGATGTATGCTTTCAGTACCTGAAATTTATGTTTGAAGAAGACGATGAAGAACTAGCCAAGATAGAAGAAGAATACCGAAGCGGAAAGATGTTAACTTCGGAATTGAAAGATATTGCTATTGGGAAAATAAATGCTTTTCTGAAAGAACATAGAAAGAAAAGGGCGAAGATAAATAAGAAAATTCTTGAACGAGATTGGTTGTGGCAGGAGTAACTATGCGTAGTGCTCTCTGTTCTGGACAATTTGAGTGAGCGCGGCCCTGAATTTTTCTACATGGTGTGGTGTTGTCCCATTCTCAGGAATTATTGCAAAGATGTTTTGAGAAGTTGGAAATCGTCTTGTCCATGCAACTTGTAATGTTTCGTAACTTTGGGGCCCCATTATTCCGTCAACATCTAAGTGATTTTCTCTTTGGAATTTTTTTAGCAAAGTTCTTGCGCGCCTATTTTTTGAAAAATTTCCATTTGGCAAAACATGCTGCTTGAATAACATTCCGAGCTGCTGCATTGTCCGCGCATTTCGCGGCATGAAATGTCCGGCATTATATCCTGCTACCGCTAGAAAAGGATCTTGGTATAAGTCGTACTGGTCATCGTAGTGTGCTTCTGTGTATGCTCTGTTTATTTTCGGATTAAAAAGATTAGATTCCAACTCTAATTTTGTTTTTCCAAGCCGCGGCAATTGGGGATATTTTTGCTCGATTTCACGAGCTGTTGAACCAAGTATCTCTCCTAAGCCATAACTATATTCTCCTAAATGCTCTTCCCATCTTGTTGCAAGGGGATTACCTCCAGATTCTATTTGAATTATTGCGTCAATACAGTCTTTTCTAGTGTATGTTTGTCTTGGTGTTGGGGCAATTGGATTTTGATGCTTTGGTTGTGCATTGGCGCTTGGCTTTGCACTTGCTTCAGCATAAGCTATAAGGCTTCCAACTCCAATTGCCGTTAATACTCCTCCGAGCATAAATTCCTTCAAAAGTTCTCTTCTTGTAGGTTGAACTTCCATATCACGCCGATTTTTTGAAGATATATAAACTTTTGTATTGTTACTTTTTTAAAGTAACTACAGAATTCAAACAGATTAATTGAGAAAAATTACTTCTTTTCTTTCAAGTAGTAGGCGTGACCTGCGAAGATTCTGCCAGTTTTAAGGCATTTCCAAATTCCTGCAGAAATTCTTTTTGCTCTGCCTGTTGGATGAAAAGGAGACGGTTGAGATTGTCTTTGAGATGATTCTATAGCATTAAGCCTTGTTCTGATATTTCTTCCGTATCCTGCGCCGTAACGTCCGGCTGCGCCAATTTTCTTTTTCTTGCTTGCCATTTACAAAGTGGGAGATAATGGTTTTTAAATTATTCTATTGTCTGGAATGCAACAATCCTTAAAAGTCTCTTAGATTCAGGATTTTCATGGCAGAAAAGCAGCTTAACTGGGCGCAGAGATTGAAAGCGCCGGAAGTGAAGTTTCCGAAAGGGATTTTCAGTTTTTACCTGTCGCATGCCACAGACAGCAGGAGTTATGTTAGGAAGTGGGAACTCGGATTTGAAAAAAGACATCCTAAGATTGCGATGATAAATCCGTTTTATGATTTGCCTGGAGAGCAGGAAAGACGGGTGCGGGCTATCGACCAGGGAAAAGAGTTTAAAGAAGAGCCAGGATTTGAATGGAGAATGACACAAGGAGATTATATTGCGATTTGCTATTCCCGCGGAATTTTGTGCATTGTTGATGAGAATTATGACAAGAGTATCGGAACAGTTATGGAAATGGTTATGGCACGAACGCTGGCGAAAAATCCGAAGCTGCTTGTTTGCACGAATAAAAAACTAATTGAGCATCCGTGGCTGAAAACGCATTTTCATAAAATTTATACGAGCTTTGAAGAGTTTGAGAAGGATGTTGATTATCAGGTTGAACGAGTGAAGAAGAAGTGGGGATTCTGAGAAGGGCGATATTAATCGCTATCTAGCTGTATATAAATTATTTTAAACCTCTCATTGCAGGCTAAATGATGGGAAATGAATCAGCTAGAGGAATCGAACCGGGGAGATTGGCTTTTCTTCTTGATAAAGGGAGAGGCGTTGGGTATCTTGGCAGAGTTAGGAGGATTGAACACGGAAGTTTTGATTCTGAATCTGGAAATTATCATGGAAGATTGGTGATGGACGGAGTTAAAATAAGCGGGGTTCTTGACGAGGTTGAACCTATTAGGCAACCCCCAAGCGGATGCCTTACTTCTCCAGATGACATTCCAGTTGACGGATGGGATTATGTTTACAGTGAAGAACCTAAGAGGCTTGACCAATTTGATAAGAAATTAAGAGAGGATGGATATGGAAGATATGCGGATATTTTATCTGAGCGTCCTCTGGGTTAATTCTTCTTTAGATAATTAATTAGCTCCTTGCTGTAAAATGGCTTACCGTTGACAA
Source organism: Candidatus Pacearchaeota archaeon (assembly GCA_018304105.1). Classification (GTDB taxonomy): domain Archaea; phylum Nanobdellota; class Nanobdellia; order Pacearchaeales; family GW2011-AR1; genus UBA73. The sequence continues at coordinate 2,170 of JAGVWX010000020.1, read as the reverse complement.
GAGCGTAACGATAAGGAAGGATTGTTGATTCGATTTTGTTTAGCTTTATTTCTATTTCATCTTGGAAAGGAATTTTTTCTAAGGGCGTGCCGTTAACGATTTGTTTGACGACGTAGACTGCGTTGTCTGTGGACATTTGGGCTTTGCCGATGTTGAAGATTTTTGCATTTGGAAGAAATAGTGCGAGTTCGGCTTGCGTGCGTTTTTTTGGAGGATTGTCTCCGAGAATTCCACCGAAAATGAAATACTGAAACGGTCTTGAATTTTCAGGGGTTAAAGTTTGCTTTGCTTCCGGGTCGAGAAGATAAGGATTTTCAAGTCGCATGGATTTAATTGACTGAGTGAAAACTTTTCCGTATTTCTCAAGTTTTCTTACATCTGATTTTTTTATATTTGTAAACCAGACATTTTTCTTTCTAACGGTTCTTGAAATGTGTTTGTATTCTATGATGCACCATGGCCAGAGCTTTGGCTCGAGATGCTCAATGATGAAGATTTTGGATTTCATGTTTTAAAAAAAGATTTGTGGTTTTTAAAATTATGTAGATTGTATAAAAATATTGCTCGGCTTCGCCTCGCTGTTATTTGCTCAAATCCAAACAAAGTCTGGATTTTCGCTGACGATAAATATAATTACGATACGAATTGGATAGGTTAATGGCTGCTTACCTAATTAAAGATATTAATTCAGAAATTCTTTGTAAATTTCCATTTTGTCTCTTGTGGGATATTCTTCTATGATGGCGCATTTTGGAAGTTCTTTGAAATGAAACTTGACGAATTTTGCCGAGGCGAGAATGCGCTCTTTGTCTTGGGTGAAAGTTTCTTTAGGAAATTGTTGTTTGAGTTTTTCTAGCGAAGTTGAATAAATCGCGCCGCGGAGCAATGTGCCTGAGTCTGTTGTGATGTCTGTTGCGAGAGCCGAGAGCCTTGCGTAATTTTTTATTCTTTCAGTGAATTGGATTTCGTCTTTGAAACGGGCGGAACAGTAATGAATTCTAATATGGAATCCCCTGACTTTTTTTATAATATTCAGCGCGGTTTTTTCGCTGTTTTTTATTGTGAGAGAATCTTTGTCAGTTCTCCATCCTTCGTTTTTGAATTCTTCTATTTTTGTTTGCGCTAATTCAAGTTCGTTGAGATTGAAAGCTTTTACTTTATCTTTGGCGTATTTGATAAGCTCGAAGATTTGAGTTTCCTTTTTTGGAATTGCTGGAACTTCAATGACAGTTTCCATTTTTGTTTTTTTGAGAAGTTCAAGTTTTGGCCACAAAGAGCTAGATTCTAAATCTGGATGAACTCTTAATTCGTCTAAACCGGCTTCTTCAAGTTTTGCTATTTTTTCTTCTGTAAGCAAATCAAGAGAAGTGTAAAGATGAATGTGAAATTTTTTTCCGAATTCTTTTTTTAATGCAGAAATGAACTCGCAAGTTCGAGCTAATCTTGCTATTGGATCGCCGCCAGTTATGCCTGCGCCAGTTGCGCCTGAAATTTTGACTTCTTCTATTAAGTCTTTAATGTCTTTAACTTCTTGCTCGTTTGCGAAGATTACGTCTTTATTTTTCTTTTCTTCTGAAAGAGGACAATAAAGACAATTTCGTGGGCATAGGCCTGTTACAAATAGAACCAGCTTTTCGCCTTTGAAGCAGCGCTTGCATCCTTCAGTTAATTCCCCGTGATGTTTTTCTAACATTGAGAAGAAAGAAAGGGATGGTTTTTAAAATTGATTGATGAGGATGCCCGGACCTGAAGTACGACTTTTCTAGAATAAAAGTTGTACGCATCAAAAGACTATTATTGTCCCTGACAGGACTTTCAGTCCTGAATGGGGATGCCCGGATTTGAACCGGGGTCATAAGGTCCCAAACCTCATAGGCTAACCAGGCTACCCCACATCCCCATAAATAACAAATGCTAAAGTCCGTTTAAAAGGTTTTCTAGAATGGTAATTTGTTGAAAAATATCAAACTGAGTCCGAACCGATTTTGGGACAGTTTCTTTGTGAACCGTCATAACTTTAATGGGCGGCTAGATGAAAAGCCTTTCTATAATTTTCAGCCCATCGGCAATCAAAAATCCGATTGCACCGAGAATTAAAATTCCTATTGCGGAAACTTTTGAGACAGTCTTGAATTCCAGAGAAGTTGGTTTTCTAAGAACGTGCCAGACT
>JAGVWX010000014.1 GCA_018304105.1 Candidatus Pacearchaeota archaeon | reverse complement strand
CCATTGACATTGCAGGAAATACTGTCACCGTCACAAAATTCATTTCCATTTTTCTTTAAATCTCCGCAGTATTCAGTCGCAGCGCAGCTATTGAATCCATTACATTGGGCATTACAAGTTTGCACGCCATTATAACTGTTAAGAACACAGCTCAAATTATTCCCGTCGCATTGCTCAACTCCGATTCGTATGAAATTATCTCCGCAAATTGCATTTTGACAAGTAGGATAAATACATGAGTCATTATTGTATGTGTTTCCATCGTCGCATTCTTCAGGTAATTGTACAATACCATCAGGACATATAGCGCTGCTTCTCGTCGTCGTTAATTCTGGAGCAGCGCTTCTTAGTGTATTCGTCGCGTTTCCAACTTGAGTCGCAACAAAGTAATATTCTGGATTTCCTAGCGTGCAGATTCCTCCTATATCCCCATCACATTGCCATTCAGAATTCCACGTCGTTGATGCACTGTTTCCATCAAACGTTATCAAAGATGGCTGCATTACGGCTTTCTCATCGAATAATGGAAAATCATCTTCCCAAACTTCCAGATTAACTTGCTTCCCATTGCAATTCGTTCCTTGAACATTCAAACTCACTTGCGTTCCTTGAATTACATTGCTCGCGCTCCATGCTGCAATAATTTCTGCATTGCGTGTCTAAGTAATCGCAGTCAGTTGTTCCGCATGCCGCCGCGCTAGACCATTCCAAGCATGAATCAGCGTCGTAATTTCCGCATATCTGATAATCCAATGTCCCGGAACATTGTTTTGCTCCAGAAGTAGAACATTCGTTAGTGCATGAAGAAGTGCATCCTGTTGTTACTAATCCATTGCACTGTGCATTGCATGCTAGTGTTCCTCCACCAAATCCCTGGTTCTGGCAAGTTTGTCCATTCAAATTATTCCCGTCGCAAACTTCTGTTCCTTCAACAATTCCATTTCCGCATACCGTTCCTGATTGATATTCATACGCCCCGATATCTGGCTGCGAATCCCTATAATTTCCATCTGCATCAACGCGACTCCAAGGCAAATAATCTACTGACCCAGCATTGATTGCGAGCGAATTCGACTGCAATCGTAAATCTCCAACCGATGGATTAACAAGCGATGGGTCCAATGAAATGCTGTTCAAATCTTTGCCTAATGATTGCCATTTTGAAAGGTTATACCTATTAAATCTATTCGTGGCATAATTTTCATTAATTATATTTAGAATTTTCGGAATGTAAATAATATTTTTGTCTGATTTCAAAAATGGAGAGCTTACATTTGTAACTCCGTAAAGTTGACCAGCTGTTGCATTCGCTGCATATATTATATTATTGTAAGATTGAATATTTTTTACTTCAGAAAAATTAAGACCTATACTCAAGAAACTAAAACTTCCCTGACCAGTATAACTATATGTATTTCCAACCAAAAATAGATTATTCATGACCCTAGTTGGGCTGTCCCCACCATTTGACACTGTAACAAGAGACATCGAACTGCTGTTGCCATATAGCCTATTACTTGCAACTAGTACATCGCGGGCTCCTTGCAAGCCAATTGCATTTATACTTGTTAAAGAACCATCACCGCTAAACTCATTTCCATAAATAATTGCATGGTTCACGCCGCTACCCTTGTCTTCCATCAATGCGAAGCTTTGCAAAGCATTAGATTGTGTGAATAAATTACCTATTGCTTGCACCCAGAAGCTGTTAAGATACCTGGCCATTCCTTTGGTAGTTGATTGCCTGCTGAATGTGTTATGTGCAATCGTCCCAAAGTTAGAATATGAACGAAACTGCCACTCGGTTCCATTCTTTAGATTGCATCCCTGCATAGCAACCCTATGCGCACCAGAAAATAAGCTGTAGCCCTTCCCGCTTTCAGTCTCGCAATCTTGGATTAGGACATTCTCTCCAGTATTAGAAAATGCATTATAACCCATGCCCTGAACTTTTATCCGCAATGCAAGGCTATCTTCTCCAAAAGCGCCGAAAGTGCCTGCTTGATTGTCGTTATTTGGATAATCGCCAACAATCCATAAGTCAGAAACAATGCTTTCATTGGCGCTCAAATACATCAAGCTCGCCCCTCCTTGAGAGATTAACTTAGGACGTTCACCTTCTCCATATGCGCCTATGTAGAAAGGTCCAGGAAAATTTAAAACAGGGAGACTTCCGCTAAAACTAAAACTATCTTCGCGATTAAATAATAATTTTACATTAGTTCCTGCAAGAGTCATCGCCTTGCTCCATGTTTGGCAAGGCTGCGTCTGGCTGCATGGATTTGAATCGCTCCCAGAAGCTGCAAAATAATATGTTATCCAGCCACCAGAAGGCTCTGCCAGGACATTTATGCTTTGCGTGTAATTGTGTTCCTGCCCCAAATCATCAATAGTTTTTAATTTAACATTGTATGTGCCCGGGTTTTCGTAAACGTGCGCAGCCACCCAACCAACCTCAGAATTTTTTGAGGGATAAGAACCGTCTGATAAGCGAGCCCCATTGTTCCAATTTCCAGATGCAGGGTCGCCAAAATCCCACTGATGATAAAAATCTGTCCATTTCGCATTTGTATCTCCAGAGATTATCTCAATATTTTCTTCAACATCGCTTATCGGCAATTCTGCGCTTTCCACCCAGACTTTAATTGTATATTGCCCGTTCCCGCTATAGAGTTCAAACAATCCTCCGTTTGAAACTACAATAGCAAGGCCATAACTTTCTCCAGGCGCCTTCCAGCTCAAAGAGTGAATGCCAGAATTGTAACTGATTCGACCAATACCACTTGGAGTGTTGCTACCCACATAAACTAAATCAATACCTTTAATACTTTCATTAATAAATCCTTTTGGCTGTACAACTCCTGTTTGATAAAACTCTATAACAATAGAATCAGATTCAGTTGCTTTTCCTATATTGTAAGCATAGGATTTATCAGCCAAGACATAACTTCTGTTATCCGCTGATGGTAAAGTCATGAAACCACTTTCTGCAACCCAAACCCCTTTTTCCTGTCCAGGGACCTGCCATGCGTAATAAACTTGACCGCTAAAATTTTGGTACCACAATGTACCAGTTCCCGTATCTGTTGCCTTACTCACATAGTTAATTTTAATATTTTTAAGTTTGTTAGTGACCCTTATTGGTTTTTTTTCATCAACAGCATCAAAAAACACACCGCATGGTGCAACACAGCTTGTTCTAGAAGCAGTTGTCATCGCTCCTGTTTGAGAACTTATTGATTGATATTCAAACGCTCCAACATCCGGCGTTCCGATTCTTAAATTCCCGTAAAAATCTTCAAACAATCCGGGCAAAGGAGTACCCGCATCTATAGTCATACTTGTACTTTTCGGATATAATCTGACTTTAGTATCGCTAGCATCGGCCCATTTGTATATTGTCACCATTGGCCTGGGCCTTTTTGATAAGCCAGGAGAAATAACAATATAATCTCCGTCAGCATCTATTGACTTCGAAGTTATTGTCTGCACCTCATCTGGAAGAATGTCCAATGTTATGATATTTCCAACTGAGAAATTGCCAGGATATGGAATGTAAAGTCTTGTAGTCGTGCTTGGGAAATAAGTCATGTTTACTACCAGGTTTTCAGGACCATCAACCAAAACTGGAGGATAACCTCCTGAAGAATTATCGTTTAATTTTACGACTATAACTTCAGGAGAAAATCTAAAAGTCTCAAAAGCTCCGCACAAGCTATAATCTGTGTCGCGGGTCCCATTTTGATTGCAATCCAAACTCGATGGGCCATTTTGTGCAGAAATAATCTTAAGATTTGATACCACATCACCATCCTCGTCTGTTACCAAACCGGAAGATTCAAAATCACCATTCAACGAGGAAACGGTCAAGTATTTTCCCGCAGACCCCGTTATTGATGCAGCAACATTGAAACTTTTGGATTTTATCGCTAATAATGTCGAATAAACAGGAACCCCATACAATCCAGAGACATCCATATATCCGCTATTCTTTCCATATCCCATGCTCTTCCAAACGCTAAGATTGTAAGCAACATTATTGTACCTATACATTTTCAGACTGGCTGGTGCTTCTTTAAAGAAGAACAAATTATTGCTTTCATTGAGTAAAGATATTAAACCTCTTGAATCTATTACAAAATTTGGTATATTTATGTTTTGGTACGCCTGAGAAACAATTAGATTATTCTGGACAAGAATATTTTCCCTTGACTGGGAGTCAACAAACGCAATACTACCAAGGCCATAAGAATAGACCGTATTTCCATAAATAGATACATTATTAGCAGGATTTATTACATAGTCGCTGCTATTATAAAGTGTCGTGATTTTAACAAAAGTATTTGGATTAATGCCAAAATTATTCCTAATAACAGCATTATTAGTTCCGATTTCGGCAAATGATTTATAGCCTGGCCGACTCATGCCATTGAAATTATTTTTCTCAATTATTGAATTTGAATCCACTTTTTCTGGATGAATATTGCCGTCTGCTGTGGTGGGGGTAGTGACGATTGATTTGTCTGCTTCGCTATAAAAAGTATTGTTAGACACGAGGTTCCATTTATTAAGGAGCCTCAAATTTGGATTTGTGTGTGGATAGCCAAGAAGATTGTTTGCAATCAAAATCTTATCCTTATATGTTCTTAAATTCGCGCGTTGTACATTTTCAATTATTGAATTCAAAATTGCTCCAGCACCCGCACCATTAAAAAATGTGCCGAACGATTCTGTATATGAGCATACTTGAGTCACATCATCCCCAGTAAGGTCGTGAATTGTGCTGTCAACAATAAATATTTCTGAACTGGCTGCAATGCCCTGATGGTCGCAGTTGCTCGGTCCAAGCTCGGTGCGCAAAATAAGCACAGATTTATAGTTTGTAAATATCTGGCCATCTAGACTTTGATGGAACTGGCCTGAAAGGTGCAAATCATTCATAGTTGTATTATCTATCGAGAAAGATGCATTTGCAAATAATGGCTTTTCAAGGTCGCTGTCTCCATAAGCACCCAAATATACGTGTGAAAAAGTAGGCTTGAAGAAACTCGGATTTGTGTTGTCACCGTTTGGGTTGATATAATATTTATCACCTCTATGGAAAAGGATTCGCATGCCCGATGCACGAATTGCATAAGCGTCTGCAAATATTGTATAATGGTCCCCCGCATTTCCCGATGGACAACCAACAAAATCCCCTGCCTGTGAAACACAAATCGTTCTTCCGTTAAATGGCAAAATATTTACCGTTACTTTATCCTCTTCCACAAAAATATTGTTCTTATACATTTTCAGGCTTACATTATAAATTCCTGGCGTCTCGTAAACATGTGCAGCCATATACCCCCTAAAGTTTCTTCCTCCAGACGAAACATCACTTTCCGTCCCCGCGCCAAAGTCCCAATCAAACCTGTGCTCTTCAATATCTTTCCAACTCAATTCCCCAATTCCATCAAAGAAGACAGCGCATGGAGCAACACATGAAGTTCTTGAAGCATTGATGATTGCTGTCTTTATAGCAGGTGATGAAGCATATTCAAACGCTCCGATATCTGGCTGCGAATCACGATAATTGCCATCTGCATCAATCCTGTTCCATGGCAAGGGAACTGCTTGATAATCGCAGGTCTCCGTTTGTAGCGTCGACAAACAACGGGTTTTGCGCTGTTGATTGCTTGTCTTGTCCTAGCAATTGCCATTGTGCAAGATTTAAACGTGTCCCGTTGTTTAAGAACGGCGTGAGTATGAGCGGGGTAAAGAACATGTTGTAGTTGCTCAAAAGTTTGAAGTTTGTGGAAACATCATAATAAGCATTAACAAAATAGGTATTTGGCATATCGCTGCTGTTGGCAAAAAACGCGTTGTTGGCAAACACAATATCATAGTCGCGTGTCAGATAGTCTGGCCTTACATCAAAGAATCTGGTCCAGAGACTTGATGAACCCGCCATGGAATTTCCCAAAACATGGACATTCTCAAGTTCTATGAGATTGTCATAGAAATTTTGCAGGCTGACAAAACTGCTGGAACGATCTGTAATCAACCTGTTGTCTGCAATCAGGATGTCTTTTCCTCCAACTACTTTGATTGACCCAGATGTTGCACTACTGTTCCTGAAATCGAATTCGTTTCCTACAAGCCATGCATGTGTAACAACTCCGCTAACCGCAACGTCGCCTTCAAGGCTTATTATTTGCCCTGAATCCGAGTCGGAAAAATGGTTGAAGGAAGCGATTTTCCACCTGCCTGAAATCAGCCTCATCTGTGCCTTGATAGTGGATTGGTGTGCATAATTATTATGCTCGACAACTAGCTTAGAACTGTAAAATCTGTTTAACGCTTCGCCGTTGGGATTCCCAGGCCCAACAAAATCAGAACCTATTATAACCATTCTTTTCATTGTGCCATTATCAAAACCGTGAAAAATTGCATGCCTCCTGACCTGGTCAAATTCGCTGTCCACAACAAAAGCCAGCGTATTCCAAGCACTATTTTGCCCCGTTCTATAAAAACGCGTCCGTAAAATCAGAGAACCTTTTCCAAGATATTCAAACATCATAGAATCCGTATAGTTTCCATGGATATCAAAATCAATTACTCTCAAGTCGCTCAAACTGCCTGCACCAATCATTTTAGTATTATTATCATTTTTTGGCTTGAAAATCGGTCTCCCTCCAGAACCATAACTATCAAACTGGACCGGTGAATTCATAGTCGAAGGATTCCAAGAGTAAAATACTGGAAAATTTTCTCCGCGTTTAAATCTCAATCGCGCATTTGCCCCAGCTTTAGTAGTCGAAGCGTCCCAATTTGCCAGTGGCCCGCAAATAGTGTTCCATGATTCATGGATGACTTTTGAATTGATTGTCTTACCGGTTGTTGTACTGCTGTTAGTAGCGTAAATCTTAGAATTGACAACTACAGAATTTTCAACATAAGCATTTTTTATTTCTGAATTAATGATTGTAGAATTCTTCACAGTCGAACCTTCAATCACAGTATCTGCAAGCAAAACAGGATTTTCCGCATACAAAACATTTCCTGTTGTGATTACTCCCCCGGCAGTATTATATGTTAATCCACTCACTGTCCTTGGACCGCTATCGAGATTAAATCCCGGATAATCATAAACCTTTGGACTGATAGTCAATGACCCTATTTCATCAGTGAAAACGACATCAGAATAAACCTCCCGCGCTAAAGTCGCACTCCAACCATTGTTTTCCATATATCCGATTAAATTTCCGCTGCTATCTTTCAAAGTAAAACTGCTCAAAGAATATCCTTGCGTTTTTGTGTTCCCATCAACATTATTTGATTTTATTAATCCGGAAAAATCACTTCCTGTTTGGCATAACCCGTCATAATATGAGTCGTTCCCATCTGTTGAGGAAATATAATAATTCTTCCACCCACCCACTGGTTCTAAAGCGACTACAATCGGTTGTGAATAAATATGCTCATTATCTTCATCATCAATTATTTTAAGCGTTACAGTATGTGTTCCTACATTTTCATAAACATGTGCAGCGTTCCACCCGAATGCTTTGTTCTTTTCAAACCACGAACCATCACTTTTTTTTGCCCCATTTTCCCAATACCACAATGGGTCTGTTGGACTAGTTCCCAAAGGAGCAGGGTCGCCAAAATCCCATTCATAAAAGTACGAATTCCAGTCTGCATTTAATCCGCCATCAACAATTTCCACATCATCATTCATATCTATCAAAGGCAATTTTGCAGGGTCCGTCCAAACAAAAACTTTATCTATTCCAGAGGTCAAAACAAAATTCCCCCCAGAAGAAACGTCAACCGCTGGCCCATTTCTCCAGGAGAGTGTTTTCCCAGAAGATGAATATTGCAATGTTCCGCTTCCAAGTGCTGTACTTGTACTGACTCGTGAGATTTTCACACCATCAATTTCTGTTTGGTTGTCAAATCCCTTCGGCTGCACAACCCTCGATGTCCAATCAGCTTCATCGACAGCATCGAAGAAAACTGCTAAAGGCAATACTCCGCTTGTTCTTGATGCAACAGCCATTGTTCCAGACAACTGGCACGCAGGATATGCAAAGCAATCACTATCTAAGCAGTCTGCTTTTCCATCACCATCATCGTCAACTCCATTCCCGCAAATCTCGGCGCCGAAATAATTTTCAAAGGCAAAATTTACGCTGCTTAAATTTACATTGCTGCTAAATGTCGCTCTATAAGTAAAATTATTTGCAGGCAATTGCGCACATGTCGTCTTTCTCAAAATTTCACCGCTCGAAAGCTCGCACCAATTGTTTCCATCGCTGGTTATTTCTATTTTTATAGATGGGTCGTCCCATGTGGCAACCACCGAGTTATACTCACTTCCTAAATATATTTGTTTTGATGTGAAATTTCCTGGTGTTAAATAATAATTGATTGCAGACGCGTTCACAGTGGTTATTTCGCTTATACTTAAATTCCTATTCCAGATTGCCACTTCATCGATTGTCCCATTGAAATCATGCAAATGGTCCTGATGTCTTTTTCCAACAACAAATGGCACAATTCCAGAGAAATCCAAAGAAATTGGGTCACCATCTCCAGCAACCACTGTATCTTTGCCGTCCAAATACAAATGTATTTTTCCCTCTTGCTTATTCCTAGTGAAAACAAAATTATGCCATTGCATATCTGCATTGATATTATAAATTATTTGAGATGACTTTGTGCCGTTGCCGACTTGAGGTCTCACTGATGTACTATACAAACGAAGCGTCGTATATGAATTTCCAGAAGAATTAGTATCAAAGAAATATCCATCATCCGTTGTGCTGAATCTTTTGAACCATGCGCTAATGGTGAAAGAATCATTAAATATATTCGGAACATTCCCAAGCATAAAAACCCACCCATACTTGCTAAAATTATAAGCATTTCCAAACTTTCCTGCTTGTCCTTGAATAACTCCTTGTGGGATTCCATGATTTCCGCCTGCTGCGTCAATCGCATTCCCGCTGGTTTCATCGAAATGCCACAACCCAACAAGTCCATTTGCCAATGTCCCCGCAGAATTATCAACCTGCGGAACAACATTCCCATTGGAAATAGAAACATTATTTTTCTCAATGATGCAATCCTCATCGGTAAATGAATCAGAATAAACTCCGCCGCTCACTTTCGCCTGGCATGCTACATCTGGCTCAGACAAATAAACTTCCCCTCCACCACTTCCACCCTTATTAAAAAGCCTCTGAAAAAAATTCCCTATGTCTTCTGCAATGCTGTTTCCCATAATTAAATTTTGATATTGTGGAGAACCTTGCTCTAAAACAGCAAAGCCCACAATGCTTCTCCCCCCAATAAACACCACTCCAAGAAGATAAATACTAAGTAAAAAAGTCAAGACAAATTTAATACCTCTTTGCATGGATATCCGAGCACGAAGACATTTTTAATCATTTCTATTTAGAAAAGAGAGTAACAAAAATAAAATTATGCAGGTTAACGACTGTAAACAAAGTCAAATAAACAAGTTAATAGAGAACTCACAGCCCATCAGTCTAGCAGAATTAATATAATATTTTATCGAGCAGTTACGCGAGTGGATTATGAAGATAAAATAAAGTATCTGCGAGCAGGGGTTTTCACTATAAACAAGAAGATTCTGGGATTCTGAAACCTTCTGAAAAGATTTTCAACAAAACCCTTAATCCTTCAAAACGTTTATAAATACATTCAACTCTTTTTTTTCATGAAGCCGATAGCATTAACCATAATAGCATTACTTCTAATTTTACCGCTAGCTTCCGCAGCGACTACCATCAAATTAAAAACCATTCCCGGCCACGACGTCTTCATCTCTGTTTGGGATACAGCATTCGAAACACAGCACCAATCTCCCGGCAAATCTCTTTCAGATATTAACGGCGACGTCCAGTATATTTACGACGGCACAAGCACTCCGTTTGGAGTTCTCGTTATTGTTAAGGCTTTTGGTGTCGAAAAATATAGAGAGGAGTTCGGTCCGTATAACATCGGCAGCGTTATCCAATTGCCGGACCTTTTGCCAGACGCCCTTAAATCAGCCATGGGGATTTCTTCCAATATTTCCAGCAATGTAACCAATGTTACCGAAAACGAAACCACGAATAATACTTCAGAAAATAATTCACAAAACAATTCTGAAGTTGAAGAAACACTAAACACAACAGGGAGCCTGACAGGCAACGTTGCCAAAGAAACAGGCGGAAACGAAAGCAGCTTCAGCGAAATTCTCACAAGTAGTACTGCAAAAACAGTTTATTACGTAATCGGCGCAATTTTCGTATTGGCAATGTTCCTGCTGATTATAACATACACCATCGCTAAAATTAGATCTCCAAAAAAAATTCCTTATGGAATGGAGCCTGTAAATTTAAACAGACAATCTCGCCAGGATTCATCCGGAGACAAATACCTTGATAAAATTGAAAAAGAAATAGACGACGTAGACAGGCAAATTGACCAATACAAAAAACGAAACATTCTGGACGATGCTCAAAGAAGGCTCGAAGAAAAAAAGAAAATGCTCGAACGGCTCAAAAGAAGCGGGAATCCTATGCAGAACTCAACGCCAAGAAGAGAAAGTTATTCCTCGTCAGCAAAAAGGGACAGTTCCTTGTCCATAAGAAGAAATAATTTAATGCCAAAAAGGGAAAACATCACCGAGCCAGCCAAAGATAACAATAACAATAGCAGTCCAGGATTTAGCAATTCAAATAACACAAACAACCCAAACACAACTAATTCAAATACAAGTCAGGCTGGAAGTTTAACAGGCAGTTCAGGAAGTTCAATGAGCTCAACAAGAGAAGACAGGGAAAACAGATACAAGAAAAGGTTTTACTAATTAACCCAATTTAATTAAATTCAAAACAGTAACTAAAATTGCCCCCTTAGCAGACAGTCCTTTATTCTCAGGCATTTTCTCAACATATTGTTTCCATTTCCCATTAGTAAAATACTCGGCTTGACCGATTAATTTCACGCCCTTCCAATCTTTATCCCAAACAGCAAGGCACACATTATTATTTTGTTCAAGATTTTCCTTTGTTTGTTTCATATAATTATCAGTTATAATAACTTGATTCTTAAATACAACTTTCACATAAGCAACTCCAATAACATTTGGTTTACCAAAACTATCAACGGTAGCAAAAGCAATAGGATTTCCTTCGATTAATTTCCTAGCTTCAGAATTAATTTCAATCATAACTTCTCCAGTCTCGGCCCTTCGTCCGTATCCTGAACAACAAATCCTTTTTCCCTAATCCTCTCCCTAAACAAATCCGACTCTTCCCAGAGCTTTGCCTTCCTAAGTTTTTCTCTTTCCTTAACCAATTCCATGACTTCCTTCGGCACATCAACTTCCTCTTCTTTCATTTCCTTAATGTTCAGCCCAAGAACTTCATCAAACTTCTCAAGAAGTTTCAGCTTCTTCTTCGGCTCAAAATTAAAATCATCCAGCATAGTCCATACAACATCCAGCGCCCTAGGCATATTCAAATCATCGTTCACCGCATCAAGAAACTTGTTTTCGTATTCATCTGAATTATCCTGTGCCTTATGTTTCTCTTTCTTAAGTTCAACAACTTTTCTTTTCATTCTCTTGTAAGCATTTCTCGCTGCATCCAAAGTCTCAAGAGAAAAACTTAATGGTTTGCGATAATGCGTAAGCAAAAATAGATATCTAAAATCTAAAGCAGCGTAACCTTTTTCTTCCAAGTCTGAAATTGTAAACAATCCGCCTTTCGACTTCGAGACTTTCTCTCCTGCATTGTCAACAAGAAAAGCGTTATGCATCCAGTAATTCACGAACTTCTTTCCAGTCGCACACTCGCTCTGCGCAATTTCATTCGTATGATGAATTGGAATGTGGTCTTCTCCCCCAGTATGAATATCAAAATGCTCTCCAAGATGCTTCATGCTCATCGCACTGCACTCAATATGCCATCCTGGAAAACCAACCCCCCAAGGTGAATCCCATTCCTGCTGTCTCTTTCCTTCCTCTTCAGAAAACTTCCACAGCGCGAAATCTGTCTTGTGCTTCTTCTCTCCGACGCCAATCCTCTTCCCACTTTCCAAACCACCAATATTCAGCTTCGCCAGTTTCCCATAATCTTTAAACTTCAAAGAATCGAAATAAATCCCATCGCTCGTCTCATAAGTGAAACCTTTCTCTTCCAATTTCTTAATCAACTCAATCTGCTCCTTAATATGTTCAGTCGCCTTGCTCCAAACACTCGGCTCTTTAATGTTCAGTTTCTTCAAGTCCTCCTTGAAAACCTTGAAATAAAACTCGGCTATTTCCTCGGCTTTCTTCCCTTCTTTCGCCGCAGCTTTTTCCATTTTGTCCTCGCCCTCGTCAGCGTCAGAAGTCAAGTGCCCAACATCAGTAACATTAATTACATGCTTTACTTTGTATCCATTATATTCCAAAATTCTTTTCAATGTGTCCACAAAAAGATACGCCCGAATATTCCCAATGTGCTGAAACCAATAAACTGTCGGCCCGCATGAATACATACCGACTTCGCCTTTCTTAATCGGCACAAATTTCTCTTTCTTCCTTGTCAGCGTGTTGTAAAGTTTCAATTCTGCCATCAAACAAATAAATTAAAGTATTATATAAAATTATCATCTGATAATTTTATGTGTAAGTTCTTGGAAGTTTAGAGCCTTATTCGCAAAATCTTCTTAGTAGATTTCTTCCGCAATTGAGAAACACTTTTCTTCATATCTTCAGCATCCTTGTCGCTCACATCCTTCCACGCCTCCGCAAATTCCAACACATTCCCCTGTTTCGTAAGAATTCTCCGAATAGCATCGGAAAAGCTTTCGTTTTTCATCTTATGCCTAACTAAAAGGTTGTAAGCGTCATTCATTATCGAAATTGTTTTTGTAGCCATGCCCATGTGTAAACGTGCACATATATGAATCTTACGAAGAATCTTATCCCAGGACATAACATATCGAGCGCACTCGGCGCTTCGCGCCTCGCAAATTATTTTGGCCATCTTGTAAATAAAGATTAGAATGCAAGAATCTTTATAATCTGGCAAGCCACCAAAGATTTATGCAAACACTAACGCAGAGACAACAAGAAAGACAAAGCGAGCAAAGAGATTCGCTTTCCGAACAATTAAGGTCTCTCGAAGACGAAGAACTATTAGAAGTAGCTGTGACCTACGAAACATATCAGCTTTCGGGCAGAGAGCATAGGGCAGAGCAGATTCAAGGAATGCCTAAACAAAGAGCAGAACTAATAGAGCAAATTCATTATAGAGAAGAAGTTCGTTCAGACGTTTATAAAAAGAGGGTTGAAAGAACATTTGGTCACGACGGAGCGCAACCTCCAGTCGGATACTTCTTAGCTTATCACCTCCTGGCAAGAAATCTCAGACCAGACCGTTACCAAGCTCCAAGACGAAGTCCTCAATCTCCTTCCACCCTTTAAGTTTCATAAACTCATCTCTCTTCTGTGAAGCTCCAGCAAAACCCCGAAGGAATTTCCCCCCAACATATTTTATTTTTCCAAAATCGGCATCAGTGCCAAAATATTTCTTCTCCATTTTTAGATATCCCTCAAATTGCTCGAGATTATTATAAAAATCACCCACAGCCCCACGATTCGGCGTAGCCAGTTTATTATCTTTCGTTCCGTTCAAGTAATCTAGCACCCGCGTAAAAACCAAAGGGTCTCCAATCGCTCCTCGAGCAATCATAACCCCGTCGCAAACTTCCAAAACTTTTGAAGCATCTTCTCCGGTAAACACATCCCCGTTTCCAATCACAGGAATCTTCACTTCTTTCTTCACTCTAGCAAGCCAAGACCAATCTGCTTTCTTCGAATAAGCATCGTTTGAAAGCCTCGCGTGAACAGTTATTGCATCTGCCCCTGCTTTCTCAATCGCCCTGGCAATTTCCAAAACATCATTCTTCAAAAACCCAAGTCTAATCTTAACAGTAATTGGCTTTCCCGTCGTCTTCAATATCTTAATTATTGCAGCAATTTTCTCCGTGTCTCTCAAAAGATAACATCCAGCTTTAGTCCCGACAATCCTAGTAGACGGACACCCGCAATTCAAATCAATAATGTCAAATTTCTCCCACAATTTTTTTCTCCTGACAAATTCCTCAAACTCCTTAACATCATTTCCAGTAATCTGCAATCCAAGAGGCGAATCTTCCTTGCATGTTTTCATCATTTGTTTTGTCTTTTCATTCTCATGCAAAATCGCATTAACATAAATCATTTCAGTAAACGCAAGAGCTGCGCCCGCCCGTCGGCACAAAAGCCTAAACGGCAAATCAGTCACATCAACCATCGGCGCCAAAACTAAAGAATTCTTCAATTTCAACTTTCCAATTTTAAGAGTTTTCACAACCATAAAACAAAAAGATTTCAATGAATTATAAACCTAAGCAAAACAAACATTTTTTAAATATCTTGCCAGTCAGGTGCGCATGGGATTGCCGAAAATAGAAAGAATCAAAACAGCATTCATTGAAGGGCTAATTGGTTCGGGAGCGTATTCCTTAAGTGACTCAGTCGTGACTGGCGTTTCAGATGATTTCCCTGCAATACTCTACCAAAGAGATGAACCTGTTCCGGTTTTATCTAGAACAACAGCAATATTTTCATTAAGAGATCCCATAGGTTTCATTGACCGCATTTTCATTAACCGAGGGCTGCGTAAAACTGGATTAGCCACTTCAATTTACACTGCAATCGAGCAAGCATTCAGAAGAAACGGAGTTACTGCTCTGGCATTATACGCGCGGAAAAATCCCCAAGCTGAAACAGACCCGCAGGCTTTTTGGAAAAACAGGGGTTTCACCAGAGTAAGCGAATACGATTTTGAAAAATATTTAACATAAATTTTTTCATAATATAAAGAAAAAGATTTCAATGAATTATAGACTTAAGCAAAACACTTCCATTAAAAGTCTGTTCACAAGTCGGTTTGGGATGGTGGTTCATTAATTTTCGGGCGAAGCGCAGCGAGCCACCACAATCAAGACGCCAGCCGCAAGAATTGGCGTCCAATTAATCATCTCATTCAAAGCATATTTCCCGATATAACTCATCAATGAACACTAACATTTATATAGAAAATCAAGTTCTTCAAAAAATGGAAAAGGACATAGACCGAATACCAAAAAATTCTGAAACAGACGTTGTCATACGTATTGATGATTTTGGGGGTAAAAAAGGATTGACAATCCGTGAGTTTGTCAAGTCCGAGCGGTACACCGGATTTACCAAAGCTGGAACAAGAATCTCGGCAGAAAACTTCAAGGCATTCAAGCAGGCAATCAACTCAATAGACGAAAAAGACCTTGAAGCAACAGAACAGGCCACATTAGGTGTCGGAGCGCCTTCCGGACAAAAAGAGGATTCCCCCGCCAAGTCAAAGCCCAAGAAAGAAGACATCCAAGAAGAAGCGTTCTAATCTTATTTACTTTTTCCTTTACTTCTTGCGACAACTCTAACACTCACAGCGTCATGAATTTTCTCTTGTAGCAATTTTTCCAGAAGCGAAGAACTGAACCAGAAAATATCATCATTTCGAAATTTATATTTTCCATCAGCCGTTGCGTCTTCACCGCCCATCTCAAGCCCGAGCCGCGCACCCTCTGACAGCCTCAAGATGTATCTCGGCGGTAATCTAAGCTGGCCAATGACTTCCTTTTTTCCATCTTTGTAAGCAACATCCGCCTGGCAATTCTGAAACTGAAGCAATACGCTATCCTTGCTCTCGTCGTATTCTTCTATCTTTCCAAAACAATCATCTCCAGAATAACGGCAGACGTCATGGTATCTCATTTCTCCCCCTCCAGCAACTTCTCAAGCGCGACTTCCATAACATGCGACTTGCTTCTGAACTTGCTTTTCTTCAGCAATTCATCTAACTCCTTAACCTTTTCTTCTTCAATCGAAATGCTTATTTTTTGTTTCATTATGTTTTAGCTATTCTCCTTATTATTTCTAAAATATCTTGAAAGCTTTTTTTGTTTCATTATGTTTTAGCAATCTCCTTTATTACTTCTAAAATATCTTGAAAGCTTTTTTTGTTTCATCTTAACTAACAAACCCCCCTTTCTGGTTCTCCATTTCCAAACGCGGGTACAAAATAATCCTTAGGTTTCTTATTTCTGTTTTTTCTGTCAGCCAAAGCCTTATAACATGTACGAAAAGTAACTTCAACAGCTTGAGAAGAATCATCAAGAAGATCATAAACTTTAACAAAATATCTAGGCACGCCTAAAGGTCCTCTTCCAATTCCTTCTTTAACTAAGATAAGCCGTCTCCGCATTCCTTCCGCATCTTCATATTCAATCATCTTCTTATTTCCTGCTCCAAAAGAGCATTTCCTACTACTTTTTCATAAACCAGAATTATATAAACCTTTCCTTTTGTTACTATTCCAGAATTACACTATTCTTCGTCCAACTCGTCCAACGCCCCATCTTCGAATACTTCTAGGATGTCGTTCTCATTTTCTTTCTCTTCCTCAACTACTTCTTCTTTTTTTGTCATCTCCGCACTTCAAAATTAGGGTTAATAAACTTTTCCAAGCTCGAAAAGTTATATTCAAAGATTAGTCGAATAAACAAAATAATAACTTTCTGCTCATAAATTTCTCTTGCCCACAAAAACCAAGTCCGGCTGGTTGATTAATAATATTAATATCTGAAAATTGAAGCCATTTTTTAATAAACCAATAAACTTTAAAACCCCCTCCTTGCTCCTCTTTTCATGGAAATCGAAACAAAAATCCGCCAGCCAATCGTAACAGTGGCTGGCCATGTAGACCACGGAAAAACCTCAATCCTTGATTGCTTTAGAGGCAGCTCTGTCCAGGAAGGCGAAGCCGGCGGCATCACCCAGAAAATTTCTTTCACGAAATATCCTTTAACGCAGATAAAACGCGCCTGCCCTTTAATTGAAAAACACAATATCAAATTAGAAATCCCTGGCTTCCTTTTCATCGACACTCCTGGTCACGCCGCATTCACAAATCTTAGAAAACGAGGTGGAAGTCTTGCCGATTTAGCAATTTTAGTCGTCGCCATAAAAGAAGGCATCAAGCCGCAAACAGCCGAAGTCATTCAAATCCTCAAAGCTCACAAAACTCCTTTCCTAATCGCTCTAAACAAAATCGACACAATATCTGGCTGGCACACCCAAAAAGATAAATCGTTAAAAGAATCAATCGAGTCTCAAGCGTTAAATGTCTCACAAGAATTTCAAGAAGCTCTCTTGACATTTCAGGGCGCATTGTCTCAGCACGGTTTCGAATCAGACCTTTATTATGAAGTATCTGACTTTACTAAAAGAATTTCAATAGTTCCTTGTTCGGCAAGAACAAAAGAAGGAATCCCAGAATTACTTTTAACTTTATGCGGTTTATCCCAGAAATTTCTTAAAGAAAGGCTCAAAATTTCAGATGAAGCAAGGGGCGTAATTATTGAAGTAAAAAAAGATAAGTCCATGGAATCGATAGAAGCAATACTTTACGACGGCGAACTCAAAGAAGGTGACGAAATTGCTATTGCGAGTTTCAATGATTTAATCGTCACAAAAATTAGAGCAATCGAAGAAATCGAACCCCTTTCATTCAAATACAAACCAAAAGAAAAAGTTACAGCGGCGACAGGATTGCGTTTGCACTTAACAAACAAAGAAGGAATTCTTTCCGGAATGCCTTTCCAAAAAATCGACAACGATCTCAGCGTTATCGGAGAAAATTTCAAAAAAGAACTTTCTCATGCAATCAGACTAGACAAGAAAGGAATAATTGTAAAAGCAGATTCCTTGGGAAGCTTAGAAGCCCTCTTAACTTTGCTCAAGCAAGAAAACATCCAGGTTGTAAAAGCGAGCATCGGCTCTATAAGAAAGGCAGATTTAATTTCCGCAAAAGCAAACGAAGAAACTAATCCATTGGACGCGATAATTGTAGGATTTAACGTCCAAATCGACGAGGATATCGAGCCAGGCAACATAAAAATCCTAACAAGCGATGTAGTTTACAAATTAATTGAAAACCTCCAGGAATGGAGAAAAAACAAACATGCTCAAATTGAAAAATCTCGTTTGATGGAACTCGCCCAGATTTGTAAACTCGAAATATTGCATCAGCACGTTTTCAGAAATTTAAATCCGGCAATCTTCGGAGTCAAAGTTCTCGCAGGAAAATTAAAAACCGGCCTGCACTTAATAGACGAAAAAGACGAAAAAATCGCAAGAGTAAAATCGTTACAACTCGAAAGAGCATCAGTGAACGAAGCCTCCGAAGGCCAAGAAGTCGCAATTGCCCTTCCAGGAGTTAACTTTGAAAGAAGATTAAAAGAATCTCATTACCTGTATTCAGACATCGGCGAAAGCCAGTTCAAAAAATTCAAAGCAAACAAAGACCTTCTCTCGCAAAGCGAGCTTCGCGCTTTACAGGAACTAGCTGAAATAAAGAGAAAAACCAAAGACAACTGGGGAATTTAACCAGAAAATATATAAATACCCACACATATGTGTGGGTATGGCAACAAAAAATATATCTATAACAGAAGAAGCTTATTTCTTATTATTAAGAAAAAAAATGAGGGAAAATGAAAGTTTTTCAGAGATTATAACTCGTGAATTTAGCAATAAAGAAAAATTGACCAAACTTTTTGGTATGCTTAAAGGCAAAGCTGGAGAAGAATTTGAAGACAACTTAAATAAAATCAGAAAGGCAAGAGAAATTGCCGATAAAAAAAGGGCTATGAGAATAAAAAGCCTCTTAACAGAATAAAATGGCTTGTTTAGATACTTCGTTTTTAGTAGATTTAATCCGAGGAAAAGAGCAAATAAAGACACTTCTTGAAGAACTAATAAAAAGAAAGCAAATAATAACTATCGCTTCTCCTTCGTTAATGGAGCTCATGAGCTCTGCTTCATTAAATCAAAAGAGGGATGAAAAGAAAGAGATTATTGATATTTTATCATCTATGTCTGTTCTTTCTTTAGATGCCGAAAGCGCCATAAAAGCCGGAGAAATCGAGGCGAAACTAATAATCTCTGGAGAGACAATTCCTTCAACCGATATAATGATTGCAGCAATAGCTATGCAAAACAACGAGACTCTTGTGACAAAAAACAAAAAGCATTTTGAGAAAATTCAAGGCCTGAGAATAAGAGACTATTGAAGACAGAGTTAAAGACGGCTGGGGAATGTAAAATATAGACCCTGGCTAAATTTCTAAACATATTTATTTCCCAACCAACATTATCATCACAAGACGGTTTGGCTGCCTCAACAACTGCAAGGAGTTGACTTCGTCAGTGTTGGTTTATTAATTTCTTCTGGGCGGGAGGGTGGGTGCAAACAATTCACAAAAACAGATTTTCAACAAATCCCAACTTTTAAAAACCCCTATCTCCAAATTACTTTACTATGCCACTTAAATTAAACATTTCAGATAAGAAACACGCTTGGAAATTAGAAATTCCTAGCGAAGTCTTGGCAGGCAAATCTGTTGGCGATAAAATACTAGGTAAATTAATCAAGCCGGAACTTGAAGGTTACGAATTAGAAATAACTGGCGGTTCAGACATTTCAGGTTTCCCAATGTCAAAGGACGTTGAAGGCATCGGATTAAAAAAACTCCTTCTCTCAAAAGGCTGGGGCATGTGGTCGAAGCCAAAAGGCCTAAAGAAGAAAAAACCGAGAGCGCGGGGCGGCTTAAGACTAAGAAAGACAGTAAGGGGAAAGACTATCTCCGAAAAGGTAGTCCAGCTTAATATGAAAGTGGTAAAGGCAGGCGCAAAAAAGCTTGAAGAAATTTTCCCAGACCAAAACAAGCCAAAAGAAAAAGCTGAAAAAGAAGTTAAACATGAAAACGCGAGCACCGCAATGTCTCCATCTGAATTCGGCGGAATGCCGAAGGGCGCAACGGGGATCGAATAAATTTTCTTAGCAAACATTCTACTTAGACGGCAAACCAAAACAATCGCCATAATAATCGACATCTGAAAATTGAAACTATCTTCCAATATTCATTATCATCGCAATACTGAGCGAGCAAAGCGAGCCAGATAATTAAAGCTATTTCAGAATTAGAATTGTTTCTATAAGAAGATTTAAGAACAGCTAATTTTCCAGATTGACATGACATCACTGCTAGAGTTAAGAGTAAGAGAACTGGACGACCCGACTAAGCCGATAAAGCAAGTTGCCAGAGAAATCGCTCCGTTAGTCAGACTTTCTAAAGACACTATAATCGGATACGTTCGTGCTGGACGAAATGACCAAAGTCATTATGAAAGACTTCAAAAACAAGCAATCGAAAGAGGAACGACTCTCAGAGAAGCACAAAAAGCAAGCATCGTAAGGAACTATGGCTCTATTTCTTGGTGGCGGCAACTTAATTTAGACAGGTGGGGCATTGAAACCGCAAGCGACTATGAAGATTTCATCGCACGAGAAGATTATGGATTCGAGAGCCATGCGCAACTTATCGCTTTCAAGAAAAGAAAACCAATTCCTGAACTCAAGGGAAAACAAAAAAAGAACGAATGCTGGGGGGACTTTGTCCAACCGATGTCACCAGACGATCTTGACAGATTGCCTGAAGCAAATTCTTTTTCATTTGACGAAGCGCAAAGAACGGTTAATCTGGCACAAGAAATCCTTAGTTCTGTAGAAAGAAAAACAATCAGAAAAAGATACTACGAAAAAAGAGAAAAAACATTGAAAGAAATCGGAGAAGAATTTGGCGTTACAGGAGAAAGAATCAGGCAAATCGAAGCAGCAGCCTTAGCAAAAATGCGCGCCTATATCGAACAAAACGGTCTCGCAGATTATTATCGCTAATTAAATCCTTTTTCTCTCTTCAGCTTCAAGTCGTCTCAAATAATTTCTCCTCGTTCTTTCGAAATAATTGTCTGCAACCATTAACACGCCGCCAACAAGTAGGCACGCACCAGAATAATCCAACCTGTTCTCAACCGCTTCATACAAAGCAGTCAAACCAGCAAACAACATTAAAGTCTCGCAAGTTAAATCGCACCAAGCCCCCATCACAACTCTATTATAAATTTGCCTCGTCTGAGCTTTATCTTTCCCGTCACACCTTCTCTCTTCAAGTCTTGCAATTTTGTTCCAATCAGAACCAACCCGGCCAAGCTCAGGACGTTCAAGAAGTCCCATAACCCTTCAAAAGAACAGGCCTTTTTATTTATTTTGGTTCTCAACCATACCTTTAAAAAACACTTCTTTCTTTCGCATATATGACCGAAAATCATCCCTCCCCAGAATCAGAACTTAAACGATTATTATTAGAGGTGACATCCTCCGCACCCTGAAGGTTTGACTCTGCGGAGTCAAATCTGCCTGCGGGCAGAGTGCGGCTTCCCACGACGGCAAAACATCAGTCTTCCATCACCCAAACAGTTCCATGATGCCTGTCCTGATTTCTCACATAGTTGTTCGCGGCTTCAA
>JAGVWX010000022.1 GCA_018304105.1 Candidatus Pacearchaeota archaeon | reverse complement strand
ATCATTACCAAATTTACCAACTTCTACGGAATTTTGTATGTCAAGAAATTTCATTATCGCGAAGACAGCAACAGAGATGAATATCACGATGAGTATTATGGAAAAAATCATTCCGAAAGATAATTGCATCTGCGAGCGTTTTGTTTCCATTGCTGTGTTAGTTTTTAAAAGTATAAAAAATTAACTTACTTTCGCTTGTTTATCGAAGTGAATAAGATAATCAGTAAAATAATAAAGACAATGGCCAAAATCCACCAATATTCGGAGAGTTTCTCAATGAAATTATTTTTTTGAATTTCTAGATTGCCACCTTCTTTTCCATTGTCATTAAGATTACCCGTATTATCAGATAAGTTTCTTATATCTGAATATTCCCTAACACTTTTTCTTATCAATTCGTTTGTATTTTGGTCATAAATAACCATCTCTTTGGCATTTTTATAGTAAGGAACATAAATTTCAGATTGGGTTTCATTAAATTCCATTAATCCCCCTCCCGTGATTTTACCGGTTTCTGGATCTGTTGCATCATAAAAAATAACATTTGGCACATCAAAAAACGTTAAGTTTAGTATATTTCCATCAAAATCCAAAACCATTGCAGAATAAAATCCAAAATTATTCTCAATATGTCTGTTTGAAAACTCAATCTCTGTTGAATTTATTGATAAGTTTCCGTATGAGTAATCAAGGTTTAATTTGTAATAAATAAATGGTTCTTGGACTGCAGAGATGAAACCAATAAAAAATAAAATCGATACTAAAAAAATAATTTCTTCTTTCATTTTACTCCTGCTTCCTCCAGAACTTTGTTGTATTCTTGTTCCGATATGAATTTATACTTATTTAACAAATCCAGTTTTTTTCTATAGATTGGATTGTAGTCGGGGCTTTTTGGGTCTATATGTCCTTTAAAAAATGAAGGATTTGCTGCTACCTTCCCCGTAAAAGTTGCAACATCTTCGTAGATATTTGTTTTACCATACTCATTAACAAATCCGCCGTTTTTTAATGAGCCGTCCGTGTATTCTTTAGTTATAATCATGATGGTCTTTATATTTACGATATTTTCCGGTATCGGTTCATCTATAAAATTGTATCCTCCTGATTCAGCCCACTCTTTCTCAAAAGGTGTAGTTTCAGCTAGTGATTCTGCTATGTCTCTATTTATTTTATCAAAAGCATTTAGTAAACCACTGCCTGTAGAGAACCCATCCTGTTTGTTATATAAATATTCTAAAAATTTATCACCCTTTTCTTTGTCAATTTGCTTTAGCTGGAGGGCATGTGCAAATTCGTGCCTTAATGTTTCATAATCAAAATCATAATTCTCCATCCCTCTTGCTGTTTTATCAACACCAAAAATAATATTTCCGTCAGGTCTAGCATGTGCCCCTATACCTCCCTTGAACTTTATGCCTGCAACGACATTTTTTATTTCATTTGGAGTATTATCTAGATAATCTCTTAATCTGCCGAGGGCTAAGTATTCAGACCCCTCTGAGACATCTTCAAAAACAATTTCCTTGCCAGTCAAAACTTCTATATTTTCTTTTGTGGGGTAATTGTATTTGACTCTTTTTGAGATTTTAATGTTAATATTTCCCTCATTTATTGATATTTCATCGTCATCTCTTTGTCCAATTGCAATTCTATTAAAATTGTCTACAATGATTGTATTTCTCTCTCCAAGTATGTTATCATCTCCCAAAACAAATATTTCTATCGGAGAAGTTGTCGTTGTCTTTTTATAACCCTCATCATGTATGTTAATTTTTCCATTGGAGTTCTCAATTTTCTTTCCATCTTCATAAATGACAAAATCTCCTTCAGTTGAGACTCTTGGTATCAATCCTTCGTTATCGCGATTTTGAATCTCAATTTCTGAATTTGGAAAATTTTGTATTGCGGCAAAATCTCCTTTATCAACTTTCATAAAAGAGTTTCCTTCATTGAATCGACTTATAAAATTGCCATTTTCTGAATTCAGCAAAATTTTTTTATTTTCTAAATCAAAAGAAGCAGAATTTCCACCTCGTTTTTCACCATCAAAAAAGATTTGAATTTCTCCAGTATATTGGAGATTATTCTGGTCTTTAAAAAATTCTACCTCTTCAATCTTGGTTCCATCATCAAGGTTTACAAATGTTTCTTCACCACGCTGAATAATTTTCCCACTAACTCTTGCTCCATTTGGAAGTGTAAATTCTTTTCCTTCCATTACTGTTTCATAATTACCTGAATTTTGAAGTCCATCTTTTATCATTGGAAGATTTGTTATTTGACCTCCATCTTCAACCTTTATGTTTATTCCCGTGTATTTATTGAAAGAAACTTTAGAATTTGGCGGAGCATTTACAATAGTATTCCCAAAAACATAATCCCCTCCATTTTCGTTTACAGTAAATCTAGCTTCATTAATCCCTCCATTTGAATCAAGTTCAATGAATGTTGGAAGGCCGGCTTTATCTTGAGAAACTATGTTCTCAAATTTATTTCCTTTAATGTTTACAATGCTCTCTTCTTTAGAGAATGCAATTGTGGTTGTTTCACCCCGTTTGGATAATTCAACTCCTTTAACAGATATATCTTCTGCCTTGATTCCACTTCCGATTAAATTTCCTATATTGGAAACCTTTTCGTCTCCAAACAACATTTTTCCGGTCGTAATTTCTCCATTTGAATCCATCTCAAATTCTTCCAATATTTCCGCCCCATCATTTATTCCCCCTTTAATCTGATTGTAAGCAATAATCATCTTGGCTGTTTCAGGACTTTCTTTTGCAAGAGTGCTGATAACCTCTGATTGAACTTGTCCAACAACAAAACCTGCCGCGCATGATAGTGGTTCTGTTAAACAAATAATTTGATTTACTGCGGCAGCAGCGCCAGGATTTAGAACTTCTAATCCTTTCATGCCGATTATTGCAGCAGCGCCCGCAGATACCAAATTTAACAACAAAACAGACATTAATATTAAAAGAAATAATTTTCTGTTGTTTGCTTTCATTCTATTTTGTATTTGTTTGCAAAAGCCCAAACAAAGACTACCTCGTTTATTTTTGAATTTTCATCTCTGAATATGAATATCATTGTATTTTCATCATAATCCATAATCTCAACGTATAAGTCATTTTTTTCTGAGATTTCAAGAAGACATGAAGCACAAATACTTTCGTGGCTTAACTGTTCTTGTGTTATGTAGTTAATGGAATCATGGATAATGCCCATTCTAACTGGGAGATTAAATCTAAAGTCATTGATACGCGTTGCACCCCCTTGGTTATTTATGGTTATGGGATAATCTACATCTAAAATTACTTCATCTTCCATAATTGTTGTTTTTGTCCCTATATCACCTTGAGTTATTTCCAGATTTGTAAAATCAACAAAATTTTTCGTACAGAAAAATAATTTTTTATTCATGAAAAAAGAAATCTCATCTTCAATTTGTTTTTTTGAGGGCATATAATCCTTTCCGTTTTCATAATAAATTGCAACCCCTGAATCTGTTGATTTGTTTGGTGGAAAAAAATATCCCCCATTTTTCCCAACTTCGTAAATAACCTTAACAGCTTCTTTTTCAACACATTCCCGTACAAATGAATAAACACCTTGCGCTTCAGGTGGCAACGATTGTTTTATCACTCCGGTATATGAAAAGTAAATTAATATCACCCCAACAAGAAAATTTGCCCCCTCTTTTTCTTCATCGAAACAATAAGAAATTTGATTTTATTAATTTAAGGTTTTTTTTGATATTGTTTAGTAATGCACAACAACCAAAAATTAATATACTCTTTTTTCCTTTATGTTTTGCCTGAGCAAGGTGTACCAACAAATAAGTGAGTACTAACAGTTCGGCTGAGATTTCACCTATGAGGGTTTGAACCTTGCAGGGGCACTTTTGTGTTATAGTCTTTACTTCAAAATTTTTTGATAGCAACTTGTATTGTAATTGCTTAACTTCAGATTCTTCTAAATTAGTATTAATATTTTCAATTCAGAAATCATTCCCTTGCACAGTTATGCTGCACCTGTCTGGTAAGGGCTCGTTTCCAAATCCATCTCGGCATTTTATGAAAAGGTCTTTCTGCGCATTCCAGTCAGTAAAGTGATTTTTTTTATCGGCTACTGTCAGCAGAGTTCCCTCGTCAAAAAGATAGTTGCAACTGAATGTCGAATATCTGCACTCTGCTTCTTCAGAAGTTATTATCTTAAGGAAATTTTCTTCCCTGAAGGCCCTCACCACTGATGGGACAGAAGTGTCTGTTTCGACGTCAAAATCTATTTCTTCATTATCTGAGTTTCCGCCGAGGTCGGTGCATCTTATGAAATAGTCGTAGTCTCCCTCGGTTAGGAACAAATCCTGTGAATGCTCAAATCCTCCCGTGTCAAAGAACTTTATGTAGCTTCCTTCTTTTCCTGTTGGAGAATAATAGCAGATTGCTTCTCCTTTATTGAAGCCTGCAGATGTTTTTACTTTTATTGGAACTTTTATTGAGTCTGTCGAATCTTTTATTGTTTCATTATCAGGAGTCACAGAATCTATGACAATTGGTTGCGTTCCAATCAAAGAAAATTCATATGACTCCTCATTTGCATTTCTCTCATTTTCAGGTGCATTTGGCTTGTCCTTGCATCTGAAATAAAACTTATTCTCTGTCTTGTCTTTCAATCCTGTTAGTGTTGTCGAACATTTGTATAATGACTGTGCATTGAAATCAAATATGCTCGACGAGCAGGTCATTTGTTCGGTCATCGTGTCGTAATCTTTGTTGTTGTGACTCCACCTGCATTGTGCAGGCTCGTTCGTGAAAACTTCAATGTCGACAGAGTTTTTGTTGAATGCGACAGGTGCTTTGTTTTTTATGTTTGTTGTTACAATCAGCGGAGGTGTTGTGTCCGGACCGGGATCAACGCAATACTTGAAAACAAAATTTGCCGTGTTGGAGTTTCCGTTGGCGTCCTCACACCTTACATATAGTTCATAGTTTCCGTCGTTGATTAATGTGATGTTTTCTCCCTCGACTGAATTTTTTCCAGGCAAACTTAATGCATAAGTGTGATTATATCTTAATAGTCCTCCGCTCATGAAGAATTCCATTGATTCAAAATCTTGTTTTCTCAATATGTCAATCTTGCATTTTGCAGGTTCGTTAAGTTCAACACCGAATCTCAATGGTGTGAATGCGGGGATGCAGACGTCTCGCGATTGGAAATTTTCTATTTTAACACCTCTATCAGGAGGATTTATGGCGTTGTCAGGAGAATACTTGAAATTATTTTCCAAAGCAGATGCCATTGGTGTTATTGTCGGAGGGTTTACATCCTGCCTGTTAACCCAAACACACTTCTCTTCAGTTGTTCCCTTGTTCACTAGTTCACAGCTTTGTCCCAGAGATTTGCATTGATATTCGCTGCAAGGCAGTCCTCCTTTCTGAGTATTGCACTCCTCGCAATGACTTCCTCCGGTTGACGGCTGCCAAGGAAGGCAGGAGAACGTCACAACTTTTTTTTCTGTTTCCTTGTATAATAAGATGAAAGCCACAACCCCGACGCCAATGCCTGCAGCCCATCCTGCTTGTGTTGCAGAAAGGTCTCCAATAAAGTTCTTCCCGAAAGTGTTGGCTAAAAATTCAGGATTACTTGCTAAATAGCCCTTGACAGCTTCCCCTGAGAAAACTCCAAGTCCTGCGGATATTGACAATGCATCTGTTGTTTCTTCACTCAATCCAAGCATTGG
>JAGVWX010000005.1 GCA_018304105.1 Candidatus Pacearchaeota archaeon | reverse complement strand
CAACAATCTTGTTCACTTTTTTATATTATTTTTAGAATAAATACTTGCGCCATTCAACTCACAGCTAAAGCAGTGCAGGGTTCTGGCGCATTCCTAAAATCCAAACATAGATGGGTGGCTTTTGATAAACCTAAATTGTCTTAAGGATGATAAAAGACTATTCTCCAGAGTAGCTATCTTTTTAAAGCTGGAACCTTTCATCTCAATAATAAGAGAGAACCTTCATATCTATTTTATGCCCCCACGAGGAATTGAACCTCGCTCTTGACCTCCGCAAGGTCACGTTCTATCCGATAAACTATGAGGGCCCACTAAACTAAAATACAATCAGAACTATCTTTTTAAAATCTAACTATCGTAGAATTATTCCTCAAAGCAGACTATATCATGAACTGTCTTGTAAGAATGCAATTCATTTTTCGTAAACCAAAGAACAATCTCAATGTCTGCGTTTTCCTTGTCTTCAGAAGCATGAATCAAATTTCTTACCATTACATTCTTAGCGTTCGCGTAATCCTTTGAAATATCATTAGGATATGTGCTCCCGACAATTTTTCTCGTAACTTTTATCGCGTCAACTCCCTCCAGAACAAAAGCCACAATCGGCCCTTCCTTAATATACTTAACCAGTTCATTTCTAACATTCCTTCCAAATTTCTTCTCAACTTCTTTATACCTTTCATCCAGCTCTGCCCTGTAATGCTTCCTCGCAAAATCCTCATCCGCCCAAACCATCTTCATCCCAATAACCTTCAAGCCAGCGTCTTCAAATCGCGTTATTATCTTCCCAATCAGATTCCTAACCACCCCATCAGGTTTAATCAAAACAAGCGTTCTTTCTTTATCCGACGTTCCCATAAACCACAATAAAAATCTGCCTTTTTAATTATTTCCTAATCACAAAGCTCTGTTGAAAAAGTAAATTATGAGTTTACTATCTTGATGGGAGTGGCGGCTTCGAAAGTTGGGGTGGGAATCCTAAACCTATCAGAAAATCAGAATTGTTTGCGATAAATAATTTGACTTGCGTTGGCTGCTTCGAATGAAGAATATCGTTCGACTTCGTCAGTTAACTGCAAGTCAAAACAATCTGGGCGGGTAGGCGAGCGATTACGCGACGAGTATTTAGTTGGCATACTTCGCGCGTGGTCGCGAGTAGCAAACAATTCACAAGAAGATTTTCAACAAGGTCTATTTCCTAATTGCAATAAACCATTTTCTTTCTTCGTCATATTGGCTCCACCAGATTTTCGAAAAATAACTTTTCGTGTATTTTATTCTCGGTCCCAAAGAAGGGTCATCCAAATAAATAAGATTCTTCCCAATCTTTTCTACTACTGCATAATGTCCCGAATCATTTATCTTCGAAAAATAACACACAATTATTTTATACCCCTGCCCAATCAAATCTCCCAGTCTTCCTATCGAAGAATTTTTTTCAACAACAAACTTCAGATTAAAATGCTTCGCTACTTTAACAAAATCTCTATTCTTCGTCCCTCTGAGCCTAGTCGTATTCAAAACTCTGGCTAGATACTTTTCCGTCTTCTCTATTCCAAGCCCACTCAAAGCATGCCTTAATGCTGCCGGCCCGCACGTCCAGGTTCTCTCTTGCCATCTAAATACTTTTCGTTTGCTCATCTTAAAATATAGAATAAATTATTTTTAAATTGTGCCTTTGACTGTTTAACTAAACCACTTTCGGCTAAAGCAGAGAGCATTTCATTTGCACCCGTTCCAAGAGATATCATCACAAGACGGTCGGTAGGGTGAAGTTATTATTTTGCTTATTCATGCCTACAATTAACATGCCCTTTCGTTATTGAAATTCGGCCCCATGGTTAAAACAATACAGGGTTCCTTTCAATCGCTACACCTAAAAAATATATCAACACTAAACTTATATATTTCCACCTTTTCAAACACCCATGGACCCAGAACACATTCGGTTAGTAAAAGAAACAGAAATTTTCAAGAACTGCAAAAACATTGTCATCGGAAAAGGAAATCCTAACGCGGACATTTTATTTGTTGGCGAGGCTCCTGGAAGAAACGAAGACGAGCAGGGAATTCCTTTCGTAGGCGCAGCAGGAAAAAACCTTGATGAGCTGTTAAAAAAAGTAGGCCTTTCTCTTGAAGATATCTACATCGCAAACATCTTGAAATGCCGCCCTCCCGAAAACCGCGACCCTCTTCCAGAAGAAATTAAAGCCCACACTCCCTGGCTTCTAAAACAAATCGAAGAAATAAAACCAAAAGTAATCTGCTCCCTAGGAAATTACGCAACAAAATTCTTTCTTTCTGATTGCAATCCTGAAAAGATGAAAGACCAGCAAGGCATCACTTCCGTCCACGGCAAAGTCAGATACATCAACCTTTCCGGAATGAAAATAAAACTCATTCCATTATTTCACCCCGCCGCAATAATTTACAACCGTTCTCTTCTGGGGCAATGGGAAGCCGACATGGAAATCGTTAAGAAAGAAATTGCTCAAAAAACCCTTTTCTAAAAGTTCATCATCATAAGACGTTTATAGCTTTAAGAATAATATATGCCGCAAAAAGAATCGCCCCAATCTGAATTACCCTTATAATTAATTCCACAGCATCAGACTTTCCTCTTTTTTCCATTTGACTATTAAATATTAAATCAACCTTGGCTCTTAATTCACCAATCTCTTTGTATATATTAAGCTTTTCGTTAAGTTTTCTTATTTCAATACCTTGAGATTCTGTCAGCTTTCGTAAATAATTCATCACGTAAACTCCAAGGACTACAAAAAACACAACGATTAACGGAATGATATATTTGCCAAGTTCATCTGGAGAAATTAACGTCAACACAAATGCGACAAACGTAATCAAGATAGACAAAAAGCTAACAACATCTCTTCCAAAATCAAACTCTCCCATTTTCTTTCACATCTCTTAACCTAACAAATTTATAATACGCCTCTTTCATTTCCATTCCGCATTCAGAACACTTTTCTCCCAAACCGTACTTCCCGCAATTAGAACATTTTTTCAGTTTCATTTTTCTTTCTCTATCTCAAAAACTGCTTTCCTTTCTCTTGCCCTCTTTTCAATCGTCCCAACGACAGATTGCATTTTCACATTCGCATCTTTGAAATCCCTTCCAGAAACAGCGATGTTAAACCTTCCTCCTCCAAGATAATGAATTTTTGCGTCAACATCCAAAATCATCTTTATGTCATTCGCCCCGTCCTCAGAATCAGACCTTAATTTTATCCCGTTTGTAACAACCTTCTCCGCGGTTCCTTTCTCTGAAAGAACATCCAAGACCTTAGCGGCCTTTTCCTTATCCATGTATTTCTCAAGCAAAGACTCGTCTTCATGAATTTCCAGAAGGAATTCTCCAAGATTGTTCTCCGCTTTTATCTTAGAAATTACTTTGTCAACATCTTCCCCTACAAATTTCAAAACGCTTCTGAAAGCCTTTTCCTTTTTGTACAAGTCAAGAGCGCCATCTCTTTCTCTTCCAGTAACTCTCCTCAAGCTCAATTCAACATGCTCTGGGTTAATTCTTAGCACCTTGCATACAATCAATCTTCCGGGCGACACATACTGCCTAAGGTTCCTTATCCTTCCAGCAGCGACTTCGCTCAAAACCATATGCCCTTCAATTTCGCAGCCCTCAATCTCAAGAAATACCGCCGTGCCTTCTATCTTCTTAACCTTGCAGAGAACAATCTCATCTTCCTTTAAGTCCATTTTAGTTCCTTACAATGAAAATGGAATTTAAAAAGTTCTTTTTCAACTTAAATTTTTTTAAGTCCATCTTCAGTAAACACCTCCTTAACCATTGTCCTTATTCTTGTCTTCCCGCCCTTCGGCTCAACAAGCAGTTTATTGCACTTGTCGCACTTCACTCTTGTAGAGCTTTTGCCAAATAAAACCTGGCTGTTCCCGCACCTCGTACAAACTGCTCTAACAAACTTGCTTTCCGGATCGTTTACCATTCAATGTTATAAAAAGTAGCCGTTTTAAGCTTTTCTAGACTCTTTGCTTTGTTGAAAAATCCAAGTTACAGTTTACCGAACTTTAAGATAGTCTTTTGCAATTAGCACATTATTGAAAAAAGAAAGATGATTTAGAAAAACATTAAAAAGTCTTAAGGCGTTTTGTTTTGACGAGCCATACTCTTATTTTCGATAAAGAATTTGTTCGAGATTTTAGAAAATTAGATAACTCAATTCGGCAGGAAGCAGAAAATAAACTAAAAAATTAAAAGAAAACCCGAGAGATATCGGCAAACTCTTAAGCTATTTAGAACTTCAAAGAATCATTCATCACATTGTGAAGGTTTAAACCTTCACAACTTCAACATCAAGAACTTTCCTCAATTCCTCAATAAATTTGTCCTCGGCCCCGCGAGAAATCAGACATCCCGCAGCATTAGGATGTCCCCCAACTTCTCCCCCAATCGGAACAACAACTCTATGCAAAAGTTCTCTAAGATTCCTTCCTTGTCTTCCCGCAATTCTCGCCGAGACTTTTATCTTGTCTTCATTATAGCTCAACGCAACAATCACAAGCCCTTCCTTGTAAAGAGGCGAATGCGAAAGAATCGAAGCAACCGTCCCAATAATTGTATCCTTTATCCTATCTCTTGCATTTATAATCATATAATCTTTTCCTTCAACTTTCTCGCTTTCAGAAACATATTTCAGCGCAGCAACAAGACTCTGCTTGTAAGTTATGTAAACCTTCTCCGCTTCTTCCTTGCAATATTTGTTTCCCATGCAGAAACCTAAAGCAATTTCCGGAGAATCCATTCTCGAGCAAGCATTTATCGAAGCAGAAAGCTCCCTCGCATCCTCAAGCTTGTTAAAAAACTTTACAAGAAACAAATTTCCAACCAGTCCTTCTTCGTTGACTTCACTCTTGCTCTTCAACAAAATCGCCGTAATCAGTCTTCCCATTTCTTCATCATTCAGTTCATAAAGCGCTTTGTATTTTCCTCCGTCACTTTCAATTCCCGCATCTCTAAGCAATCCAAGAGCTCCCGTTCTGCTCCCGCTAACTCCTGGAATGTACGGCTGCGAACTGTATTCCAGCGCCTTGTCTAGCGGTCTCGTTGAAGGATACAGCAAAATCCCCTTCTTGACAGTCGTCTCCGCATCACTCAAAACCGAGCTGAAAACTTTCCCATAATTCTTATCCATGATATCTCCAACGGTCCCAATCACCGCCAAATTCGCAAGGTCTTTATTCACGTTACTTAACTCTTTAGCAAACAGATAACAAATCGTAGCAGAGCACAAATTCTCTTCTTTCTCATAAGAAGGATTCACCATGAAAACATTGCTAGGCACTTCCTGCACAATCTCATGATGGTCAAAAACAAAAACTTCTGTCTTCTTGTCTTTCAGATAATCCAGGCTTCCCGAAGCCAAATCAAGAAAAATCAGAACGTCTTTCTCCCCAATCCCTTTGACAAAATCTTCATCCAGGCTTTTCACAATTTCCATGGAAAAAGACTTTCCCCACCTCGCCAGCGCCCTTGAAAAAATCGCAGCGCTCGTCACACCATCAGTATCAAAATGACTTATAACTCTCAATGACTTAGTTTGGCTAGCCACTTCAATTCGCCTTATCGCTTCCTTTATTTTATCAAACAACATCCTCTTTTACCAACTGAACTAAGTTAATTCGATGCGCGAGCGCGTTCTACGCGCAACAATTATGTGACTTGCAGACTTTCGCAACGGCAAGTCCAATTGCGCATCGAATAGCTTAATTTTTTATATACCCTAAATTATTTACAAGGTATTTAACTTTTTCTCAAACTAAATAATTATATTCGACAAATCCTTTAATTTACAATAGAAACCTGTTCACAAAGCGATTTGGAGTGGTGGTAAGATATTTTATGTGGGCGCGAGCAATTTTGCGAGAGTAAGTTTAATATAATTACGAGCGAGGTTGCGAGTAAGGCGAACCAGAAAATTTAAGCCATTTAAACATTAAATCGTTAAGCCTTCTTCTTAATATGATAAAGATCCCAAAGCCTTCTTGTCAGCGCTCTCGTCGCGCTATAATCGTGCTTGTTCTTTCCTGTATGCAACTTCAAACTTGAAATTTTGTCATTCATGGCGCTCTCTTCATCTTTCAAGGTAATATTGTTTTCTTTCAGAATCTGAACTATTTTCTTTCCCAAGAGTCTTGCCTTCGGAACACCGTGTTTATCCCTTAATATCAAACCAATCATTGCAGGAGATTCGCCTTTCTTCGCTAATTCCAAGACTATCTTCTCAAGTTCCGCAGGTTTCATCTTCATCCAGCTAGGCCTTGCAGATTTTTTCTCTTCAACAACTTCTTGTTCGCTCATCTTTCTTACTCGAAATGTTCTTTTAAAAACATTATGGTCTAGAAAATTCTGAGAAAAATCGCAATATTATATTTAAAATCCCAAAACATTTAAAAACACCCAACTCCCAACCTAGTCAAAGCAACGACCCTCACACTGATCGTGTCAGGCGAGCTTGTCTATTAAGACCGACGTTCCATGTGAAGTCGACTCTGATCAAATGAAATTACCTAAAGAAACAAACCGATATTGTCCAACATGTAGAAAACACACAGTTCATACAGTCGGAACCGCAAAACAGCGAGCACGTTCCGCAACCCACCCACTTTCTCGCGGCTCAAATATGAGGCTCATCGCCAGAGGCCTTCGTTCAGGAACAGGAAGCAAAGGAAAATATTCCAAACCTTCAGTAAAATCATGGAACAGAAAAACAAAAACGACAAAAAGAATCACAGTAGAATACAAATGTAAAATATGCAAAAAAACTCATCAAATAAAAAAAGCAATTCGTACTGGAAGAATCGAAATCGGAGAAAAGGTGTCTAAATAATGGCAAAAGAACAACCACAAGAACCAAAAAAAGAAATGAAGCAAAAGGTCAAGAGTAAAAAAGTCGTAAAAAAAATGTTCTTCGAAGTTTCCGCCCCTTTGATTTCAACAAAAATCCAGCTTTATGCTTCTTCTCCCCAAGAACTCAACAATCGCACTGTAAAAATCGATCTCACAAAAAGCCTGCGTGGTAAAAACCTCGAATTAATCCTTAGAATAAAAAATGAAAACGAAAAATTAATAGGCGTTCCAGAATCTGTAAATCTAGTTAGTTCCTATGTAAGAAAAATCGTAAGAAAGGGCACAGACTACAGTGAAGATTCTTTTGAAGCAAACTGCAGGGATTTCCAGGTTAGAATAAAACCGTTAATGGTAACAAGAAGAAGAGTCTCTAGAAAAATTCTAGCATCTCTTCGCGAATCGGCAAAGAAACAATTAATTCCCCATTTGAGAACCCGCAATGCCGAAGAAATCTTTTCAGAAATCATTTCAAACAAATTGCAAAAACAGCTTGCCATCAAGCTCAAAAAGATTTATCCGTTGGCGCTCTGCGAAATAAGGATGTTTGAAATTCTCGGCCCGGCAAAGGAACAACCAAAAGAAGCAATAGATGAAAAACAAATTACAGAAGAAGAAACAAACCTGGCATAAATTTTTAATCACGTTAAATAAAATTCATTCAATAAATAGCCCTACCATGTTTGAACCTCTTTGTTCGCAGCTGCGAGGAGCACCACAGTCGGCGTGAGCCAGACGAGGATGCCCGTAGCAATAGCGAATCAAAGATTCTTTAGCCCTACGCGGATTCGAACCGCGGTTTCCGGGACCAAAACCCGACGTCCTTGACCACTAGACTATAGGGCTAGTCTAATAACAATCTTAACTCCCAAATCAATCAAAATAAAACCTCTTTAAAACCTTTCGCTAAATCTCAAGTCGCCTTCTTCTGTAATAAAAATAAAATATCAAGATTACACTTACTAAAAATGAACAGGCTAAAGACAAAAACTCTAAAGCTGAAGGTACGGAGAAGATATTAAAAATCGAAGCCAACCTTAGCTTGCTTTCTAATATCACAAAAGGCATAACGTTAACAATCTTAGAAAACCCAAGAGGTAAGGTCTCCGGGGCGGTTATGACCGGAAGAAAAATAAGAAACAAAAGAGATAAAGAAACAGAAGCAATTACAGCGCCATCCTGTGAATTAAATATATAGCCTAAAGCAATTCCCAAAAGAGCAAATAAAACAATCCCGATAAATGAATAAGCAACCAGGGGAAAGGAATTTGCGAGTATACTTGCCCTCAAAAAGAAAACAGAAACTCCCAAAATAACCGCAATCTGCAAAGCCAAAATAAAGAATATGCTGATAAAATTTCCCAAAATAAAAGAAACCGCGCTTGTCCTGCTCGTGACATTTCTTATATGGGCTTTAGATGAACGTTCTTTGAAAGTTGTAACCGTCGCAAAAACCAGCGAAACAAAGATAATAAAGAACATTAAAAAACTGGGAAATAAATAATCCAAAAATTCAAGGCGGGGCCTAGACACCGTTCCTTTGATTTGAGAATCTTCGGTTACAGATTGATAGCTAAAAGAAAGTGGCGCCAAATCTGCATAATTCATCTGGGAGATTCCGTTCCAGACTTCCAAAACGTTGTCAATTTTGTTTTTTACCGTCCGAAGATTGCCATCTACTTGGCTAACAAAACTCTGAGCGTTATTAATTGAACTAAGAACGTCTCCCATATTTAGTTTTGAATAAAGCGTTTGATATTTAGCGTCAGTCTCCTGAAAAGCAGTATTCAATTCATTAACCGAATTATAAATAGAAGAATCCAAGCCCGCAATTTTATTAACTGTGCTGACAGTTGTCTGAACCTTCGACTTCAAATTACCAAATGCAATATTCAAAGATTTACTATCTGCATTTAATTGGTCCTGCTTTTCCTTTGCAGAATTAAGATTAGAATCGATATTGTCTAACAAAACTAAGGCGTTGTCTAATTCTGCATAGGCGCCGCGTAAATCATTCATCGGCTGTTCCAGTTTTTCTTTATACTGAACAAGGACATTTTGAACTAAGACTTTAGAATGCGACTCGGAAACTGCTTGCGTCTTTGCAATCACCCCCCAAACAATCCTCGACTTGGAAAAGTCTACATAGGCTTGAGTTTCATAATTAATATCTTGAGAGAATTTTGTGTTGGGCAGCTTAATTGGCGGCTTTTTCACAACTTCTATGCAAACATGAGCCCGAGAGTTAAGAACATCATCCTTGCACTCGTTTATCGAATTAACTTGCCTAACAATAAAAGAATTTTGTCTTAATTGGTCCAAATAGCTGTCAACATACCAATCATTTTCCAATAAATAATCGATGGATTCTTCATGGGAAAAAACGCTCGCCTGAATATCTCTCAGTTCGTTGTTCTGCAAAGCAGCGCCCATTATTCCCATCAGAAATAACGGCCCGAATATCAAAATTAATATTGAAAGTTTAGAGTTAAACATAATCCTAAAATTTTTCTTTAGGACCGGCCAGAAACCCATTAATATACCTCCCGCATTTGAGACTTCTGTATAGCATAAAGTTTCCCGCCCTTAAGCATCACAACTCTGGTAGAAATTTTATTCAAAACATCAGTTTGATGGGAAGAGACAAAAACAGCCTTGCCTGATTTTCCAAGCGCAATAATGAAATCTGCCAATGCGTCTGTCAGCATCGGATCCAATCCCAAAAACGGCTCATCAAATATTACTATTTCCGGATCAGTTAACAAAGCGCAGGCAACGTCCACCCTTTTCTTAGTTCCCCCCGAAAGGTTTTTCAGCAAAACATTTTCATATTCTTTTAAATTAAGCCTATTAATTAATAACTCGACTCTTTCTTTCTTTATCCTCCTGGAAATTTTATGAATCTCAGAAAAATAATGCAAGTTTTGTCTGATGGTAAGTTGGTCATAAAGTGCATTGTCCTGCATTGAGTATCCTATTGGGTCCTTTGAATTAGAACTAATTAAAACGTAACCTTTATCTGGTTTATAAAATCCAATTAATATTTTTATCAAAACCGACTTTCCGGCTCCAGATCTCCCGACAAAACCCACCACTTCTCCAGGAGAAACAGAAAAGCTAACATTGTCTAAAATCTTTTTTCGTCCAAAAGACTTTGTCACCCCATCCACAAACAGCAAACTCATAAAACAAACAAGCAAAATCTTTTTTTAACTCTTTCTAGTGCTGCATTTTTCGCTAGTTCAATAATTCTGTTTATACCTTCCTCGCTTCTCAACCTTTTCCAATCTCTTCAAAACCTCCGCTGCATGTTTCGAAGTTTTCTTGTAACCTTCCAAAACCACCTTAAAAAATTTCTCAAAATGTAAAAAATGCTTCGCTTCAAGCGCTTCTTTAATCAAATAAATATCAACTGCTTTATCTTCCACGCGGCCGTTAGCAAATCCCAATCCAAAATCAATAAAATATAATCTACCATATTCTTGAGATGTAGACACCTTGCGGTTAGATAATTTCTTATCGATATGTTTCAGGGCGGGCGAGCGATTAGGCGATGAGTATTTTAGATATGGTTTCTGAGCATGGTCGCGAGCAGGGTGGGCACCAGCAACAGAAACACTCTTTGGTCTGGCGGGTTGGGATGATAATTTGCGAGTGGAACGAGCCGAGTCATTAAGACTCGCTTGCGAGTCCAATTTCCAAATCATATTGCTTGTCGTTAAATCTCCATGAATTATTCCAGCGTCATGCAAGAGAGCAATGTTCTTCCCAATCTCATAACAGACGTCCTTCCAATTTTTCATCCCATTAAGTTTATCAGACAACTTCTCCCCAGAGATAAATTCCATATCTATCTCTTTGCTCTTCTCATCAACTTTCAAAACCTTCGGCACAGAAATTATTTTCCCCGCTTTCTCAAGCAGCTTCGCCTCGCTCCGCGTCCTCAACTTTCTAATCTTCTCATCCATTTCAGCAATTCGATATCCTTTTCGAACTCGGCGTTTCAAAACTATGAACTGCGGCGCCGAGCGGGTAAGCGAGCGGAGCGAGCCCTGAATATGTCGAGCCGAAAGAGCATCGCGATTATCGGCGAGCAATTGCGCCGTACTCGCCTTTTTCTTAATCAAAACTGCCTCCGCTCCCTGAGCTATAAGTTTTTCTTTCATCTTTTCCGATAGCCAAACAGTTTATTATAATCTTTGTGGTCAACAATATCTTGTCTTATCAGTTCTATCTTCTGTTTAATTCCGTTAAGAATCATCCGATCAGTTTTTGAATGAACCGCCCCTTTATTCAAATGTTCAAAAACTTCTCTTGCTTCATCAGACAGGACAATCCTGAAAGTTTTCATATTTCAAAACCGTTTGCTATCGCTTTCCTAAGTTTCAAAGACGGATTGTGAATCCATGTAACTCCCTTCAAAGAAACATAAATCTTATTGCTCTCCTCCAGATACTTCAGGACAAGCATCAGAGTCGCATGATTAACCTGCCTCGGCAGTTTTCTCTTTATCTCTGCAACCGACATCACGCTTCCTTCCATCTTCTTCAGAGTTTCTTCTACCATAATCACGGTATTCAGCGTCGGCCAATGAGTTGCCTTATTTTTCTGCGCCATTTTTTTCACAGCCATATTCGTAGTCTTTAGTTATCAACTTGTAATAATAATTAATTAACAAGTATTTAAGGTTTTGTAAACATCGCATATTAACAAATGATTCTCCCACCTACATCCTCAAGCTTGACACATTTGTGGCGAGCGCGCGCTAAAGGCGCACCTTTTTTCCAAATTTCCTCGCCAACTTCATCATCGTCTTCTGGTCCATTTTGCCCTCGCCAAGCTGCGATTGCGACTTAATCATTTCATTCAGCATTTTCCATTGTTTAATCAGCATTCTAATATCTGAAGTCGTACATCCACTTCCGTGGGCAATCCTCTTCAATCTGTTCGTCTGCTTCTCCAAAATTTCAGGATTCTCAATTTCTTCAGGAGTCATAGAATTTATCGCGTGTTTCCATTTCTTAACTTTCGCTTGCTGTCCTTCCAAAGCCCCTTCCCCAATTTTCTCCTTTACTTTCCCAAACCCGGGAATCATTCCCATAATTTTATCCATACTCCCAAGTCCTTCCATGCTTTCCAACTGCGTCTGCAAATCTCTCAAGGTAAATTTCCCTTCCGTTAATTTCTTCTGCTGTCTCTCGATTTCTTTCTCGTCCATCACGCTATGAATTTTTTCCATCAGTCCTTTCAAATCTCCCATTCCCAAAAGTCGCGATAAGAAAGATTCTGGGTCAAACGTCTCCAAATCTGCCGGCGTTTCTCCCGTTCCAATAAACACAACTGGCGCTTCAACTTCCGCGCACGCAGTCAAAGCTCCTCCCGCCTTTGCCGTCGAATCCATCCTTGTAATTATAACTCCAGTCACTCCCGCCGCCTCCTTGAAAGCCTGCGCCTGTTTCTTCGCTGCCTGCCCAATATCTGCCTGCATCACTAAAAAGCTTTCCGTTGCCTTTACCGTCTTAGATATCTTTTTGATTTCATCAACAAGTTCTTCATCAAGCGCATCTCTCCCCGCAGTGTCAACAATAATCAAATTATATTCCTTCATTTCTTTCTCGTATTTTTTCCAAATTTTCAATGGATCTTTTTCTCCAAGAGAAATGAAACATTCAACATTTACTTTCTTGCAAACCTGTCTCAATTGTTCCGGCGCCGCAGGCCTATGAACGTCAAGTCCAATCGCGCAAACTTTCCTTCCTCGTTTTGCATAGTACGAAGCAAGTTTCCCAATCGTCGTCGTCTTTCCTGCCCCATAAAGCCCAACCATCAACCAAACTTCGTTCTTCCCCAAAACCAGCTCTCTCTTCTTTCCCAAGATCTTGAGCAGTTCATCATGCAGCAGTTTGATTATATGCTCTTTCTTTTCAACGCCCTTAATCCTTTCGTCAAATGCTTCTTGCTTTATCTTCTTAGATAATTTCATAACAAGTTGAACGTTCACATCTGCTTCAATCAAGCTCCTCTGCAGTTCCTTAACAATTCCATCAACAAGATTCTTATCGAGAAACACGGCATTCGCTATTTTATCCGTAACCTTCCGAAGCACGTTTCCGAGTTTTTCAAGTACCATTATGAAATTCCTATCTTGATTTTGCTTATCTGTATTTTATTTTGCATTAGCATTATGAAATTCCCATCTTGATTTTGCTTATCTGTATTTTATTTTGCATTAGCATTATGATATGAAATCCAAGAAATCTAACTATTAAGAAGTTTGTGGTTGCTGCTTGTTAGTCCCGTACCTTATTTCTCTTTCATAATTCTCCTCAAACGAACCAAGGTTAATAAACCTTAAATAACATTAAATAACCCTCCTTCAACTTAAAATTTGAGAAAAGTTTATTAACATTAAATAACTTTAATTAATACCAAAATCCGTCCATATCTTGGGCGGGAGGGTGGGCTTGGCATTAAAAACATTCAACCTTGACAAAGAAGTTTACAAACAATTCTCCGACCATTGCAAGAAGAACGGAGTCAGCATGTCAAAAAAAGTCGAAAATTTCATCAAGCAAGAACTTGAAAAAATAAACTCCCCAGAAATAGCCTCACATTCAAATAAAGAAACTCATCCGATGCATAAGTATTGCTAATGGAAAATAAAATCATTAATTCACTTTTGAAGATAATTATGGTCTTGCTAGCATTACTTCTAATCCTTTCTTCTGTCTGGCTTATTCAACGGCTTTACACATAATGGGAAAAATATTAGGCGTAATATCTGCAATAGCGTTGGCATTGTCCATATTGCTTATAGTCCTAATCCTTTACCAATTAATTAAAATCATTTTAGGGGGCTCGTGGGACATTCAGGACATTACTCTTGCTTTGCTTATTCTTATAATTACATTAATCTTCGGTCTTGCTGGATACATCATAAACATCAGTAGCAAGTTAGCGAATGTAGACAAGATTCTGCACGGTCACATTCAATGGCACAAAGGCACAGAAATTGGAAAGAGACATAACTAACTCTTCTCGTTCCAATCAATTCTTTTATTCTCTCGCTTTGCGTTCTCCGTCGTAAATCCTTT
This sequence comes from Candidatus Pacearchaeota archaeon, assembly GCA_018304105.1. GTDB lineage: Archaea > Nanobdellota > Nanobdellia > Pacearchaeales > GW2011-AR1 > UBA73. The sequence continues at coordinate 26,656 of JAGVWX010000005.1, read as the reverse complement.
TGGATATCTCTTTTTCAACTTTTCAATATTGCCGTTCAGAATTTCCTGCATGTCCCACTCAAAAAAATTGCAAATCATCGCTGTATACCATAAAGTATCTCCTATGTTTTCCTTTATCCCTTCTTTCTGGTCGTTGCCGTGCGCGAACGTCTTCTTTATGCACCCTGCGACATCCCCCGCTTCTCCAGCAATTCCAAGCCCCCAAGTCATAATTTCTTTCTCTTTGCTCTCAAACTTCTTCGCCGTCGCCTTGCAAAGCTCCTGATATTCCCTCAATGAAGAAACTTTTTCATCCATCATCTCAAGAACAAGTCCAATTATAAAAATATATCTTCACTCCAAACGCAACATTGCTAAAATATAAATATCCTGCAATTTTTATGATAAAATGAAAAGAGGGCTGGGCACGTTAGCAATTATTTTGATAGCATTAATTGTATTAATCATTCTGGTTGTTGGCGCAAGTTTTCTTGTTAGCAAACAATTCGATTCTGACCGGGAAGAAATCATCACAGCACAAAATAGAGCAGTCTTGGACAGCCTTTGTTTCCAAACCGATGCAGAAGTTATTTCTTGTACATTAGACGAAACGCGCAAGACTGCAGATGTAACATTCCGCGTGTCGCAGGGCGAAGCAAGCGAAGCTATAGCAATACTAGAAGACCCGCAAACATATTCAATGTTCATATCCAGATACAACGGCCCCATAACAGATACTCAGAAGATAACTGTTTCATACGAAAACGCCACAATAGCCCCTTCAGAACTAGTGGCAAATGTAGCAATAGTGGTCAGCGACGAAGAGGGAAATAAAAAGACATGCAAGGAAAGCGATGTCAAAATTTCTTGTGTCACTCAATAAATTTCACTCCAGTCCCAGCCCCTTCAAAACACTCTTCTTGCTAAACTCCTGTAAGTCCCCATATTCCTGCCCGACTCCTAAAAAATAAATTGGCTTTCCGGTCACAAAGCTAACGCTTAAAATAGTTCCAGCCTTTTCATCAACATCTGCCTTGCTAAGAATTATTCCATCAATTCCTGCAGTTTCTTCAAACATCCTTGCCTGCTCCGTCGCATCATTCCCAGTTATCGATTCCCCAACAAATATTTTCAAATCGGGCTTTGAGACTTTCACAATTTTCTCCATCTCCTTCATCAAATTCTGTTTCGTATACATTCTTCCTGCAGTATCAATCAAAACAACTTTCTTGTGGTTCTTCTTCGCATAAGCAATCGCGTCAAATGCCACTGAAGCAGGGTCTTTCCCGTACTCTCCTTTTACAATTTCAACTCCAATTTTCTGAGCGTGAGTCTCAAGCTGTTCAATCGAAGCCGCCCTGAATGTATCTCCCGCCGCAAGCACCGGTTCCAAGCCAAGTTTCTTCAGCTTCCAGGCAAGCTTTGCAATCGACGTCGTCTTTCCGCTTCCGTTAATCCCAAAAAACAAAATAACAAACGGAGAGTCTTTCTTCGCCCTTATCTGTTCAATCAAATTTGGCGGCTCAATGAGCAAAACATCAATCGACTTCTTCAGCGCAGAAAGAATCTTTCCTTCAACTTCTTTCTTCCCGTATCTTTTCCCAACAAGCTCTTTCTTCAACCCCTCTCGAATTTTGTCAACAACTCCAAGCGCAACATTATTTTCCAGCAGAGTCATTTCAAGTTCATCAAACCCTGCGTTAAAGTCTTCTTCATTCAACTCCGAAGTCGTGAGCTTCCTCGCCAAAAATCCAAAAAATCCCATCTTCTCAGGAACAGCCACATCCGGGCGGTCCTCGCGCAGCACCTTTTCAACTTCTTCTTTAACTTCCCATTTCTTCAGAGGCTCGTCTTTCTCCTTCGCCCATTCGATTTCTTTTTCTTCAATTTCTTCTTCAAGTTCCTCGGCCCTCGCATCAACCTTCTCCCTCTTGAATTCTTCTTCTATAATCTTTTCTTCCGCGCCTTTTGATTCGCCCCTCTTCTCTTTCTTTATCTTCCCTGTTTTCTTCTTCAGTTTTTCCTCAACTGGCTTCTTTTCTTTTATCTTCTTTTGCTTTCCTTTTAGGGCGGGCGAGCGATTAGGCGACGAGTATTTTTCAGCATGTTGCGGAGCGTGGTCGCGAGCAGGGTGGGCACTCTTGCTTACAGAAGATTTTTTCTTCTCTGGTTCTTCCTTCTTCCCAAACCATCCGCTTAGCTTTTCTTTCAAGAACTTGAACATCTTATTTCAAAATCCCCGGCATTTATAAAACTTCCAATTCCTTCGGTGTGACAACCAAATTTATAAACTCGCCTTTATTGCGAAAATCATGAGAACAAAATTCTTTTTCGTCCTTGCACTTTTAGTAATGGCCCTATTTCTTAATCAAGTTTCCGCGTCATACATCACAGGAAATGTTTATCTTGACGAAAATGGAAACGCCGAATTCGATGTTGACACAGATCAAGCCGTTGATCTTCCCGGAACAACTTTTGAAAACAATCATCTTTCCGGAACTACAAATCAGCTATTAACTTTGAAAGGGGGGATTTGGACACTTGACATTTCTCTTGAGGAATACGACGACATTTTCCTTGAAATTCACCTGCCTAAAAACTTGGTTTCCATAAAATCTGTTCAGGGCTCTGACAATATAATTGACATTGAAGAAAAAACTGTAACAATTGCAGACTCCAGAAAACTCGAATTCACGATGTCATACATTCTTAAAAAACAAAAAGACTATTCCTGGGCTTACTGGCTCGCGGCAATGGTCTTGCTTTTTTGCGGCTTCTTAGCCTATAAAAAAGCCACAAAAAGAAGAGAAAGATTCGAAAATATCCTTCCAATTATCAGTGACAAAGAACAGCAAATCGTCGATGTTTTAATGAAAAGACCGATGAGGCAAAAAGAACTTCGCAGCCATCTGAATGTACCGAAAGCCAGTTTCTCAAGATACATGGTAAATCTCGAAAAGAAAAAATTGATTGTCAGAGAAGGAGAAGGCAAAAACAAATTAGTGAAACTAGTTCCACTTAGTTCCATAAATGTTCCTTCTACAACTAGATATACCAAAACCATTTATAAAAAATATGAAAATATCCCAAGAGTTGAAAGGAGGAAAAAAGATTGCGTTAGCAAAACCTCTAGCAATATTGCTATTAGTTATGCTCCTAACTTCCGGTGTCTTTGCCGTAAGCAACATTGATTTTGCAGAGTATTCAGATAATAATTCGACTGAAACATCTTATTCTCCGGCAAACTCGACTCTGACAAAAACCCAATCTGAAAGTAAAAACCATACGGAAACTAAAGTTTCCGAAACTCTCCCTAAGAATAACATCTCTATAAGTCTTAGTCCTCGAAAGCAGACCTCTGCAAATGGCGAAGCGACTTACAATATAATTGTCAAATCGCTCTTTCTGCCAGACTCAGATTCTCTTCGAGCTTCAGAGTACCAACTCTATTTCGAGCCAGAAGATCAAAATCTTAAGGGGAAATTTAGCACGGAAAAATTTACTCTTCAACCCAATGGAAAAATAACGGTTGAGTTGAATATTTATGCAGAAAATTCTGGAGAGCATAAGTTTGCAGTAAGAGTTGTAAACGAAAACGGAAACGAAGCCAAAGCTGAAGGGCTGTTGTCTGTGCTAGACTCTAACACCGCTTCTCACAAGATAAAACTTGACCTCCAACCCGAGAAGCAATACACAGAAAACGGCACTTCAGAATATGTGCTGACCGTTTACCGGCCTTTCGAAACACCCTGCTACAACAACATTGAATGCACCAGCGTTTACCCTGCGCAGGAATATGAACTCGTCCTTGTTTCAGAACAAGGGCGGTTAGGTGGCGAGTTCAAGGGCTCAAATCTTGTCTCAGTTAGTTCGGGAGAAAAAAAATCACTGGCTTTAAAAATTACTGCTAAAGAAAAAGGAACTTACGTCTTCAAAGTTTATGCGAAAGCACCAAACTATGAAAAAAGCGTAAGGGGCCTTTTAGTTTACGGCAAAGAACCACAAGAACCTCAACCCGCTTCAGAGTCTTATTCATATCTCAAAGGCGAAGGCTTCGCGACAAATGAAGACAAATCAGAAGGCGTTCTGGTTGCCATGCATTTACTTGGCGACGATGAAGAAACTCGGGGCAAGATGACATTTAATAAAGATTCATATGCTTTGAAAGGCGAAGTCTCAGATTCTGGAACTCAAATAAACCTTAGCATCTTTAATCCTGAAGACCCGGGCTTTGGCCAAAGCGTTGGAGAATTCAACGGCGAAATCAGGAGGTTCAATAATTTCATGGTCCTTCACGGAGGGCTCGTCTTTAAGAATAATGATTATCCAAACCAATACTGGGCTCTTACCATTACAGGAAAACAAAACAGCGTATTTGAAAACGAAATAGTCGTAGCGCAGCCAGACACGCCTGTTACAAAAACAATAAACAAGGAAGAAGTCGTGACAATCCGGCAGGGCCGACCGAAAGAATCCGAAATCTTGAGCGAATCTGAATCAAAAGAAACTTATATAGTTCCCGAAAAGATTGAGAGAAAAAAGCTTCTGGGAATTTTCCCAAACCCCTGGGGAGACAAACTCCTAAAGGTTAAATTAGTGGACGGAGACACAATAACCGAAAAAACCGTAAAAGAATTTAGCACCACAACAGTCGGCAATTACGATGTAACTATCGGCTCTCTTGAAAACGAAGACGCGATAGACGTTAGTGTAACAAAAACCACTCAAACAGAAAATTAATGCGCTTCGGCAATTAACTCGAGCAAATCAGACTCGTTAACTTCTGCCCCATCAGATACATCGTATAGTCTGGCATTATAAATTTGATTTAGCCTCATATCTTGCACTACTGCAACAACTTCTCTGGGAGAGACAAGCAACCCGCTAAAAAAATCAACATTCACTCCAGGTAATCTAACACCAATTATATATCTCTTACCTTCCTTAGCCATTTAAAAAACCAACCTCGTTTGTTTTTAATCTTTATGTCAATAAATAATGCATTACCAAATCGTATATTCAAAATAATCCAAATATGGAATTGTCCAAGAAACAGTTTTCTTAACATTTGCTTTTTCCATGAGCTTTCTAAAAAGTCGTATAGAATTCCCATGCGCAGAAATCGCAACATTAACTTTCTCTTTCTTCATTAATTTCTTCAAATCGTCAATAAAACTCTTTACCCTTTTTTCAACAATCGCAAAACTCTCACCCTTTGACGGTTTAACACTAAAACCTCTATGTATCTTATCAAACTCTCCTTGTCCGTATTCGGCAATAAAATCTTTGTGCAGAACCCCGTTCAATTTTCCGTAGTTCCTTTCTATCATCCTATCATCAATAACAACTTTCCTGCATTCAGGATGATACTTCAAAACTTCCTTAAGCGTTTCTTTAGACCTCTTTAATCTAGTCTGAAACGCAACTTCAAACTTCTTTCCCTTCAATTTTCTTGCAATCACTCTTGCCTGCTCTTTTCCCAACCTAGTCAATTCAGGGTCCCTCCACCCCGTAAACCTTTTATCTCGGTTATAAGTCGTCTGCCCATGCCTGAAAAGATAAATCCTCAGTCCCTTTTCCATGCATTAAAAAAACAAATTATGTATATAACTCTTTTTACCTTGGAAATTCTTAATTTACTGGTCCAGGTCTACAAAGATTTGTGCTTGCTTCACAATATGAACTAGAAGAAATACTAACGCGAGGGCATCTGACGTTTATAGAATCTGAATCTGTACCACAACATGGCTGGTGGTCACCACCGCATACTTGGGAACAAGTTGCGGCTGCAAATGTTGCTGCCCGAGAATTTTTGCTACCATCCCAAATCCAAATAGCGTATTGATTACCTTGCTGCAAAACTAATTCTGGAACTGGCTGAAGAGCTCCGTTGTTTACTGTGATTTGTGAACGTGAAACAAAACCAGTAGGAATAACTGCATTATTTGTGGTTGGAAATGCTTTTGCATAATAATCGTTTCCATTAGGCGTAAAACCTTGATTTATCATTATCCAGAGACCGAGAGGTAGATTTCCATTCCAAGAAACCTCTGCAATAGATTTACCACTAAGACAATCCGTTATTACTGCCAACCCTGTAGAATCTATTGGCGAGCAAGCGCCATTTGAGCAGCCATTAGAGCATTCATAATAATTCGACTGCGGATTGATACCATTGCATGTGCTTTCAATCAATGTATTTCCTAAACAAATATCATTTGCCGAATATTGGTAATTCCCATTTATAATTTGGCCGTACTGAATTGTTCCTTGTGTAAAATAATCTAATCCGCCGTCTGAATCGCTGCATCCAAGCACTTGTTGCTGTTTGCACGCCCCGTTAGAGCACCCATAAGGACATGTATAAGTTGTACTTTGGGTAGCTCCATTTGCATCACAATACCTCTCAAAAACACTGCTTACTCCAGTACATCCATCCCAAACTGTGTATTGATAACTTCCGTTGCTAAGTAAATTGTAGTTTAATTTCCCTTTCACGTTATAACTCAGTCCGCCGTCGCTATCAATACATTTTGGTTGATTGGTACAGGCACCATTCAGACAGTTTATCGGACAAGTATATGTTATATCTTTCGGAGCGCCATTTGCATCACAATATCTTTCAAATACATTCTTGTTTCCTGAACAAGAGTCAGTTACTGAATATTGATATGCTCCGTTGGATAATAGATTATATTGGAGAATTCCTTTCACATTATAATTTATTCCGTTATCGGAGTCTATACATTTTGGCTGGTTAGTACAAGCGCCATTGAGACAGTTTATCGGACAAGTATATGTCGTATCCTTGGGAGCGCCATTTGCATCACAATATCTTTCAAAAACATTTTTGTTACCTGAACAACTATCCCAAACAGTGTATTGATAGCTTCCATTGGGAAGCGGGTTGTAACTTAAATTTCCTTTAATGGTATAGTTTATTCCATTGTCTGAGTCTATGCATGGCAGTTCATACTTAATATGAACCTTTAGATAATTGTCTGCCGCTTCTAATGTTGTAATTGACAATCCCCTAGAGGAATCAGAAAAAATCTGACCAGGACGAAGAACAGCTACCTGATTATCAAGACGCATATCAAATAAATCTGTACCATGGTGCGGACTCATATCAATAAGTTGTGTATCTCCAAGATTAAACAAATCTATATGAACAAGAGCCCCGTCGTAAACTTCTTCTACAAAAGACATAACGTTCTGAGCATTATAAAATTTATCAAACCCTTTATCAAATCCGATTGGTTTTCGATATTCCACAGAATAATTAAAATAAGGAGTATCTATTTTTAACATCTTTAATTGTGAACCCGGCAATTCTATCGGATAAATAGTAAAGTCTTGATTTACTATACCGTTAACTTCTATTATATTCTCAGAATTTAGCCACCCTATTTTAGATTTATGAAATCCATTAAACTGCCCCCATACCCCTGGCTGATGAGATCCCATTATATCAAACATGTCCCCGTATACGTCAGATATACAATTATTCGCTATTGACACATCACCACATTCCAAATTATTAGCATGATACAATCCAATATTATGACCCAACTCGTGAATCGGTATTCCTCCTAATGTATTTCCATTTGAAAAATAATTCAGATTATCATTTATCAATGTTACTCCTAGATACGATTCACCATCCCATGTTTGAACTTTCCTTTTCCCGAGATCAGCAGATCCGGCCCAAGACGTATTAAGATGAGGACCATAAATTATCATTACATAATCTACATCTGGAAAATACACAACGGGATCTAAATAAGTTATTACTTCTTTGATAGTCGGAAATGGATATTCTGAAGCTTCTGATTGTGTTAAAGATGAAGTAAACCACCCATAAACCTGTCCTGTTAAGTTCATTTTTCCATATGATACTTCAGACATATAAGATGCTAAAGATCTATTTGAATTAAATAATCTATCTTGTGCTTGCTGAATACTAATTGGCTGGGATTGATCGTCTGCGAAATTAACTAACACTGCAACAATCTTTTTCTCACCCAAAACAGACGAGTCATCAATCGGGCTAAAATAAACATTTTCTTCTGTTAATTGATTTTTTCCGTAGGATAGTTCTTGCTCAACCTTTGTAATAGATTTCGCACGAAGCTCTTTTTTTGTTTTATCCGTAGTTCCACTCACCCTAATTTTCGTGCCTGGCTCAATATTTTTATATTCTGGAGTATTTGTTATGTCCAATTTACGAATATCTTTTCCATCCAAATTTAAATAATATTCATTCCAACTGTGCTTATTCTCGAAATCATCTACTACAATAACGTCTAGCTGGCCTTCTAAAATTACTTCATTACTCGTTTGTGATTTCTCTTTTATCGGTGGACTTTCTAAAGGAATATTTTTTAAATCGTAAGCGAGAAAAAGAATAGCCGCGAAAAGCAGAAGCAAAATCACAACTGGATAAACAAACCTCAAACTCCTCTTTTTCATATGCTCTCAGGGTAAACGCCGTTTAAATAATTATTGCACTCCAAAGTTTACTACCCTAATTTTTATAAACACCCGAACAGAGGTAATTCTATGATTGGTTATAATGAATTATACGAAATCCTGAGAAAAGAGAAATATTCAGAACAGCTTCAAAACCTTCCAAAAAAATTCGTCGAAGAATTCAAAGAGTATCTTGAAGAAAACAAACCCCTCGAATCAAACAAAGACAACCTCTTTTCAGATTCTATCGCAAAATCAAAAAAACAACTGGAGAATGCGATTTCGTTGTTTAGGGAATTAATTCTAAAAAGAAAACGCAAACTCCTTAATCTCGTATTGGTGGCCACCGAGACCGGAATTATGAAAAGAGATTACGAAAACATGCTTCCCATCGAAAAACAATTATTTGAAGAAGTCATCAAAGCATTCGAACAAGGAGACAAGGATATTACAAGAATCCTAAACGGAGAAAGCTCAAAAAAAGAAGAAAAAAATAAAATGATAATCTTCAAGGAAAATGTAGATCCTTTCATTGACCATACTGGCAGCACTATCGGCCCTTTCAAGTCCGGCCAGCTTGCAAACCTTCACTCTGACATCGCCAAAATCTTCATCCAGGGCGGCAAAGCCAGATTAGTGGATGAAAACTAACAAGAAAACAAATATAAACAAGTTTGATTATCGATGTCCATGGAAATAAAAGAAGCTCAGAAAAAGATTAAACAGTTTGATATTGCCGGGGGCTGGGAAAACAACTGGAATTTAAAGGACTTGGCTCTAAACATAACAGAAGAAGTCGGAGAGTTTTGGAGTTTAATTAAATGGATTAACGACGAGAAACAAAAAGAAGTTATCAAAAACAACAAAGAAGAAGCTTCTGATTTTATTGGCGATACTTTGTTTCTTTTGCTAAAACTTTCTAATCAAATGGGTATAGATTCTTCCGTGTCTTTACAAAATACCCTAAACGAATATGAAAAAAGAATGCCTCCAGAAGTCATGAAAAAAGTTGGGCACGCAAATAAGCTTGCTGGTGGACATGATAATAAAGAATTTGACTCACAAATCAAATAATACTAAACAACAATCTTTTCAGATTTCAAATACCAAGTAAAGAACATAAGCACCACACTAAATACAATTCCTCCGACAGTTATCAATGTATTCAATGTGTCCAAGCTCTCGTGCGATATTTCCATAGATAATACAATTCCATAAACGACAAGCACTATCAACTGATTCATTAACTCCAAGATTCTGGAGTCCACTTAAACAACTCCTAAATTCCTCAATATCAAGAAGATTCCCGCGCCAATTACCAAAATCCCAAATAAGAAGAATATCCAATATAACACTCTAAGAAGTTTCTTTTTCATATATTACAAAGGCACGTCTGGCTTATAAATTTTGGTTAAGCTATTTTAGTTCAAAGCCCCTAGATGCGTTTCCTTCAGAAACCATCGCGATGCTTAATCTGCTATGCAAATTAAGCCTCTAGGCAAACATTGTTTGCCGCATGGCTTGGCAAAGCCAAGCCTCTAGAGGGATTCGAACCCCCGACCTTTGGTTTACAAAACCACTGCTCTACCCCTGAGCTATAGAGGCAACCTTGTTGCTATGGCTCAGAAACTTTGTTTCCGCTATGGCTCAGAAACTTTGTTTCCCCTGAGCTATAGAGGCAACCTTGTTGCTATGGCTCAGAAACTTTGTTTCCCCTGAGCTATAGAGGCAACCTTGTCGCTATAGTTCTGTTTATTTTAAACCTTGAGCTATAGAGGCAACTTATTACTCTAAAAAACGACCTGTTAAAAACCTTTTTCTTCTCAAAAAAACTCACTCAACCCCGCCTGTTTTTCCTTTTCCTTTCCAAATATCGAATGAATATACATCTCAGTCAATTCCAAATTTTCTAATAAGTATGGTGAAGCCCCATAAGTTTTGGCTAAATCTAATGCTGGTTGCATGTATTTCAAAATGCTTCCTTCAGAAATTGTAAAAATAATCTTTCCCCCGCATTTTGTGCACTTCCCCGCCAATGGTGGCCTTCGGTATTTCGCATTGCAGCTCACACATCTAAACCCTTGCATAGAAAATTTCCTCAGATTGCCTCTTGTATCTCTAATAAAGTGCCTCTCTATTACAAGCCTTGCAACATCTGCAACATCAACGGCCCTTATCTTTTTGCATAAGTCCATCTGCTCAAAAACTTTTTCCTGCATCGTCGGCAAAATCTTGTAAGACGAGTTTATCACTCCTGCATTAAAATCGGTCGTCTCGTGCGTGTACTGTATGTGTGTAAACGGATCTTGTCCGTTCGCAAGCCTCGACTTCACATTATCAACCCTTACTTCAGAACTATGCTTTCCTTGTTCGGCCAATTCATAAATTTCTAAGTCATACTTCCCAAGAACAAAATCTAAAATCTGGTCATCGACTTCTCCTGCCCTGATGTGTGTATTCAAAACCAATGGAGCGTCTTGAGTTCCTCCTCTGTGCGCAGGCAAAAACTTCTTTGAAAAATTCAGCAATAAATCCATCAGCAGCATAGCAGCCGCCTCGTCTCCGTCGCAGTTATGAACCAAAATATCGTTTGCGAAAAAGTTATGTTCTGAAGCAACGTTAAAACAATATGTCGGTTCTTCTTCCATCTTTTCAATTCGCACAATTTTTGGATAGGCATAGTTATCATCGAAATCAATTCTTGTCCCGTACGGTTTGCGCTTGCAGATTTCTTCTAAGATTTTATTCTTTCTATCCGAGATAAAACCAATCTGCTTAAACTTCTTAACGAAATTTGATAAGACTGTTATTTTAGTTATCCTAAAAGTAGGAATTTCTCTGCCTTTCTTCAAATAAAAATCGCCAACGATTTTTCCAGGCTTTTTTTCATAATCATAAAACTTAGTAAGGATGCCGAATCTTGCCAAGGCAAAGCTTAAATCGTGTTTCAGGCCTTCGCTGACGCTATCGCAGCAAACTCTCACGTCGCCTAAACTGACGCTGCCGTCCCCCTCGAAATATCCCCTCAGCAACGCGGCGAGTTTTTCTTTTTTCAAATCCAAAAACCTATAAGGTATTCTTTTGCCTTTCGCCCCCTCCCCCACGTCAAGGTAATCCTTAAACAGTTCATAAACTAAGCGCGAAGAAAAAACAACCTGGTCAGCATTCTCATAGGATTCTCGCAATCCAAAATAAGAATGAAAAACCTTTTTGACAAATTCTTTAATTTCTCCGTTGCCTGCTATAGAAATCTGGTAAAATCCTTTCTTAGAATCATTCTTCCTCAGATAGCCTTCTGCAATATAAAGGCCGATAACTTCTAAAAGCTCTTTCTCAAGGAGTATTCTGATAGGAAGGTCGACATTGTCTCTTTTTATTGCTATTTTGACTTCGTCCGGCAAATTCTTCAGCCCAAGTTTATGTCTCCTTAAGAACTCTTCAACAAAACTTATTGGATAGCTGTCTCTCTGATAAAAATTCCGATGTTTATCCAATTCTTCAAACTTGCCAAGAAAAGAATTAATGTTCCGAAGCATAACATCTTTCCTTCCTGAAAAAATTTCCGGCAAGAACAGCCAGTCGATGTCTCTCTCTTCAATATTTTTATTGTAACTAACAGTAAGTTTATCCCCAACAGAAAGCTCCAGTGCCTTCTTCTCTAGCTTACCCTTTGTATAAACTTTATGATTTTCTGTTAATTTGATTTCTCGCCCATCTTCCAGGAACAATTTCAATAGTTTCCCGGGGGAATGTTTAGTGATTTCTTTAATTTTCCCTTCGCCCGGATTGCTCCATACACCAAGTCCGCCCATCTTTTTCCCCAAAGTCCCAAATCCATCTATCAACTCTCGTGGATTTGACGACTCAATAAATTCCCCAATTTTTTTTATTCTCCACAACCCGTTCTCCTTAATAGACACAAAATTATCATAACCCAAACAGTCTCTTCTCATCGCCGCGTGCATATAAGGCGAAGCAAGCAGTGCTTGAATCTTAGAAAAGCCTATTATTCTCCCAACGCTCGCCGTGCATATGTGCGGCGCAATGCAAACAACCAAATGCCCAATCAAATCTTCTGGCTTTTTCGCATCATAAAAATGTTTCAATCCATAAATCTTATCTAATTCGTCGTCTATAAATTGTGAGATTCTCAAAAAAACATCATCTGCTTTTTCATCCAGTGTTTCGGGGCATGCCGGCAGAACAACATCGTGCGGAAACAATTCCAATATCTGCTCGTCATTCTCAAGTTTCTTCCCCAAGGTGTCAGTTTCATAACCCATGCTTTTCAACTTTTCAACACTCGTTCCTATTTCCTTTGGCTTAAAATGAGTAAAAGCCATTTCAGTCATGTCATATCTTATAGTCCCGTCTTTGTTAACATGCAAATTATGTTTTGACCTTAACAGTCCCTTCGCCAAAAATTCCGTTACGTGGTCTGCATTGCTTGTCCCCTTGACACCCTTTACGATTGGAATTTCGTCTGCGCTGACTCCCGCAATTTTCTTAGCATGGTCAAAATACTCCCGCAAGTCAATTCTCTTTTCCCCGTAGTCAAATCCCTCTTCCTTTCTTCTTATGCACTGCTCCCCGCAAACCAAGCATTTTCCATAAACTTCTTCCCTTTCACAATTCTTGCAATAAAAAAATGGAAAGTCTGCTTTCACGCTTCCTGCATCGTGTGCCGCTTGAAAACTTCTAAGCCTTCCCCCCTCTTCTCCGACAGGAAACAAAACATGCGGGCTTCCTTTCAATTTTCTCAGTTTCGCTTTCTCCGGCCTTCCCATCCTCGCCCCTATAAACGACCCCGCTTTATCTTTTATTTTTACCTTGCAGATTTCATTAATTACTTCAAGCACTTGCTCTTTGTCGCACGCCTTTACTTTGTTTAACATTTTATCGAACTGCGCTTCAAAAGTTTCTTTGTCAACAATAGAAACATCAAAACCTAAATTAAACAATAACGCCTTGGTGTCTTTGCTGTTCAGCACGACATTTTCCAAGGTTACTTCGTGCTCTGCCCCAATCAACTCCAGCGCCCGCTTTCCTTTTACAAATCTTTCTTTATCGCTTTTGTTCCAAGGCAGAATCATTTTTGAATCCGCAAATTCTCCATGCCCAATCCAGTCAATTAATGAAAAAAATAGTTCCTTGTCTATCTGAGTCCAATAATAAATATATTCTGGATGCAATGGAACGTTAAACTTCCCAGAAAGTTTTGCTGCTTCATCAAAATCGACTTTAAACTTGTCACTAACGCGCCCCCCCGCTTTTTCCAATTCAAGTTCCCACCACTCTTCCACATATCCCGGCTTCAGCAAAACGTAATTTCTATTAATCACGTCGTCCAATGGGAAAAGAATGTCTCCTAGGTAAATTATTTCTTCAGTCTGCCTGTAAAGTTTCTTAGCTTCGTCAAAATCTTTAAGTTTTCTCACGCTTCCGTTTTTCAGCTTCACAATTGGCCCGTCAATTTCATCGCAAACAGTTATCGCACACCCTTTCGTTGGCTTTTCTATTTTCAACTGCGTTCCAGAAGAAAGAAAATTATTCGAAATTGCCATCGTCGCCGGATGCACGAGCGTTGCAGAAAATCCTCCGCTCCTACTCCGCCCATATCTAAATCTAAATCCTCCAGACCTCGATGGATGACTAAAGACGGGCCTTCCCGCGACAATGTCTTTGATATAAACAGGCTTTCCTTCTACTTTGTCGCCTTCTTTCTTTTTCATCTTGAACTTTTCTATAAATTCCTCAAGATAGTCCCATCCCGTTGAAGTAAACCCTCTGTCCTTAACTCCTTTCTTCAGCAGCCTTATTCCTTTCTGTGCCTTTTGCGCCAACCCTTCCGAAAAAATCAGGCACATTCCCCCCCTTATAAAATTAGTTTCAACTCTGTCCAAATCTTTATAGTTTGAAACCTCCCTCTTCTCCGACGGCTCGCCAGCGATTTGGATTGGGAGTCTTCTTGCCAGGAATTCTATCTCTGCTTCCGTCGGCAGATACTGCAAATTCGTGACTCTTTCATGGTAATCATAATTTTCAGTCACATATCTCTTGACTTCATTTTCATCTGGGTCATATTTTGCATACCCGAATGTTTCCCTGAGATAATCAATAAGCATGAGTACCATGCAGCTTGCCGTAGTTCCTGCGCTCCTTATCGGCCCAGAAAAATAAGCCTTGAAATATTCTTTCCCATCCCGCGTCTTTCCCAGTTTCAAACCGGTAAATCCTTCAATCGGCGAAGAAACAACCCCGAGAGTAATGTAAGAAAACCCAACTCTAATTCCAGCGTCTATCGCTTCCATCTGGCTCGTGAACTTGCAATATCTTTCTTTTGCAATTTCTTCAGCAATCTTAAACGCAACCCCCGGGTCAAGCTGTCCGTATTCTTTTTCTAATTCTAAAATTCGATCAATAATTCTTTTGTCCTGAATTTGCGGATACAAAACAGAAATCAGTCCTATCGCCTTTTCGGCAAGAGTCGTTGCTATCGGTGTCTCAACATCATTAACGGGATCAACTCCTTTTTTTCTTGCTTCTCTCGCCAAATCGTAGCAAGTATTCGTCCCAGTTTCAATATATTTGAAATGATTATTTATCGCGCTCATTTTTCAAAAATCTCCTTCATTGAATCGTCAGTCATTGGATTGGTTTGGAAAACTTCCTTCGTCAAATCGTCCAGCTCTTCTTTATTTAATTTCTTAAATATCTTCTTTTCGTGAACTTGGCATTTTTCATAAAGCTCATCAAACAATTCTCTCGGCTGAAGATGAATATGCAAGTGGTCAATTTTCAATCCGTCTTCTTTTTGAAAGGGCCTATAATTTTGTCTTACATCGCATCCTTTAAATTTTTCTAACAATTTTTCTTGAATCTTTGTAACTTGTTCTATCAGCTCGACTCTTTCTTCTTTATTAAATTCAGATAATTTTTCAACGTGTCTTTTCGGCATAACCAAAACATGTCCTTTAACCAGGCAGGGGTTGCTTAATATTGTGATAGTATTTTTACTTTCGTCTAATATTCTTCCGTTCATCGAATTAACATCACAAAATACACATCTTTCGCTCATGCTATCCTCCAACCCAGCCCCCTTTTTCATCAACTTCGCTTTCATCTCTAAAGTCGTAAATTTTCAACTCCCTTGTTTTCAGATTCAGCACGGGAACTTTCGCCGGATCTGGTTCGTTCCCTATTTTTTCTTCAAACGGCGTTCGCGCCTGCCAGCAGCTATTTGCAATTATTAAAACTCCATTGTAACTGCTCACGTCTGCCCTGTGCATTTCTCCAGTCGTTATAACATCCGGCACTTCGGAAATGACTAATGGGTCTGCCTCTGCATTCGGAATATAAACTATCGAAGGCGAAACCCCATGCATTGGAGCTAAATGTCTTCGTTTCAGCAAATGCTTTATCACATTCGCCGGGCACTTCGCCGCTTTCATCATTCTAAGTTCTTTAATTTCATCAATGAAAACATGAATGCTTGCCCCATGATACATCAAAACCTTAAACTCTTTATCTCCTTCTATTAGCTTGACCATTGTCGGATTAGTTACTAGTTGTACGTTCTCCAGTTCGTAAAGCTGCGGCGCATACCTCTTGCTTATTAACGGCTGCGGCTCGGCCACTCGCGTCGCGTCGTGCTGCCCCGGGCAAATAAAAATAGTAATGTTCTTTGGAATCCTTCTCAAATAACTCGCGAGAAGTTCATATTGCTCGTTCATAGATTTCAATTTAAGAACATCTTCTTGATTTGGAAAAATTCCAATCCCGTCAACCGTGTCTCCAACAAAAAAAATATACTTTATCTTTTTTGCCGTCGGATCTTCCGAGCCAAGCCAGTCAATAAAATGGTTAAGGCTCTTTCCGAGGTGCCTGTCGCTCCCGCAGTGAGTATCTGAAAAGAAAGCAACATTCACGTCGCTGTCAAACTTTGTTTTATCAAAAAGAAACGCGTCGGGATAAAAAATGTCATGAATGAACACAATATCCCTGTTTCCAGAAGCCCTGACGCCAATCACGTCATCAAGCTGCAGTTCGTCCGCCTTTTCGAATATTTCGCTGTCAAACTTGACAAGCGCTTTTATTTCTCCTGTCAAATCTTCCAGGGAAATCATCATATTCTTGTTTTTAGTGATTCTTTTTTCCTTTACGATTCCAATCAGGCTAAGGCTCGCTCTTTCCGAAGAAATTTTGTTTATCGAAATCAAATTCTTTTGCAGTTCGCTTCTTTGCATCAAAATCCTTTGCAATTGCTGAAACCTCGCACGGAAATGCCCCACAAAATCTTTCACTTCTATTTTTTTGTCCGGAGCCGTTTCTGCATAGAATATTTTGTAATCGCTTGCCGGCAATTTTTCTTTTTCAACAACCTCTTTTTCTGCCCGGACTTCCAAGCTCACGCCAAGCCTGACAAAAACCTTTTCAACAAAATTCTTGTCTTCTCCGGGAAGTTTTCCGACGAATTCTTTTACATAGCCAACGTTTTTTGTCAAAACCTTTTTCGTAATCATCTTCTCCCCAGAAATTCTTTCAAGCTGTTCCAGAAAAGTCTTTGCAAAATTAGAATCGTTAAATCCGTCAATTAAATCATAGACGTCTTTTTCAAGTAAAAGGCCCTTTTCCCGAATCACATCCAAAATCTTCTTGTCCACTACAAACCAAGAGCTTTCTTGAGTATGTCTTCTGCCCTTTCCTTTATGTTGGGGGAAAGGGAAAGTTTGATCTCGCGAGTGCGGCCTTGCCTCCCTTTGCTAATGACCCTTGCATTAATAAGCCCCAGCATGTCAAATTCGCCCAATATATCTGAAACTCTTCTTTGCGTTAAAACTTCGTTCCTTGTTTTCTCACAAATCTCTTGATAAATATTATAAACATCTCCTGTAAAAATCGTTCCATACTTTTTATCTTTGTCAAGAGCCATTATCGAGTATAAAACCAATTGAAATTGCGCTGGCTCACTTTCTATAATATCTAGCATTTTATCTTTTTCAATTTTTTGATTTGCCGCATCTATGTGCGCAAGTTTGACTTTCGTTTCTCCCTCCCTTACTGCAATTTCTCCTGCAACCCTTAGCAAGTCTAAAGCCCGCCTCGCATCGCCGTGTTCTCTTGCGGCATAAGCAGCACACTTTGCAATAACTCCTTCTTCCAAGATGTCATCGTTAAAGGCCGCTTTCGCCCTTTCCGTTAAAATATCTCTCAATTGCAACGCATTGTACGGTGCAAAAATAATTTCTTCTTCTCCAAGAGAGCTTCTTACCCTCGGGTCCAGGTTATCCATGAAAGTCAGGCTATTGCTTATTCCAACCAAGCTTATTTGTGCATTTTTTAATTCTGAGTTAAGCCTCGTTAAAGTATAAATAAAAGTATCTGAGATTTTTTTAACCGCTTGATCAATTTCGTCTAACACCAAAACAACAATTTGTTTCTTACTATCTATCATGTCTATAAATTTTGAATAAACCGCGTCTGTGGGCAATCCTGTTGTAGGCACTTTCCCCCCCAATTGTGCAATTAGTTCTGCAATAATCCTATATTCGGTATCCGAAACCTTTTTAGATTTGCAATTAATATAAATAAATTTCAAATGAGACTTTCCTGCCGACTTAACCTTTGATTCGAGTTTATCGCCGATGAACTTTGCGCTTAAAGTTTTTCCAGTTCCCGTTTTTCCGTACAAAAAAATATTACTTGCTCTTTCTCCCAAAAGGGTCGGTCCCAGAATAGAAGCTATGTTTTCTATTTGCGTTGCTCGATGTAAAATTATTTCAGGAGAATAACTTGATTGCAATACTGATTTATTTTTAAATAAATTACTTGCCACGTACGAATCAAAAATTTGATCAAGCTTGTCCATTTTTCCTCTTTTAACTTTATTTTTTAGAAAACGAAACTTATAAACCTGTCTATTTTTTAACCTTCGTTTCCGATGGAAATTCGTTTAATCTTGATTATTTGACTAATTTTGACAATTTTATTGAAAACAGCATACACCTTCATTTCCGATGGAAAATAAAAATTACTCCGATTACACATCTTTAACAATTATAAGATTAAAAGAACTTTTGTATATTTTAACAATTATAAGATTAAAAGAAATTTTATATACATTTTATAGAATATATTAGATAATATATATAATATAATATAAATATTTAAAAAAGAAAGTAAGAAACAAAGACGTTTGCTTTCATTATTTAAATCCTCCCCTAATTTTCAAAATCTCCATGCGAAATCAAGGAGTCACCCCATATGCAAAACCAAGGAGTCATTTCATATTAAAGAATCAAATTTATGCCAAAAATTATTTTTACATTAAAAAAGCAGATCCATATCAAAAAGTTATCCTCATTCGACTCGAAAAATCAAAAAACGGCCCGCCCATAAGCATTTAATATTCCATTAATAAACAATAATCCCAAACAAAATAGATATTCTTCTGAAGAAAACTTTATATACACCTTCAATTTAAATAAGTAATGGCATTCGAAAGAAAACCCTTAAAAGATATCTTAAATAAGCTTGTTGTCACAAAAGAAGGAAAAAGATTGGGCATGGTTAAAGACGTAACCTTTGAAACAAACACCGGCGAATTAATTCAACTTCTTTTGAAAGAACCAACAGCACACACTCGAAATTTAAACCTTGAAATATCTGGGGGAAAAGAAGTTTTAATTCCTTACAATTCAATAATTGCAGTTGGCGATTTCGTTGTCGTCTCCGAAGAAGATTTAGTATAAAACAATAAAGCTTAAAAACAAACGTCTTTAATAACTCTCATGAAAATAATCGGATTTAATTTAACAAAAATTTCTGCAGAAAGAATTTCAAAAGAAACAATAAAAAAACAACCATCCACTTCAATAGAATTTCTCGATTTAAAAGAAGACAAAACCGAATTTTTAAAAGATGAAAAAATAATAAAACTTTCCTTCAAATATTCTGTTTCCTATGGTGAACAAGAAAGCAGCAAAGAAGGAGAAGTCATTTTTCAAGGAGACGTTGCTCTTTCGGTTACAAAAGAAGAATCTAAAAATATAACTAAAGATTGGAAAAAGAAAAAGCTTCCGAGCCCCATGAACATAATCCTTTTCAATTTCATTTTGAGGCGTTGCACACCTAAAGCAATCTTCCTAGAAGACGAAGTTTCTCTTCCAATACACACGCCAATGCCAAAACTACAGCAAAAGAAAGAAGAATAAGCACAAAATTATCTTATTTTCTTTAACTTTCCAAAATTTAAAACTTTTAAACTTTCGTCCTGCACAACAAGAACTTCAAAATTTTTAAAATTAAATGGCCAGGCAAATCCCAAGTCGCTTTCTCTTGGATCGCTCCCAATGCTATAATCGAAAAAGCTAGGAACAACAACAATCTTCTTTTTTTTGAATTCGCCAACTAAAAAGCATTTGAATTTTTCAACTTTCACTCCGCTGCTAATTTTAACAGCCGGATGCCCGTGCCCTAAAATCCAGCATTTCATTTTTTTGTCATAGTTTTCAATAAAATCCCTGTCGCCATGTAAAAAACAAAGTTCTCCAGCAACATAATAATCTTTAGTTTCTACGCCCGCCCTTCTCGCAATCGGTTCTACAATTTTGTCGTGATTGCCTTTTACAATAACAACCTTCCCCACTTTTTCTTTAAGATAATTCAGAATTCCCAAAACTTCATCCCATTCTTGTCTTATAACTTCTCCAAAAACATGCTTAACATCTCCAAGCAAAACAACCTCGTCAACCTTTCCGCATTTCTCAAAAACTCTTTCTAAATATTCAATCGTTTCTTGGTACATTTTCCTTGAAACAAACACACCGCCCCGGTTTAACGCCTCCTCAAATCCAAAATGCAAGTCGCCGACTGTCAAAATTTTCTTTTCAAGCGTTTCAACAAGCAAACATTTTCCTATAAATTCCATCCCCAAACCCATTTCCCTTCGGTTTTAAAACTTCTGTACAAGTAAACTCTTAATTGCAAACACAATTCACAAACTCGCAAAGCGTAGAACCGATATTTGGCAACTTTCTTTTTTCCGAACCTGCATTTACCACGCCCCTGCAGGACAGCCCGCACATCAAATCCTGAGACAAGCCCTCGCACCCCATAAAAACTCCATCAACACAAACTTTTTGGCAATTCGCTGAAGGGCTCATTTGTATTCCCGCTCCCGCGTCTGTCGGGTTCAAATAAAATTCGTTTCCTAGAACGGGAGAAAACACATAAATATAACCAAGCCCGCCTAAAGCGAATATAATTGAAACAACAATAACCGACCCCAAAGCTCCTCTATGATTCATTTTGAAAACAAGGCTTCTTTCTTTATAATTCTTTCCTTAGTGTCCGCATTCAAAACATTCCGTTCCGGAACCTATGCTAGTCAAAGCTAAATCTTCCACAGGTGTCAATAACTCGCCGCGAAGCCTCGCCAACAATCCAGGCCCTGGTCTCAAAGTGCTTGCCATAAAACTTTTTTGCTCAGTATCACTTGTAAATAACGGCTTTAGGTCCATCATAGAAAACTCTCCGGCATGAAGAGCAAACGCAAGGAACTCTGGTTCCTTAATGATGTGTTCCCATTGATTATAATTTCTCGCCCCGCTTCTAACAACCTTTTCATAATCTCTTTGCGCTCGAGCAACAACGCCCCTTTTCAAAGCTATTTCAATGTCCATATCGCTAACAACACCTTGCTCGTAAAGCGCCCTTACCACAGCCCCATTCTTTTTCCTAAAATCTTGCCAAAATCCAAGCGGGCGATTTATTTTAACAGCGTCTTCAATTCCTGCATAAAGCGCCCGTCTTAATCCTTCCCTAAATTCCATACTAAAAAACGGTTTCAATTATACTTAAACATTATTGTGTTTATCAAACATTATATTCTGTTTGAAATCGCTTTAAGATGAAGTTCATGCATTCTTCTCAAAAACTTTGCCCTGTCTTCCATTCTTATCAAATCCATTCTTCCAGTCATATTCAAACCCAATCCAAACGGCGAAACAATCGGCGTTCTAATAACTTTAAATTTTACTTTTCCAGATTCAATCCACCTCAAAACCTGCTCTGCGTTCTTAACATCCATCAAGTCTTCCATTACTTCTCTTCTTGCTTCCCTCAAAATAGGAAATTCATTAGAAATTTTCTTTACTGCTCGATACAAAAACTCGCTCGCAACTTGCTGCTTTCCCGCACTTTTCTCCCTCCCCCTGTAGCTCCGTAAAATCATAAGTGAGCGCCCCGCACAATGTCTGAACCTTCTCTTCAAAACATCAGTCCTTTCAATTGTCTCTTTCAATATTTCTTTCAAATCTTTAGATTTAACCCATTTCAAAATCTTGTTTTCATCAAGGCTTTCCCCCGCAATAAAAAATCCATTATCCCCAATTCCGAGCTCAACATCTCTCATTTTCAATCTCGCCGCTGCAAACCCGTATGCCCTTGACAATGCATCGTTAACCCTCCGCCCATACATTGAATGAAAAAGCAAATATTCCTTTTCGTCTTTAAACTTTTCAACAACAATCGTCTTTTCATCAGGAATCTCGGAGAAACTCGCTTGTTCATAAAAGTAATTATAAATTTCTTCAGCAATACGTCTATTGCAATACAAATAACTTTGAATAAATTCGACAGCTTCTTGTTTTTTGTTCACTCTTTCCCTCAAAAGCTTCCTAAACTTCCCAATCTCCAAAGCCACATCAAAAGTCAAAGGCAGCTGCTCAGAAAACCACGAAGGAATTGTCGGATTCTTTGAAACATCAGACTTAACAAACGCTTTCATTCCTCTTGAATACAAAAACTGATACTTCTGTCCCCCAAGAACAAAGACGTCTCCTCTTTTCATCCTCTCCAAAAAGCCTTCGTCAACCATTCCAACATGCTGTCCTTTCTTGTCAGCCGGCGTAGCAATCACAACAGTAATGTGGCTTTCGTCAGGAATCGTTCCAAGATTAGTCATGTAAATCACCCGCGCCATCTTCCCCTTTTTCCCAATCTTCTTTTCAACAGGATCAAACCATATCTTTGCATAAACATTTCTATGTTCAAGCGCATAATCTCCTGCTAAATACGAGACAACAGCAAAAAAGTCCTCCCGTGTCAGCTCTTTGTAACAATAACTCTTTCTTATAGTGTCAATCATCTTTTCAACATCCCAAACTTTTGAAATCGCCATTCCATAAATCTGCTGCGCCAGAACATCAAGCGCATTTTTTGGAATCTCTGCTCTATCAATCTTCTTTTCAATCATTTCTTTCATCAGCACCCCGCACTCAACCATGTCGTCTCTGTCTAAAACAATAAACATTCCCTTTGGATTAGAATGCAACTGATGTCCCGCCCGCCCAATTCTTTGCAGCGCCCTCGCAGACCCCTTCGGAGAAGTTAGCAGCACAACAAAATCAATGCTCCCAATATCAATACCCAGCTCCAGCGAAGTCGAAGAAACAACTGCTTTCAGCTTTCCTTCCCTTAACATATTTTCTATCTCAAATCTTCTGTCTTTGCTCATAGAACTATGGTGTGCCCCAATCAGCCCAACATACTTTCCAGGAAACTGCTCTTTCAAATGATGCACAACCCTTTCTGTTGCCGCCCTCGTGTTAGTAAAAATCAAAGTCGTTCTATACTTCTCAATTATTTCGTCAAGCATGTCATAAAGTTCTCTATGGCTCGTGCTCGTCCAAGCATCCAAAATTTCCTTCCCCGGAAAATCCATGTCTATCTCAATCTCTTTCACAAGCTTGACATCAGCAATCAAGCAATCTCGGTCGTTTCCAACAAGAAACCTTGCAATTTCTTCCAATGGGGAAATCGTAGCCGAAAGGCCTATTCTTACAGGTTCAATCGTACTCTGCTCATTCAGCCTTTCCAATGTCAGGGAGAGATAAACGCCCCTTTTATTCATTAAAGCATGAATTTCGTCCACAATAATAAACTCAAGCATTGAAAGTTTTTCAACAAACTTTGAAGTAGTCAGCACAATCGCCAAAGTTTCAGGTGTCGTAACAAAAATATGCGGCACCTTTCTCGCCATTTTCGCCCTTTCAGAAACACTTGTATCCCCCGTTCTCAAACCAATCCTTATATTTTGCATCTTCATTCCTTTCTTAGCAGCCATTTCCCGAATCTCTTCCAGCGGCCTAACAAGGTTAACATAAATATCATTGGAAAGTGCTTTCAAAGGAGAGCAATAAACAGCATAAATTTTGTCTTCTAATTCCTCCTTTAAGGCAAGCTCCACGAGATAGTTCAAAATACTCAAAAAGGCGGTGAGAGTTTTAGTTCCCCCCGTCGGCGCAGAAACAAGAATGTTCTTCCTGTCGTTTATCGCCTTCACACCATAAAGTTGCGTCACACTGAAATCCTTAAACTTAGAAAAAAACCACTCTCTAACAAGCGGATTCAATAGCCCTTTCACTTCTTCCGAGCCATAAGGCCTCATCAATTTTAGCGTTTGTGTCATATTCCTTGTCCATGTTCAAAAATGTTGTCCATAACGCATAAGAAAAACCTTATAAAAACCTTTTTGTTGATAACACCATGCCAAATGTGTCCCAGCAAAAAAAAGATAAGATTTCAGAACAGATACTTCACCATTTGTTTTCAGTAGCGCCGCAGTCTTTGTTCACTGCAGAAATCGCCAGAGAAATCGCCCGGGATGAAGAGTTCACAAAGTACCTTCTGGGCGAGCTCAAATCCCAAGGACTAATTGCAGAAGTAGCCAAAAACGGTTTAGGACAAGATTACCTCCGAAGGCGCAGATGGAGATTGTCTAATTTGGCGTTCGAAGCCTATTCCAAACAACAATGATTCTAAAAAGGGAATGTTTATATTTTAGATAAGTCCTTAAATTTTATGGCCGAAGATAAAATCAAAGAAGCATTTCAAAAAGTTAAAGAAGACATGATTCTGTTGCGTGAGCAACTAAACAGCATAACCGAAGAAATAAAAAGTCTTAAACGAACTTTCAGACAGACAGACAGACAAACCAACAGACAGACAGATAATTTTTTTATGCAGACACAAGGTCCAGCAATACCGACAGATACTCAGACATATCAGACAACTCAAAAAAATATGATTATTAAACAGCCTCTAGAAGTGCCCAAATGGCAAAATTCAAACATTTCCACAGGAAATAGGGGGGTTCAGACAGACAGACAGACAAACCAACAGACAGACAGACAAACCAACAATTACAAATATTTATCCACTTCAACGCAGCACCCATCGGAATCTAATCAAAAGTTCGCATTGAATGAAACAACAGAAGATCCGGTAACAAAGATAGGGAAAGTCGCAGAATTGATTAATTCCTTAGATGCCTTAAAAAAGGATTTAAGAAGGCAGTTCAAACGACTCACCCCTCAAGAGATGTTGGTTTATTCTACAATCTATCAGCTTACCGATCAAGCAATTGACGTCGATTATTCCATCCTTTCCAAGAAAACCGGCCTCTCTGAAAGTTCGATTAGGGATTATGTCCAAAAACTTCTCAAAAAGGGCATTCCTCTTGAAAAAACAAGAGAAAATAATAAGCGAATTTTACTCGCAGTTCCCCCTGAATTCAAAAGAATGACATCCTTAGAGACAATCATCTCACTAAGAAGTATCTAAAGCCACTTCTTCTTTTAACCGAATAACTTCTACAGTTTTCTCTACCTCCATTTGTTTTTTCCTAGAAAAACGAATCTGGCCAAGGCCTTCATTTTCATTCTTTTTCCCTTATTAGCACGAAACTAGTTCGTTTAATGTACTCTCTTTTTTACATGAAACGATCTTTTTTAGTTTACGTTCCCCCATTCCATTTTTTCTCACAAATTATCCTCACTCTTCTTTCCTAGAACACATCTTTGCATTTTTCTCTCACTTTTCCATATATTTTCTCGCATTTCTCGATTTTTTAATTTCATTTAATCCTCACTTTTGCATTTTCTGCCCCAAACAGATTATTTAAATCAAGATTAACACGAACTTCATAACCCTTAGTTCTCACTTTTCCTTTATTTCCAAAAAGTTCATCAAAAAAGACGATCTTTTTTGGTATCTTACTCAATCTTCCAGTCCCTAACTCTCTTTTTTGCATTTTTTCAGCCAGTTCTAAACAAGGCTTCATTCTTTTTCCCCCAATTTGCCCATTCTCCCTTTAGCATATTTCTGCATTTTTGACTTTACTTCGTTAGGTATGAAAACCCTCTTTTTTCCATTGCTCTCAACAATCTCTTGAATCAAACCATCTGTTTTCTGTTTGATTGCATTTATTTGTCCTCTTACTGTCGACCTCTCTTTTCCCAAAAGCAAAGCCATGTCTTCATAGCTCAATTTCATTTCACTGTTCAGAAGCGTGAAAACTATTAATCTTTCATTTCCAGATAAGCCTTTCAAAATTCCATAAATATTATCTGTTTGGACAGCCGTTTGCACAGTCTTTTGAACATCCTCAACAGATGTTTGTTTGCCCAAAACAGGTAATCTTTTGAACACCTGTTTGTTTCTCTGTTCTTCAACAGCCAGTTCGATGCCTTCTCTCATTGCAGCAATTTCCTCATTCAACGTCGATATATCTTGTTTTAAGGAAAAAACAACATCAAACAGCTGTTTGTCATTGCTATCAAGGTGTTTAACCCATTTTCCAACGGCATCCATATCTTTCTTTACTGCAGAAAAAGATTTTTCTGTTTTTTCTTCAAGTTCTTTCACCTTACTTTTAGAAGACCACCAAAACATAACAACATACAAACAGCCATACTATTTAAATTTTATTCTTTTAAGCCTTAAAAACAGAGAATAAACATTGATTAAAGATACAAGTGTTTAAAGTAATAAACAGCCAAAAAACAAACTTAAACACCAAGAACACTAATAAAAACAGCCGTTTGGACAACTAAAACAGCAGTTGTCGTCGATAATCTTCTATTACAAAAAACATAATCAGATTCTTGTATGCGTAATAAACAAACAGCCCCAAATTCGTTTAATCAACAATCCAAACACCGAGAACGATGAAATAAACAAAATCATATCCGTAGCCAAATACACAAATACCGCTTAATCGCTGGCCAGTCACACGCAGTAAGAGGCCACCCCAAATAGAACCGCCGCATCGTCGGCAAATTTATTCTTCAACGACGATAAACAAATACAAACATATTTAAATAATTAAGTCTTCAGCAATACTAGTATCTGTAAGGTGAAA
>JAGVWX010000001.1 GCA_018304105.1 Candidatus Pacearchaeota archaeon | reverse complement strand
AGTTTACGGCGCCCTGACTGGCGTTTTGATTGGAAGTGTCGTGGCATTTGGATTTTCTTTAATTGGGTTAAAAGACGTATTTTCTGTTACCGAAAAACGGATAGAGACTAAAGATATCTATACTTATGCAGGACCGGCATTTTTTGTTATATTCTTAGTTGTTATTTTTTATAGTTTAGATGTTCTTATGGCAAAAGCGCTTTTCTCAGAAGAAATGGCCGGATCTTATGCCCTCGCGTCTATCTTGGGCAAGATAATTTTCTGGGGCACCATGCCCATTGGAAAGGCTATGTTTCCGATGACTTCTGATAAAAAACAAGAAAAGAAGAAGAACATTTTCATCAATTCTGTAGGAATTGTCGTCTTGGGGATTATAATCTTACTCGCCGCATTTTATTTCTTTCCAGGATCAATAATTAAAGTTTTCTCCGGGAAGGATGTTCCTGAAGCAGCAAGTGTTTTGTTTTTTGTGGGTGCTGGAATGGGACTTATCTCTTTGGCTAATTTAATTTTGTTATACGGCCTTTCTCTCGGAAAATTCAAGGGAATTTACCTCCTGGTAACATTTATCTTTATTGAGATTTTCCTCTTAAGCTTCTTCTCGGGTAGTTTGATGGAATTTTCGCTAGCATTCGTCGTTGCTTCAGCACTTTTCCTGATAGGTTCTTTGGTGTTCCTGCTAAAAAACAAGTCAAAGCACATATAAATTTAAAAGTAAAGATTATTGAAAATAATATGTTAAAAATCTCCATCGTTATGCCGGCTTACAATGAAGAGAAAAGAATTGGCAGGACTCTTGAGGCGTATAGCAAATATTTTGAGAGATTAAGGGGAGAAAAGAGTTTAGAGTATGAAATGATAATAGTCATAAATAATACTTCTGACGGGACGGAAGAGATTGTTAAACAATTTTGCAAGAGAAATAGGCGAATCCGCTATCTTAATCTAAGGCCTGGGGGGAAAGGATTTGCAGTTAGAGAAGGCTTTAAAGAAGCGCTTAAAGGAAAAAGCGATTTAATAGGTTTTGTCGATGCGGATTTGGCAACCCTGCCAGATGCATATTATGATTTGATTGTCAAAATAGGAAACTGTGATGGGGCGATTGCAAGCAGGTATGTCTCCGGAGCAGTAATATCGCCCAAGCCAACGCTAAGCAGACTCGTTGCAAAAAAGATGTTTAATTTGCTAGTACGTGTTTTGTTATTTTTGCCATATAAAGACACTCAATGCGGTGCAAAGGTATTCACTAGAAAATCTGTTGAAGTCTCGTTGTCCGAGTGGGCTATGTCTGAGTGGGCTTTTGATGTAGACTTACTTTATGCAATGAAAAAAAAGAGATTAAAAATTAAAGAGATTCCGACGCGGTGGTCTGACAAAGAATATGCCAAAATGAATTTTTGGAAGTCCGGGCCGCGAATGGCCTTGGGCGTCGTCAGGCTTAGACTGCTGCATTCGCCTGCAAGAATCTTTATAAGGTTATATGACAAGCTGTCTAGATTGGCAAGATGAGAAAAATTTCTTTTTTAATTGCGGCACACAACGAAGACAAGATAACCCCCGAATTAGATAGTAAGTTTAGCACCACAAGACTTTTAAATTCTTTAGAGATAACTGACGTATGAAATGTGTAATTCTTTGTGGAGGCAAGGGCACTAGGATGGGTTATGATGGAGAAAATATGCCCAAAACTCTTCTTAAAATAGGGGAGAAGCCTGTGATAGAACATATCATGGATCATTACGCAAAGCACGGCCTAAATAAGTTCATTTTGTGTTTAGGTTATGGGGGAGAGAAAATAAGATTTCATTTTTTTAGAAACCCTTCAAAATATCAGATAGAAATGGTTGACACCGGAGAAGACACTAATAAAGCTCAAAGGTTGTCTAAAATAAAACACCTAATAGATGACGTCTTTCTTGTTTCTTATGGGGATGATTTGGCTGATATTAATATTTCTAAATTACTTAAATTTCACAGGGAACAAGGAAAAATTGCGACCTTAAGTGCAATAAGAGTTCAGAATCCTTATGGAATCTTAGAAACCGATGATTTTGAGCCCAACATGATTTCAGATTTCAAAGAAAAACCGATTATGCAACATTGGGTAAACGGGGGATATTTTGTTTTTGATAAGAATATTTTTGAGTATATTCAAGAAGGAGACGACCTTGAAAAAGAAGTTTTTCATAAACTAATAAAAAATAAAAATATTGTCGCTTATAGACATCCCGGTTTTTGGAAATCTATGAATACTCTAAAAGATGTTATTGAACTGAATGAAATGTCTGCCAAGGGCGAACTAGAAAAAATTTTTGGAGAACTGCACAATGGATAATACTTTTTGGCCTGGCAAAAAAGTCTTTGTGACTGGGGGGACCGGGTTTATCGGAACTCATTTGGTTAACGAACTAATAAAAAATGGGGCGGAGGTCTCTTGCTTAATTTTTGAAGTTCGAAAGGATAGCAGTTTTGTGAAACTTGGCTTAAATGATAAAACCAATCTGATTTATGGCGATGTGTTAGATCTCGAATTGTTAAAGTTAACATTAGAAAAGTATGGCATAGATACAGTGTTTCATCTTGCTGCACAACCATTGGTGCAGATAGCAATTAAAAAACCTATTGAGACCATTCGGGTCAATATTTTAGGAACATTAAATTTGCTTGAAGCTTGCAGACTAAACAATGTTAAAAGAGTAATTGTTGCCTCTTCTGATAAGGCTTACGGAAGCCATGCAACTCTTCCTTATGACGAATCATTTCCGTTGCGAGGGGAATATCCTTATGACGTATCAAAATCTTGCACAGACTTGCTCGCCCAGTCCTATGGAAAAAGTTATGGCATGAACATCGGAATCTCGAGATCTTCCAACGTTTATGGCGGCGGAGACCTGAATTTTGACAGGATAGTGCCTGAAACTATCAAGCATATCTTATTTGATGAGCCCATTTTGATAAGAAGCAATGGAAAATTTGTAAGGGAATTCTTTTACGTAGAGGATGCGGTTTTAGCTTATCTTACATTAGCCGAGAAAATAAGCGAGTTGGATTTGAAAGGTGAAGCGTTTAATTTTGGAACAGATCAACCCATTACTATCTTAGATTTAGTAAAAAAAATCAAAGATATCTCCGGAAAAGAGAACGCCGAGATAAAAATTTTGGATGTTGCCAAAACAGAGATTAAAGATCAATTTTTATCATCAAAAAAAGCGCAAAACATTTTGGGTTGGTCTCCGAGCCATGATTTAAATTCTGGTCTGAGTGAAACATATCTCTGGTACAAAGAGTTTTTTAATAAATAAGAGATTAATCCTTCTTCAAGATAGAATAAAAAATTACTGCAGCCTCGCTGCCTCTAGTGAGAAAAAATCCAAATGCCAAGAAGGGGTGTCTTAGAAAATTCTTCCAGTATTTGAGATATCTTAATGGTGAAATCTGTTTTTTAAATTCTTCCGGGTGTCTTCTTTTGTATTCCCGAAATGATTTACTATAGTAACTCATTCTTTTGACTATTTGAAGATATCTTAGCTTCCCTTCGTTGTGGTATATTGGGCTGTTTATCTCTTCAATTTTAAGATTCTTATTTTGCTTTCTGATTCTGTTATATAAGTCCAGGTCTTCTATTCCAATGACCGCTTCATCGAATCCGGAGGCTTTCTCGAAAATTTTCTTTGGATATAATCTTGGAGCCTTCGCAACGTCATGGGCACCGACATACATTGATCTTTCAAAAAACTTGCACTTTGCCCAGAATCCTTGGCCGAAAGAAATCTCTGGAATGATGATTGAAGTAGAAGGGTTTAATTTTTTGTTTATTTCTTCCAGAATAGTCGGTGATAGTTCCATGTCTGAATCTAGAAAGAGAAGATACTCTGCCCTTGAATTACTCGCACCAATATTCCTTTTTTGGCATCTTTCCTTGCCCTCGACAATAAACAAGTCCGCTGATTTCTTTGCGATTTTCGCTGTTGAGTCTTTGCTGTTTTCATCTACTACTATTAGTTCAAAATCCTTAAACGTTTGATTTTTGATAGATTTTAGACATTGTCCCAAAACATTTCCCGAATTATAGGTAGTTACAATTACAGATATCTTAGGTTTGTTACGCATATCATTTTGTGTCTAAAAGATTTATAAATTTATCCTTGTGCCTATCTGTATAAGACTAAAGAAAGAGTATTGGGGCCCAGAAAATTTTTAAAACAAAAATATAAAAACCTTCTATTAATATTAGTGTTATGAAAGATTATTTGTTTGAAAATGGTCCTATAAAGATTGAAAGACTGCAGTGTAAAAAAATGCAGTTGAATGATTATAAGACAGCCCATGAAAAATTATGCATTGCTTGCCACGATGTTTTTATAGAATATAGCGGAGGAATAATTCTTGTTAAGAGAAAAAACTTTCCTGCGAAAAATGAGTTTTGGCCAATTGGAGGTAGGATAAATAGGGGATTTGAGACTGAACAATCCTTGAAAATGAAGGCAAAAGAAGAATGTAATCTTGATTTAGATAACATAACTTTTCTTGGTGCGGGAAGAACGTTCTTTGAAACTGACCCATTTGGGCATGGACATGGAACTGACACTGTGAACTTTGCCTATTTTGCCAGGGGAAATGGAGAATTAAAACTAGACGAGTATCATTCCGAATATATCATTGTGACCAGTGATACATACAAAAATATGAAACGAGAGTTACATCCATATGTTAGACAGTTTATTGAAAAAGCAATGGTGTACCAAAAATCTGAATCGTAAAAAAGATATAGATATGGATTATATAAAAACTTTTAAAGGCTATTCGCAGAGGTTAATTGCCGAAGACTATGTGTGTGGAAATACTGATGTTCTAACTCTTTTAGATTTGGGGAATCACGCTCTTTCTGGGGTGTTCCCTCGTTCTGAAGAAAAGGATCCTCTTGTGGCTCCTTTAGTTTTAGTGAAATGCAATGATGAACTAAATGCAAACGCTTGCGGGCTGGTGCAACTGCGACATGAAGTGCCTGCCGGAGAGATGTACAAGGAAGGTTATGGATATCGATCGGGCATAAATAAGATAATGAGTGAACACTTAAAGGAATTAGTAAAAGAAATTAAGTCTTACACAAACTTACTTCCTGGAGACGTTGTATTGGACATAGGAAGCAATGATGCTACCCTATTAAAGAATTATGAAGTTCCCGGGCTAAAAAGAATTGGAATTGATCCTACTGGCGAACAATTTAAAGCATACTATCCCGCAGAAATAGACCTTGTTTGTGACTTCTTCAATATTGAGAATTTTAAAAAAATTTCTCCAGATAAAAAAGCGAAAGTTATAACTTCAATTGCCATGTTTTATGATCTTCCAGACCCTTTGGCTTTTGCTAAAGATATTAGGGAGTGCTTAGACAAAGAGGGAATATGGCTTTTGGAACAAAGTTACATGCCCTTTATGTTGTCTACTAATTCTTTTGACACTGTCTGTCATGAACACCTTGAATACTATGCGCTGAAACAAATTAAGTGGATAATGGACAAGGCAGGATTTGAAATTCTCGATGTTAACTTCAACAATATTAACGGGGGGAGTTTCAGTATTGTTGCCGCCCACAAAGAATCAAATTTTAAGTTGCAAACGGAAAAGATAAACAAAATTTTGGAAACAGAAGCCAAAGAAGGATTTCATACCGGAAAACCTTATAGAGAATTCAGGGAGAGGATAGAATATGCTAAGGAAGAAATCTTAAACTTTCTTAATCAAGAAAAAAAGAACGGCAAGTCCATTCATATATACGGAGCATCTACTAAGGGCAACACGCTTTTGCAATACTTGGGAATAGACACCCGCCTGATTGACTTTGCTGCAGATAGAAATCCTGAAAAAGACGGCAAGGTCACTCCAGGAACAAGAATTCTAATAATCTCGGAGGAAAAGTCTCGTGCATTAAAACCAGATTATTTCTTGGTTTTGCCATGGCATTTCAAAGAAGGGTTTCTAGAAAGAGAAAGTGATTTTTTAGACTCTGGAGGAAAGTTTATATTTCCTCTGCCTAAATTCGAAGTCATAGGAAAAGAAAATGTTCTTAAGTCTTCTTCGGTGCAAAAGAAGGTTGCTTTGGTAACTGGAATCACTGGGCAAATAGGCAGCTATTTGGCTGAATTGCTTGTTGAAAAGAAATATGAAGTTTATGGGATGGTAAGAAGAACATCTCTTGTCAATGCAAGAGAAAGAATAGATCATATAAATGGAATAAAATTGATTTACGGGGACCTTGGCGATTCAAACTCGATTGAGAAAGTGATTTCCGAAGTTCAGCCGGATGAAATTTATAACTTGGGAGCTCAGTCACATGTTTGGATATCTTTCCATGTACCCGAATACACGGCCGATGTAAATTCTCTTGGAGTATTGAGAATATGCGAAGCTGCGAAGAGATTGAAAAAGAAAGTTAAGATATATCAAGCATCCACTTCTGAATTATACGGTGGAATTTATAATCATCCTGTTAATGAGGATGCTCAATTTCATCCAAAGAGCCCGTATGGAATTGCAAAATTATACGGCTATTGGACAATGAGAAATTACAGGGAAGCATACAATATGTTCTGCGTTAACGGAATTGTTTTCAACACCGAGTCTCCGAGAAGAGGAGAGAATTTTGTAACCAGAAAGATAACAAAGGGGATAGCCGATATTTTAAGAGGAAAGCAGAAGGTCATCAGGCTTGGAAATTTGAATGCGAAGAGAGACTGGTCGCATGCGAAAGATACTGCCAGAGGAATATGGGAATTGAAATCTCCTGGAAAGGCTCGGGAATAGATGAGGTTGGATATGACAAACAAACAGGAAGAATATATGTAACTGTTGACCCTCTTTATTTCAGACCTGTTGAAGTTGATGTGCTAATAGGAGATGCGACGAGAATAAAGAAGGATTTTGGGTGGAATCCGGAATACAAATTTAGCGATATAATAAAGGAAATGATGGAGCATGATTTGAAATAAGATGGAACATAAAAAAGTTGCATTAATAACCGGAATTGCCGGACAAATAGGAAGATATTTGGCTGAATTGCTTGCTGGAAAAGGATATGACGTTTATGGAATATTAAGAAAGAAATTTGATGAGCCAAAACAGCCGGAATTTCTTAATGGGTATAAAATTATTGAAGGAGACCTTGACGATCCTATTTCAATAGAAAGAGCCATACTAAAAGTGCAGCCGGATGAGATTTACAATCTTGCCGCGCAGTCAGATGCTCAAGCATCTTTTCATCTCCCCGAATATACCTTAAAAGTAAATGGGCTAATAGTTTTAAGAATATGCGAAGCTGCGGAGAGATTGAAAAAGAAAGTTAAGGTATTTCAGGCATCAAGTGCGGAGCTTTTTGGTGGAGAGTATGATGGAACTGTTGATGAAAATACTGCGTTTTACCCAAAAAACCCTTATGCTATAGGAAAGTTATGCGCTTATTGGATTATAAGATACTATCGGGAAAGATACGGATTATTTGCTGGCAATGGTATTCTGTTCAATTCGGAATCTCCGAGAAGAGGAGAAAATTTTGTAACGAAGAAAATAATAAAGTCAGTTGCAGAAATAAGCAAAGGAAAACTAGAACGGCTTGCCCTTGGCAATTTGAATGCGAAGAGAGACTGGTCGCATGCGAAAGATACTGCCAGAGGAATATGGATGATGATGCAGGCGGAAAAGCCGTCGGATTATGTGATTGCANNGGAATTGAAATCTCCTGGAAAGGCTCGGGAATAGATGAGGTTGGATATGACAAACAAACAGGAAGAATATATGTAACTGTTGACCCTCTTTATTTCAGAGAAGGAGAAAAGAACAACGCAATGGCCGGAAACGTATCAAAGATAAAAGCTCAGACCGGATGGCAGCCAGAACATTCAATAAATGATATCGTGGGAGATATGATTAAGCACGAACTTAGAGTTTCTTAAAGGGATGCGACGTTATCAAACCGCTGTTCAAATAATCTTGAAGCATTTAAAACCTCTGCGATATATGGGTGAAGAGTTGCCCCCCTCAGCGCCGATTCATTTGTCCATTCATAGTTCCTACTTGTATGGTCTAATGATATTGGATGATTTGGATTTTTCAATCTTGCGAGATAGCAAGTGCCAAGAGCATGAAATCCTTCGTTCAACCCTGGAACTACGCCCGTTCTTGAACTATAATCAAATGTGCCTATTTGTCTGCCTATATCGAATGTGCTATCGTCTAAACCGCATTCCCTTTGGAGATGGACCCTTACCATATCAGTTAAACCAACATTCTTTACTATTCTTCCTCCAGGAAACCAAAGCATACCTTTTGATGGCTCTTCCAATCGATGAACCATCAGAACGTCAGAAGTTTTAGGGGCAGTTATTCTATGGAGAACCACATCAACGCAAGCAAGAGGCAGATTATCTAAGACACCCTTGTATATTGCCATTGGCATTCTCTCCGTTACTGGAGTCAATCCCTTTAAAATATCCATGATTTGACTAAAAAGAAAGCATATTTAAACTTTTCCAGCAACTTTTTCAACATCTTTGACGAACTCATCTCTTATGTAATCATAGGAAAACTTCTTTGCCCATTCGGCTATTTCCTTTTTCTTTTTGACCTTCATATCACTTTTTATGATTTCGTCCATGCATTTGGCGAAATCGTTTAAGTCATAGGGCTTTGCGAGAAGTCCGCTGACTCCTTCTTTGATGAGTTCTGTCTGACCCCCGCCGTCCTTCCATGCGACGACAGGGGTTCCACATGAGATGCTTTCAATTGGAACAAGCCCATAATCGCATAATGGTATTGTGAACCCGAATACGCTTGCCGAGCTATAATACTTAACAAGCTCTTCGGTGCTTAGCTTTCCGAGAAATTTCAAATCAACGTGATTGTCCTTTGCGAGCTTTTCAAGGTTTAGCTTGTATAATTCATTAACCTGACCAGAGATATATAATGGAACTTTTGTTTTCATTCTTCCGCATGCCTCTATGAGCCAGTCGTATTTTTTTTCTGGAATTATCCTTCCTGATGCAAATACAAACTTTCCTTTTATTCTTTCATCTGATGGCTTGAAAATAGGGTCGACAGGAGGATAGCTTACTTTCGTACTGACGTTATATATTTTATCAAGTTTTTTCTTTGTGAAAATGCTGTTTGAAAAGAGAAAATTATTATTTCTGACCAGCTGTTTATCAAGATTTTTAAGCCAGCCGCCAATTACGGAAGAAATGGCGAGAACAATTTTTCTTTTTATTCCTTGAGTTGAAGCAGCCCATTCTAATTTCTGCTTTCCTTCATAATAAAGAAATCTTGGGGTATGATTCATGAAATTTATTTTTTTCGCTTTCTTGTTTCTCAATAAGTAATTTGAAGGAAAACTATAACTTATGAATAAATCAGAATTTATATTCTTTAATTTGTTAAATCCGAGCAAAGAAAACAAGATAGCGGGCAACTCGTATTTTTTTGCCAGAGAAGATATATTTTTTACTTTGACATTTTTAAAATTCATCCCCTTAAGAACTTCGGGGTCATAATAGCAAGTTAATATTTCAACTTTATGTCCTTTGTTTTGAAGCATCTGCGCATGGATCAACAGTAATCTTTCTATACCTCCATGCTCACTTAAAAAGTCGTATACGAGGGATATCTTCATGATAGTTATCAAAAAAACGTGTTTTTATATTTATCGCTCTGGGATTTAGAAATATTTATAACTATTGTTTTTCTGATTGTATTGTGAAGAAAGGCTATTATAAAGATGCTCTGGGGCCCATAAAATGGCACATAGAACGTTTTGGTTTGCTCCACATAATAAACGGTGTGATAAGCAAGATATTTGCTCCTGTAATAATATCCACCTTAAAACCTTCGACTTTTTCTTTTAGAAAGAAAACTTATCCGTTGTTGTATCACCGATACAACACTACATGGAAAAATGAAAGATGCCTCGAAGTGCCTCTTGTTAAAAGCCTTATCGACAATGGGGCGGGGGACGTTCTAGAAATAGGAAATGTTTTATCTCATTATTACCCCCTTAGTTGGGATGTGCTTGACAAGTTTGAAAAGGCAGAGCGCGTTATAAATGAAGATCTCCTTTCATTTGTTCCTTCCAAGAAGTATGAGCTGGTCGTGTCAATTTCGACTTTTGAACATATAGGATTCGATGATGATTTGGAGTCTAACTTCAAAAATTCTGCTGAAAAAATACAAAGGTCGTTTGAAAATATCACCAAAAATATCCTAAAGAAAAATGGAAAAGTTGCAATAACTGCTCCGATAGGATACAATCCCGATATGGACAGTCTTATCTTTAAAAATGGTTTGAAATTTGATGAAATTTATTTTTATAAGAAGGACGGCGATGGAAAATGGGGTTCCGCATCGAAAGACGAAGCAGAAGGCTCTAAATATAATTATCCGCACCCTTACGCAAATTGTATCGCCTTAGGAATAAAAGAAAAGAGTGATTGATAATCGCATTTATTTTTTATAGATATTGTTGCTATGAATCTAAATAGAAACTTAAGTTAGGCAGAGTTTATCTGATAAATTACCAATACTGGCTTTGTTCTCGCTTCATCAGCAAAGTAAGCTTGAACAGGGGTTGCGGATTCATTATTTTTCTGGGGCCAATCATAAGACCAAGAAGGATGAGGCTCGAATACGGACAAAACCAGATATTTTGGCTTATTGTCCATTACAAATTTTGTGAAATTCTCTTCTGAATCAAAATTATTTAGATTGTATATCTTTCTCTCGCTGTAATATGCGAGCTGGGTTTGGGAAGAACTTATTACGATATCATTTGGAGAAGTTCTTTCCTTAATCCATAAACCGGAATCTTTGACCTCTTGATAAGACTTTAGTTTATCTTTAACTATCATATCGGAATGCTGCAACTGGGTGTATAGTCCAAATACTAATAAAATGATAATTACAATATAAGCAAGCTGACGACTATTTAGCAGAGTCTTTAGAAAGTCTCCGATTCTTGTTAGTCCTCTTGCTGTAAATGCAAGCATCCCCGGGAGAAAAGCAAAAAACCACCTATATTCAAAGGCGGATGGTCTCAACATAAATAAAAAGAAGAATAGAAACCCTGCAATGAGGATGAGATTAAAGACATCTGCTTTGTAAGAGTTGTCATCGACATTTTTGTTTAGCCTTCTTAATCCTTCTGGAAAAATGATGATTCCCCCTAAAACTGTGGCAACTCCCAAAATGAAAACATAAAATAGAATTGAAGGGATAAAAGGAACTAATGACTGATAAAATCCATAAAAGACTGAAAGGGTGCTCCAAGGCAATGAAAAATCATAACGATAAAATTGATGGACAAACTCGAATTTATGAGATAAAAAGACCATCATGCTAAACCCGATTATAATGACGATTGCAAGACTTATCGCAGAGAGCGCCTTGAATTTCTTAGGGATTCTGTAGAAATTAACAGCTATTAAGAAAAAAATCATAACTGGAATGAAAACCATGTTTGCAGATCTGAACAAAATGCAAATAACTGAGAATAGGGCTATCCAGAGAAAGGCGTGCCTGCTTTTAATAAAATAAAAGTCTTGATTTTTTAGATAGACCCTGAAAAGAACGAAAATAGCTAAAAGTTCAAAAATTAAGGATAAATTTTCTGTGTGAAATCTATTGCTATAAAAAACATGCTCCCACAAAACTGTAAAAATTGCTGTAGAAATTAAAGCGATTTTTTTATCTGAATATAAGGATATTAATACAAAATACATCAAGATAATTACTATGAGCGAGGGTATAAGAGACAGAAAAAATCTGAGAACTGCTTCATCCCCTATTCCCACAGTGTAAAACAAAGAAACAAGAAAAGGAAAGCCGGGAAGACGATTGAGTGATACGCTGTATGTATTCTCGGTAATTCCTGCAAAACCTTTTGCAGTAGACATGTACTCTGCTTCATCCCACCAGAGCGGTTGGTTCATCGTTAATGAAAAGTAATATAATCTAATTCCGAATGCTAAAATCAAGATTGCTAGGAACAAAAGATTTGTTGGACTTTTGAACCAGTTAACTAAATTTTTCTTTCTTTTGCTCAACCCATCTCTTTTGTTTTCCATCGAGATATTTGCCTAAAACCTTTTTTATTTGTTTCTATAGCCGAGAATTAGCTATATTTTTTAGGACGTCGAAAGAAGAGATGCTTTTGACTAAGTCTTCGTCGTACTGATCCATTTTCTCAGGGAAAAACTCCTTTATTCTTGGAGAGACTATTTTAGTCA
The DNA here is from genome assembly GCA_018304105.1 of Candidatus Pacearchaeota archaeon. Classification (GTDB taxonomy): domain Archaea; phylum Nanobdellota; class Nanobdellia; order Pacearchaeales; family GW2011-AR1; genus UBA73. The sequence continues at coordinate 28,220 of JAGVWX010000001.1, read as the reverse complement.
AAAGATGATAAGGTTCGACTTCATCAGGAGATGTGCAAAAGAAAAGCGCGATGGTTTTCTTTCCGAGCCCTAAAGAGACATGAAGAGCCAGACTGTCTGAACAAACTACTTCATCGCAAACGTCGAGCAATGCTGCAAACTCCCGCATGGTGTTATTGGGATTATTCATTAAAACGTTTACTCCTTCCTGTTCGAGTTTTTCAAGAATGCTGCCTCTTTTTTCAATTTCGTTTGGCCCTGCGAAAATAATCACTTCATTTCCTGACTCTTTAATTTTTTTTATAAATTCTACAATTCTGTCTTCGTGCCAGGCTTTTGAAGGCCACCTTGACGAAGCACCGATATGCAATCCTATTATCTTCTTTTTTAAAGGATTATTCTTTTCTAAAAAGTTTTTTCCTAAAATCTTTTCTTCGGGAGCGAGATTTATCTTGTATATTTCTTTTGTGTAGGGAATCTCTGCAACATCGAACATCATTTCCTGATATGTTTTTTTGTTTGATTTTTTCAGTTCGTCATCGAACAAAGTGTTGAGATAATATTCCGCCCCGAGGTTAAAAGCTGCAGCGTAGCCGCCGTCTAAATAGAATCCCTTTTTTTGTTTTGCCTTTATCCCTGAAGCTAAAGAAGTAGCTTCTTTGTCTATGTCGAAATTGTATAAAATGTCGAATTCTCCTTCTGGCTTTGACGTAAGAACTTTGTCGACATGGCTGTCTGTTTTAATCAGTTCTGATGAATCTGCTTTTGTAATCCATGTCAGTTCTGATTGAGGAAAGTTCTTTTTTATTGCTGCGGCTAGAGGAAGCGTCCTAATCACATCGCCCAATGCCCCTAGTTTTATCATAACTATTTTCATATTATAACGCCCAAAAGACAGTTTAAAAGCTTTTTCAAAAGGTATTTAATAGCTCTTCATATGGGAATTTAATGAAAGTTTATATTGCTGGAAAGGTGCGGAACGAACAAGAAAGAGCCGATTTAGAAGAGATTGATGCCCTTTGTAAGTCTCTTGGGTTTGAAACCTTTTTACCCCATAGGGACGCCGGTCTGGCCAGAACGATTGAAGATGTTGAAAGGATTTTTGAAGGAGATATAAAAAAGGGATTTAGAGATGTAGACTTGGTTGTAGCGATGCTGGACGGGTTGCATGTTGGTGCAGGAACTGCATGGGAACTTGGTTATGCTTATGCGAAAGGAATTCCGGCAATAGGAATAAAAACTGATGAGCCAGCCTCAGATGCGTTAGAATATCTCAGCGCGATTTTAATAGGTTCAATGGAAATTGTTTCTTCAAATGAAGAATTACGGTCAAGACTCGGAGAATTTATAAATCAATTTAATCAAGAGGCTTAGTTGATTTTATCTCTGTTTCTCTCCAACCGTCTTTGTAAGATTTTTTCCTAAGTTCTTTGAATGCCTTCATGTAGATGTATAATCTGGCAAAGTAGAACTGGAGTACCCAGAAAAATTCTTTCAGGCTTCTTGGCTGAAGAATTGCAAAAAGAGCGCCTTCTTTTATTTCATTGAAGAGAGATTTTGTGCGAGGCATGTCCGGAGCGATTTTGTTTAAGTTTTCATGAGCCTTTATGTTCCTAACTTTTTGATTGAACCAATCTTTCCAGTTATTCGGGTTCTTGACGTAGACCTCTGCCTTGTCAGCGTAAGCTATTCCGTATCCTTTTTTCCAGAACAAATACGGAATAATACTATCTTCGGATGTGTTTGTCGGAAAATCCAAGATTACTCCGTCTCGGATTGCGAATAGGTAACCAGAACATTCAAAGAATTTTTTTTGGTTTGATAATCTTTTTCTGACCTGGTCTATCCGTTTGAAAGCAATTTCTGCCCAATATTCGTATTTTGAACCGGTCGAGTCAATTTGAACTGGCTTGCCTGTTACGCATCCAATCTTTTTATCTTTGAAGGGTTTGATAATTTCCTGAATTGCACTTCTTGAGACGTAAACATCTCCGTCTGTCAGAATAAAAATATTATCTTCTTCGCCTGTGCTGTGCTCTTGGAATAGGAGATTCAATGCATAGCCCTTTCCTTCTCCAGGGTCGAGAAAAAAATTAACTTTCTTGTTTTTGATTTCTTCTTTCAAGAATTTTTCTATTTCAGGAAATGGGTCCACGACTATTATTTTGTATTCTTCTTTGATGTTTTGATTTAACAAAGATTTCACGGCTCGTAGAGTTGCTTTTGGCTCGTTGTAAGAAGTTACGATGATATGAATCATTAGACTACCTCGAGAGGATAGTCCTCGGGCCTGATAAGAACGATTTTTTCTCCTGTTTCTGACTTAGCGACAATTCTGCACTTTTTTGTTCCCTGTTTTCCTATGTCTGAGATTTCAGTTTCTTCGACAGTTAAAACTTTTCCTGCAAGTTTTATTTTGTTTCCCCTCTTTATTTCTTTTGCTGTCTTTTTCATATTCTCAAATAATGGATTAGACTTATAAAGTTTATCGAGCTGGAGTTTTGATGAAAAATGCGATTGTTGTTTGTTCTGGAGGATTGGACAGCGTAACGACTGCCTTCTTGGTCAAAAAGAAATTGAATTATAAAGAGGTAATGCTTCTATTTTTTAATTATGGACAAAGAAATTATTTAATGGAAAAGCATTGTGCGGAGAGCTGTGCGCGAGATACTGACGCAAAATTTCTAGAAATTAATTTAGATTATTTAAGTGAAATTTCAACTTCTCTACTGAATTCTGATGAGGCGCACAAAAGAATGACAAAGGGAGATTTGAAAGATTCAAAAGAAGAGAGCGACAAATGGTATGTGCCTTCAAGAAATTTGATTTTTCTTTCAAATGCGTTGTCTTTGGCAGAATCACTGATGATTAAAAGCGGAGAGATTAATGATATTTTTGTTGGGTTCAAGAACGAAGGCAGAGAACCTTTTCCCGATGCAACTCAAGAATTTGTTGATTCCTTAAATAAAGTTTCGGAAGTTTCTACGAAAGGAAAATTCAAGATTCTTGCACCGCTTTTGGAAATGGACAAGGAAGATGTGGTTAAAACTGCTGAAAAACTAGGCGTTGATTTTAGGAAGACGTTTAGCTGTTACGTCGGAGATGAGAAACACTGCGGAACTTGTCTTGCGTGCCGATTGAGGCAGCAGGGTTTTTATTGGGCTGGCGTGGAGGATCCAACAGAATACGAAACTAATTGAGAAGTTTTTCTAGTTTTTGTATTATTTTGTCCCATGAAAATTGCTCGACGCTCTTTCTTGCCTGTTGTCTGACTTTTTTGAAATCTCTTTCTAATGCAATAGAAATTTTCTCAGCAAGTTGTTTTTCATTTCCTATTTCGAACAAAAATCCGTTTTTGCCTTCTTCAATTAATTCTCTTGCGCCTAAATTATTGCTTGCAATAACTATCTTCTCTCTGACCATTGCTTCAATCAAAGACTGGGGCATTGATTCTCTTTTTGATGGCAAAACAAAAATTCTTGCAGAGTCTATTTTTCTTATCTTATTTTTTATGTCATAAACTGGTGGGAGGAATATAATTGAAGAAGAATTTAAAAAATTTAGTTTATCGAGATAGTTCTTTTCTGCCGGGCCGACAATTTCTATCTTTATGTTATTCAAAAGTTTGGACGCTTTGATTAAAGTTTCTAAATCTTTTATTGGAGAGATTCTTCCAAGGAAAAGAACTTTTTTTTCTTCTTTAGACTTTTTCTGAGTAAAAAATTCTATAGGGATTCCGTTTGGGATGTATGCTATCTTATCTTTTTTGATTCTGAGTTTCTTTAAATAAGGAATTTCCCATTTTGTTATCGCAATGATTTTATCGAACTGCTTGAGAGTTCGAGAGCCGATGAAAAAATCGTAGAAGCTTACGGCGAGCCTTGCAAGCGGCGATCTTTGAGCATCAGACATAAAGGGGGCATGGGTTACAAGAAAGACTTTGCATTTAAGCTTCTTTTTTATTTTAAGAGCAAGAGTTGTATGAGGATGCCTATAAGAATGAGCAATTATTATGTCTGGTTTGAATTTTAATGCTTCAGATTCAAAGTCCCATTTCATAAAACTCTCGCCTCCGAGTTTTCGTGCGGGAAATCTTTTTATTTCGATCTTGCCAAGCATTTCTTTTTCCGGAGCGATTTCATAAGTGCCTTTAACGAAGTTTGAGGAAAAGATTTTAACAATGTAACCTCTTTTTGAAAGAAGCTCTGATTCCTGCTTTGCACGCATCCAAACTCCGCAAGCGCCAGCAGAGAAATTTGTTAGTTCAAGTATGTTCATTTTTATCTAACTCCTTTGTTAAATCTTTCAAGGTGATAAAGTAATCTTTCTTAGTTAAATTATTTACTAAATAATCTAGATGGTCTATAAACCTTGTATGAGGAAAAGTTCTATCAATTTTACTATCTTTTAAGGGAATTAAATCCCAAGAATGACAGTAAAAAACAAGATTCTTGTGCGTGGCTTTCAGAGTGCTTAAGTAAAATTTTATTATTATTTTAGGAAATATTCTTAGTGGCAAAGAAACGAATGAAATTCCAGATGAAGAAATTGGGAACTCGTGTATCCCCTCTTTTAGTTTATATGCACTTCTCGGCTTAAAGAAACCTACCAGACCATGTTTTATTCTCTTTGGGAAAAAAAGTAGTTGCAGAAGATTAAATGGAGTATGGGAAGAATCGTAATGAAAACCGTTCTCTGCCAAAATCTCGAGAGTGCTGCGGTCTATGGAGTGTTGGGGTGCCCTGAATCCACTAGGCGGATGCTTTAATACTTTTTTATAAATTTTTACTGCCTCTTTTATTCTTCTTTTCTTCTCTGAGAAAGCCAGGTCATCAAATCGTTCATGTTCTAATCCGTGCAGTGCTATTTCGTGTCCTCTTTTTTCCAATTGTTTAAATTTCTCTGGAAATTTCTCTAACAATTTAGCTGGAACAAACAAGGTGGATTTGATTCCCCTTTTATCTAGAATTTTAAAAAACTCTGGAAGGCCATATTCCAAGCTTTTGTAATCTCCTGAGTGCAGGTCTTGTTCAACATCCATGCTTATACAAATTTTCATTGTTTCTTGACTCCGTAGACCATAACGTTTCTAGCAAACAAGCTGGGAGATAAAATGATTAAAGAATTTATTATTTTATCCATGAATAAAGATAATTTTCCCCGGAAGCTTTTACTGTTGGATCCTGTTCGTGAGTACCAGTTATAGTCTACTTTCAAAATCTTGAAATATTTTGAGAACAGCACAATGATATCCTTGACTCGAGGGTAGTGAATGTGCAGGTGTTTTTCTGCGATTTCAAAAGGCTCTTGGATAAATGTTTTTCTTTCAAATAAAAAATTTAGCCTGCAGTAGAAGTTGTACTCGTTGGGCATTGATAAAAAGAAGATTGCATCTTTTTTCGCGATTCTTAAAAGTTCCGCAAGAACTTTCTTGGGGTATAGGGTGTGTTCTAACGTTTCAAAGCAGACGATGATATCATATGTGCCAGATTTAACAGGTATCTTTGATTTGTCCAAATCAATTAGATAATCATGAACTCCTCCATAGTCAAGGCTATGGTATCTTACATTTTTCGGAAGAAAAGATTTAAGATGTTTTGGTCCTGCTCCGACATCAAGTAATTTATAGGTTTTGTTTTTGGGCAGTGCATTAATCTTTTCTAGAGGCAACTTGAGGTACGGGGCATCGCTTCTAAGTTTTATTCTCATCCATACTTTAATTACAATTTATTTTTAAATGTACCCGTCATATCGATTAATCTCGGGCAGACTTATTTGAATTTGTTCCTTTAAAGCCGCGCATTTTTAGCCTTATTAAATAGGGAATCAGCTTTAGCTCGCGGGTCAGCTTGAAAGAAGACTTTGCGCCTTCAGTCCATTCCACGGGTATCTCTTTTATCTTGTAATTTGCTTTTTCCGCAGCCAAGAGAAGTTCCGCATCCCAAAACCATCCCCTCTGAAAATTCTTATCGTAACCTAGTTGTTCTAAAAGATTCATTAACACGTCTTTCTTGAACAATTTCAAACCGCATTGGTAGTCGTTTACCTTGGAGTTAAATAAAAGGTTTATTGTCTTATGATAAAAAAAGCTCCAACTGTTTCTGTACAAGCTTCTTTTGACTTTAGCTCCGCGCACTCTTCTGCTGCCCATCGCAATATCGGCTCCGCCTTTTATCTCATCGATTAATTTGGGCAGAAAATGAAGGGGCGTGGCGAGATCAAGATCCATGTATCCGACGGTATCGTATTTTGCTTTTTTCATTGCGGCCGCAAGGTTTTCTCTTCTTGATGGACCGTTTTCAAATCTCATATGTTTTATGACTGGATTTTTCTTTTCCATTGCCTTGGCAATTAAAGAAGTACGGTCTTTTGAAGAATCGTCAACTATGATTAATTCAAATTCAAATGAAGTTTTCTTGAGAAAATGATAAATCTTATTAATGTTCTTCTCAAGTATCTTTTCTTCATTGTATGCCGGAACAAAAATTGACAATGACATTTTAGCTATGACCGGGTAATTTTTTCTTAAACCATATTTCCATTTCTTCGAATCCTCCAACCCAAAAACACCAAATTCTGCTGCAAAAGTAAGGTGAAAGAGAAGCAAAAAAGTTTATTATTGTATTTATCAAAGATAAGAATTTCTTTGTTAAAGGTCCGGCCGGATAATGCTTTAAAAATGCTATCCAAGTCATTTTCATTTTTTCTACTTCGTATTCCACGCCTGCATATGTAGAATAGGAGTTTTCTTTTTTAAAATGGAGCGGCCAACTTAGGTCAAATCCCCTTTTATGATCTGGATTTGTGAATCCTCTGCTAAAATGAGGAAGCTTGATTTTTAGTATCCCGCCGGTGCTTAGGATACGATGCCATTCTTTCATGATTTCTTCCGGATTCTCTGTGTGTTCTAAAAAATGTTCTGATCGAATCTCTGAAATTGTGTTCTCTCCAAATCGTTTATAATTGGAAATCTGACTGGCGTCCATGCATATATCCGGATTAAATTCTGAATTTTTATCTATATTTATAAAACCATCCAATTTTTTTTGTCCACAACCAATATTTAACTTGTTTAGAAATCCTTTTTCTTTTCTTGACTTTTTCATTTTTATTAACAATTTTCCCATATTATAATCTTTTCTGTATTAGCGAAGTTTAGTCTGGTTGCCATTTTATTTATCTGAGGCGATCAGCAAGACTATAAAACTTCCAGAAAGGACTGCTTGTTTTTTCAGTTTCATTTGAAGAGCGAATTTGGAAAATTCAAGCAATATTTATAAAGTAAGAGTTGTAAAAGAGGTTATAATTTAACATGGGCAACAATATATATATATATCAGAATTTAGAAGGTTAATGATTTTTCCATTGAGGAGATTTAATTATTTTCTTAGAAACATGTTCCATTTTGGATTTATGTTTGATTTTCCCTATAAACATTCGATAGATTTTGCTAAGAAGAAATTTGGGGATAAAAAGATACTAGCTGCAGAGATAGGAACTTATAACGGTTTAACAGCGATGAATATATGTAAATCGCTCAACATTCAAAAAATCTATCTTATAGATCCTTACAAAAATTATCGCGGGTATGACGTAGGAAAACAATATGAAGAAAAACAAAGAAACCAGCCAGATGTTGGTAATGAAACCTATATGACTGCAAAAAAACGAATGGAGCGTTTTGGAGACAAAGCAGTATTTATAAAAAAACTTTCTCACTTAGCCGTGGGGGATGTTCCCAACAATTTAGACTTCGTTTATGTCGATGGTAATCACTCTTATAAATATTGTAAAAACGATATGGAATTATATTGGGAAAAAATAAAAAAGGGGGGAATTTTAGCAGGCCATGATATTGTTACTAGAAAAGGGGTTATGAAGGCCTTTTGTGAGTTTGTCGTTGAGAAAAAATTGCAGCCAATTATCACACCTACTGATTGGATACTAGAAAAATGAGGAAAACTTACGTTTTGCTGCTGCTAAGTTCTTATTTGATCATGGAAATTATTTTTGCGCTTCTTTTTGAAAACGTGTGGATGAAGTTAATCCCCTCGTACATTCCACTAATGTTACTGATGTATCTGTTTATCATGTTCTTAATAGATAAGTTTACGATCTTTTTAAAATTCTGAGAGGCAGAGAAATAATATTTCAAAGGAAAGACAATATTTGAACTGAATAGATTGTTCGAGCTGTTTAGAGGTTTATCTGAATAATGCCAATTTTAATAAAAATTTATAAATCACATGGACATTGAATTAATATGGAATCAAGGTTTAAGGGGGGGGCAATAATTATTGCTTTGCTTCTCGTTTTGGCAATAGTAAGCTTGTCTACCAAGTTTTATGGGATAACGGATATGGGAGATTATGTGGGTGTTGCTAAATATTTTGCAGGTGATTTTCAAGCAAAGATTCGGCCTTCACATAGTGTCTCGTTCGGACTGTTTCATTCGCCGCTTGTAGGATTAACTGATAATCTATTTTTATTTAAGTTAGTGAATCTCTTGTGGTTATTTTTAATAATTTACAGCATTTATTTTATCTCGGGTAGAAACAAACGAACGCTGCTGTTGTTTGTTTTGTCTCCTATTGTGTGGTATATTGCTCCGTTTTTGGGACCTATCCAATTAGCGAGCCTTCTCTTTTTATGGGGTTTTTATTTTTTGAAAAAATTTGAAAAAACAGAAAAGAAATTCTTCCTGTTAATTTCTGGAATGCTTGTCGGATTATCAGCAATTTTCTGGAATTCGGCTTTATTTCTCATTGTCCTAATGATTGCAATATTCTTTTATAACAAAAGAGTAAGTGAATTGGTGCTGTATATTCTTTCATTGCTTATTGGTTTTCTACCGCTTTTAATAACTGACTGGATTTTCTATAACCTGCCGTTTTATTCATTCATTAAATTTTTATCTGCAACATCTTCGTTTCCTTTGATTGGAGGCATTTATTCGCAAAATATGGCCGCAACCATTCCAATCTATATTTCTGTCTTGTTATTCTTACCCATATATCTCTTTAATTTAACAAAACAGAAATTTTTCATGAGCCATAAAAGAGCAGTGGTTTTTCTACTTCTTGGTTATGTGCTTGTCTTATTAAATCCCCAGCCGAGATACCTGTTCTTTTTATGGCCTCTGATGATTCTTTATCTTGAAAAAACTCTGGATGAAAAACAATTTAGAAGGCAGAGCGTCATTTTTGGAGTTATAAGTTTGATCGTTATAACTCCTTATTTAATCCAGATTAATCGCGGGATAACTACAACCGAATTTGGTGAAATGATTGCTTTTCCAGGAAGGATTCATATACTGAATCAAACTCCTGCGGAAGCTCTGGAAGAAAATTTGGTGGCGATTAGCAAAAAATACCCTAATGAAGCGATTGTTGTTGGAAATGGTTACGACGATTATGAACCTCTTGCATTAGCTTATTGGAGAAACGAAGTCAAAGAATTTGTTAGTGTACAAGTTTATGCCCTCAACTAAGTTAAATGAAAGGAGACAAATTTGGATTGGCGGGGGAGTAAACAAGAATTCTAGGGACGAAACTGACTATGGAAATATACAAATTGGAATTGGCGTTGGAGAACCGCTGAAGTTGGAAGGATTTGAGTTTGTTGAAAAATACGGAACATTGTATGTTTCTGAGAGAATGAAACCATAATAAATATAAACCTTGAACAAAGAGTTATTGCATGGATTTAAAGAATTACCTTTGCGGTCGGGGGGTGGATGTTTCCAGGAATAAAGTTTTGGGGTCTTTTGATCATCATTTTATAGAACTGAATAATTTTTACACGCTTAAGGATTTTTATGATTATGAATCGCAGGACTTTATCTATTCAAAAAATTTAATTAACGAGACAAAATTTTTTAGGATATTGGTAAAAGAGTGGATGAATTTTTGCAAGGTTGGGGGCCATATAATTATCGAAATGAGGCCTAATCAGATTTTGGGTCTTGACGCACTTGTAAAAGAATGTCAACTATTGATTGGAGAGAAGGGAAAGATAATTGAAAGCAGCTGCGACCCTTCTACGAAAAATGGATTGGTAGTTCTGAAAAAGATTAAATCAATTCTGGAGAAGGGAGATTCTATTGACAAGTGGAGTTTCGGAATTTTAAGCGGGGGGTTTAGTGATAATCAAATAGACAAGAGCGTTAATTCTATGTTGGAACAAAAAATCCCGCATTTTGAAGTTATTATCTGCGGACCATACAATGGACAATTTAAGAAAAATAAAAACAAAAATGTTAAATTAATTGATTTTGATTCAACTTTACCCTGGATAACGAAGAAAAAAAATATTATCTGCGAAAATGCAAAATATGAAAATTTAGTCGTCATTCATGACCATGTTAGCTTTGAACCTAATTGGTATGACGGAATGAAGAAGTATGGAAACTATTTTGAAGTTCTGACAAATGTCATGCATGATCCGCTTGGAAGGCGCGCTTTGGATTGGATAACTTATGGTATTCCTTTGAGGCCTTTCTCGAAATATCCATTTACTGGGGCTGGCGGCAGTTTAGATTATGCTGATTGGGATAGGAATGTTAATATTGCTGCATTGTGCATCATAAAAAAATCTGTATGGAAGAGGTGTCCATGGGATGAGAGATTGTTATTGTGGCAAGCAGAAGATATGAAGATTTCAGGAGACTTTTATGAATCTGGAATTGTTCCGAGATTTAATCCGCACTCTAATTCAATGACTATAAAGAAAGAGTGGGGAGATTATATTTTAAATTACAAATTTAATAAATATAAATTAGGAAGAGCTACGTCCCCGTCACTAAAAATATTGTTAACATTTTATATGAAAAATTTTATTTACAATCGCTTTGGGGTTTATCTCAAGAGGCCTGATGCACATAATGAAATGCAAAGAACTTTTTTGGTACCGATGATTAGCAAAAGAACTAAAACAAATAAAGGGAATTAATTGATTATGATTGGGATACGTTATGATGTTTAGTTTGTTTTTCATTGAGCAATCGCAGGGGCTTGCCTTGTTTATTGATTGTTTGATTTATTGACTGTGAGAAAAATATTTAGTTCTTCTGGGGTGCCTAATCCCCACATTTTATTAACCTTAAAGGGCCTGACTTTTTTTCCATCGGCAATCATCTCATTGAAGATTGGGCAGATATAAAAATCTCCGTTGAAACTTAAATTTTTTTGAATCATCTGCTCGGCGTATTTTATAAAATCTGAGCCTTTTTTATAATAATACAATCCGACGGTTGCAATATCACTGATAACCTTTTTTTCAGCAGCTTCGGAAATAAAACCATTTTCTCCTAGTCGAACATAACTCCATCTTGGATGAGTTGAATTAAAAGTTAATACTCCCCCGTCGCATTCGTCTGCGGCCATCGCGTAAAAGAATTCATTACTGTTCCATTCAATAAATTGATCCGCATTCGCTATTAACAATGAATCTTTGTTATTGATAAATTCCTTAGCCAAGAGTGCTGTTGCCGCTGCTCCGGCGGTAGGATTTTTTACTAAAACTATTTTGCATCCTGGAGATATAAGGTTCAGTAGATGATGCAGGCTATATTTATCATAATGCTCTTTCTTTACTAGAAAAATAAAATTGCCTTCTGTGTTTAAATTTTCTACAACCAGCTGGATCATGGGCTTGCCGTATACATCTATTAGTGGTTTGGGAAAAGTGTAACCGGCGTTTTTAAAACTGGTTCCTTCACCAGCCATAGGTATTAATACATTCATTTTTTTGTCCTGCCATTTTATTTTTTGATGATTGTTTTTGTTTAATGAAGCTGCTTCGTCTATTGCTCCTTTGATTCTTTCATATGTAACGTCTGAAGAATTTTCAACACCGCACAAGTGTGCTCCAGAGTCAATCGCTGCTTGTCTGCCGATATGAGAATCTTCAACTATGAGGCACTCTTTTGGTTTAACATTTAATTGAATCATTGCTCGCAGATACATCTCAGGAGATGGTTTGGGGGCAACTACGTCTTGATTCGACAAAAAGAATTCTATAAATTCTAAAAACCCGCGTTTGAGAAGCATCATCTTAGTAGATTCTCTGATTGAATTTGAACAAACTGCAATCTTATATCCCTCATCTCTTAATTGTCTCAAAACTCCCTTTATTCTCTCATCCGGATCTAAAGTGCCTATCACGTTTATTGTTTCCTTCTGTTTCGCCTTCCAAATATCCTCGTATAACTCAACTGGCAGACCATTGCGTTCTGTCAACATCTCCAATTTTCTTTTCGTTGAGAGTCCGTCATAAGTCGAGAGATGCTCGTCGCGATTAATCTGATAATTAAATAATGCAAGTGCGTTATTTAATGCTGTGTAGTGAATCTCTCTTGCATCTACTAGGACACCGTCCAAATCAAAAATCACTGCCTTAATCATTTAAATTCAATAAGAGTGATGTATTTAACTTTTTTTATAATGATATATCATCAAAACGATGAGCAACTTCTCCCCTCTTTAGAAACTCTTTGAATTTTTCAATATCGTTGGGTGTCCCCAATCCGAAAACAAACTTCGGCCTTGTGAGAGCAATTCGCTTGCCTCGCCTTATTAAGTAATTGTAAGTCGGTGCGACGAAAAACTCGTTATTTGTTCTGTCGTTCTCTTCAATCATTTCTTCGGCGGCCCAGACAAAGTCCCTTCCTTTTGAGAAATAATAAATTCCTATGTTCGCGTTTCTCGATATTTGAATTTTTTCGGCTGTTTCAATGACAAATCCTTCGGCATCTGTTTTTGAAAAGCTCCATTTTGAATTGTTCGCATAAAAGACTGGAATTATTCCATCAATTTTATTTCCATGATATCTTATATCTTCAAACAATTTTCTGCCATCGACAAAATGATCTGAGTCTGTTATGATTAACGGCTCGTCATTATTTATAAACTCCTTTGCTAATAGGGCCGTACAGGCAGCGCCCTCGGTTATTTTGTCTACGATAATTACTTTTATTCCATCACCAAAAATTCTCCTTAATTCATCATCGATCCTAGAATTGATTACATGCTCTTTCAGCACGAGAAAGATGAGTTGATCATTTTCTTTTATTGGAAGAGAGGAAAGGGCCCATTCTATCATAGTCCTGCCGGCGATTCTAATAATTGGCTTTGGCTTAGAGTATTCCGAATTTTTATAAATCTCCGCTAGAAACCTACTACCCCTCCCAGCCATCGGAACTAAAATGTTCATAACTAGAGGTGATTTTAGTAATATAAAAATATGATTATGTTAAGAAACATTCTTTATTCTAACTCGAATCTTTCATAAGATGTAAACTCAAATGTATCTTCTTTAAATGTCATATGACCTACATCAATGCACGCAGGCCTGCTTGTGCCTAACAGGGCTGCGTTTTCCAAGAAGGACCTAAAACCTGCCAACTCATCGTAGGTTTGCGGCCGTGTAAACCTGGCTATCGTGATGTGAGCTCCCCAAGGAAGCCTAAGCTCCAGACTCTCTTTTTTTGCTGAATCAACAATTCTTTGTGAAATTTCTAGAAACGCTTCGTTTGGTGTACCTGCGGCTATAAGAGTAGATTGATTGAATAGCCATTCGTTATATTCTATTGTTGGAGCTGCTAACCTTCCCGTTTCCCTTACTGCTGAGACTAATCTATTGAGAACTCCAAGGTCCGGAGAAAACCTCTCTCCGAGCTGATAATCAGAGATTGTTGTGTGAATGTTGCCTGGATGAAAAACCATAAGTGGAGAAAATTGAGCGAGGTTCGTAGAAAATGTTCCTGCTGCTTCGGCTATTTCGTCTGGGTGCCTGAATGCGATAAGATAGCCGCCTTTTCCGTTTAAGCCGTGAGGTTTCACTCCTTCTCTCTGGATTTGTTCAGAAGAACTTCTAAATTTATCATAAACTTGCTCTTGTTTTGCAAGGAATTCCTGGATGTTCATCGGCAGATTGACAAACTCGTTTATAAAAAGATTATTGCACTTAAATGATTGCTTAAAAAGCAATAATTTATAAAATTAGCTTCATAGATTTAAAATATGAAAAAGGCTAATCTTAATGAAATGACGAGGGGATGGTTTGTTGGAAATTTCGAGCCCGCGGCATTTAAAACAGAAGATTGCGAAGTTGCGGTGATGAAATATAAGGCAGGGGATTCTGAGAAAAAACATGTTCATAAAATTGCTACTGAATTGACCACGATAATTAAAGGCAAGGTTAAAATGAATGGAATGGAATACCGTGAAGGAGACATTATCGTCATGGAACCCGGAGAGGCTACGGATTTTGAAGCTTTAACTGATGCCATGAATGTGGTTGTGAAGGTGCCTTCGGTAAAGGGCGATAAGTATTTTGTAGACTAAATCCTTACTTATTACTAAACATTTAAATAACATTATTATTTTTTAAATAAGTTAACAAATAAATGCTCGTGGTAAAAAATCTGGGAAAAGAAGAGATGATAAAATGTCCGAATGAAGATCAAGGCATCGTAAAAAAAATTTTTTTAGCTGCGAGAATAGTTGTAGGCGTTAAAAATTTCTGGGTTTATTTTATTGACTATTTTAGATTGTCTAATGAACCTTTTGTTCAATACAATTTAAGAAATGGTCTCAGACTCAAAACGCGGAATAAAACGTCCGACAGAAATTTGATTAATGAAATTTTTATTAAAAAAGATTATACAAAAAAATTTGATGTTGGTGAAAAGGATGTAGTGGTTGATATTGGAGCGAATATTGGGATGTTTTCACTCTTGGCGGCAAAATCTGCGGTAAAAGGAAGAGTTTATTCATTCGAACCGTTCTCTGAAAATTTCAATCTGTTGATGGAGAATATCAAATTGAATAACTTAGAAAATATTGTTCCCATTAAAGGGGCGGTCGCTCAACGTAACGGAACAAGAAAGCTATATTTGGTAAAAGGTAAGAATTTTGGCGGAAATTCTTTTGAGAAAAAACATTGGCAGGCCGATACTTCCAAGACGATAAAGGTCGAAACTGTGACTCTGGATAAATTTATTAGAAGTTACAAAATTGAGAAGATTGACTTTCTTAAAGTGGACTGCGAAGGAGCAGAATATGAAATTCTAATGAATTGTTCAAAAGACACATTATCAAAAATTAGAAAAATTAGTTTAGAATTTCATGATTTTGATAAGACCAAAAAGGTATTGGCTTTGATAAAATTTTTAGAAGACAACAATTTCGATGTTGTTTCTACAGAAATAGGGCGACCCATTGGAATGATTTACGCAGTCAATAAGGATTAGTTTCCTGATTTTGCATGTTGTTTAGATAATACTTGATTTACTAATTGAGTTACTTCTTCCGTTTTGATGTCTTCTAATTTTTTAAGTATCGATTTTGCATTTTTTCCTAGTGGTTTTATATCTTCCAAGTAATTTGCTAAGTAAGCTGGGATGAGGGTTATAGTATTAGTTTTCGAAACCCATGCTAGATGCATTGTGCCGCCATCCGGACCGATAACAAGAGCGCTCCTACCGAATAAGAGATATAAAAGCCTTAGATTTTTATTTAATGCTTGGATGCAGAAAGAATTTCTCTCAGCAAGAAATTTCATTTTTGTATTGTCTATTCCAATTAAAACAATCTTGCAGGAAGGATATTTTTTATGGATGTGTTTTATGACTTTATCAAAATTGTCCAAGGACCATTGCTTTTCCTCACTGCTCGCATCAATGCAAAGGGAGACAAATTTTGATAGGTTATTTTGTTTAAGGAATTTTTTAACTTCGACCGCATCATTTTTACTTGTGAAAATTTTGGGCCAGGAGTCTGCAAAATCAGTTCCTAACCCGCCATTGACCATCTTCACCATATTCTGCGTCGCGTGCCCTTTGTAATCTTTTAAATGGGCATAGTCTAAGAAAAGCTTCGAGAGGTTATTTGTATAAAACCCCATCTTATATTTCACTCCTCCTAGAAAAAGGAAAAAAAAGATATTGAACAAACTGCCCCTTATTTCTACACCTAGGTCGTAGCGTTCTTTTTTAATTTTTTTCGACAATTTAAAATAATTTAGAAAATCACGAGGGGTGCGGGGAGAATAATCTAATACATAAAACTTATTAATTAAAGGATTTTCTTCAATCAGATGCTTATTTGCTTTCGACACTATCAAATCTATTTTTGCGTACGGGAATTTTCTTTTCAAAAGTTCTACTACCTTGCTTGATAAGACTAAATCCCCTATTTTATCATTTCGAATGGCCAGTATCTTTTTTACTTCGCCAAGTTTTTTATTTAACATCTTCCTTTTTCGGGGCATTCTGTTTTATTATTCTTGCCGGATTGCCAACTACTACCGAGTTATCCGGCACGTCGGTCATAACAACGCTGCCCGCGCCAACCGTAGCATTACTACCTATTGTTACGCCTTTTAGAATTATAGAATGTGTTCCAACCCAGGCAAAATCTTTTATCTCTACGGGCTTTGTTATTAAACCGCCATCGCCCGAGACTTTGGGCATTTTATGATTGTTATCGTAAATCGCGCAGTATGGGCCTATTGCTGCTTCTTTTCCAAGCCTAATTTTTTCTACGGCGCTTATCACTGTCCCAAATCCAATTTCAGCACCGTCTTTTAATTCTAAATTATAGGGACGATAAATAATCACATTTTCGCGAATAATAACATTTTTTCCTATTTTTGCTCCGGCAAATCTATAAAAGCTATTTCTCAATGCAATTCCTAAACTGCCTCCGATATTTCTTAACAAAAACGCAATTAGCTGATATATTTCTGTTTGAATCATTACGCTCGTTAAATCAGATAATTATTTAAATATTGGTCTAATCTCGCAAGATATTGAAAATGTTTAAATAACGCTATAATTTGATTCAATTAAGGTGGCGAGTAAGATGGCAGAAAAAAACGCTAATAAAGAAGCTGAAAGTGTCAGATTAGGTTTTCTTTCCAATTTTACCATTGAACCTCTTTCTAGTATAATGAAGAAGACGTGTGAAGATGTGGGAATTTTTGCTGAAGTGTATATGGCTCCTTATGGGCAATATGCGCAGGAGATAATTGATAACTCTAGCAAGCTGTATGGGTTTTCACCAAATCTGATTTTCCTGCTTCTTGATGGAGAAAAATTGTTTGGAGATGTATATTCTAACCCATACACTCAGAAGGTTCAAACTAGAAGGAAAATTTTCGCAGATAGATTAAATGAATTAAAAGAGCTCTTGAATATTTTAGAGAGTAAAACCTCTGCGAAAATTGTTATCAATGAGATACTTCTTCCGATATATTCAAGTTTTGGAATACTGGAGAATAAGCAAAAGGATGGCGCAAGGGAGTTAGTAAATAAATTTAATTATGAATTGAGAAAATTTTTCTTAGCAAGCAACAGGTTATTTGTTTTTGATTTAAACAGTTTTTGTATGAAAATAGGGTATCAACAGTTAGTAGACAAAAGAGTCGATTATTTAGCAGATATGAAAATTTCTATTCCAGCATTAAAGGAGCTTTCTAAAGAGTATTTAGAGTATGTTATTCCGGTAGCTTCCAAAACTAAAAAGTGTATAGTCTTAGACCTGGATAACACGCTGTGGGGGGGAATTGTAGGGGAAGTTGGAATAGATGGGATACGGCTGGGTCCTGAAAGGGAAGGTAAGCCATTTTTAGATTTTCAAAAAAAGTTAGCTGAGCTATTCAATAGAGGAATTATTCTTGCAATTAACAGCAAAAATAATACTGAGGATGCTATGAATGTAATTAAAAATCATAGGCACATGGTGCTAAAAGAGAACAACTTTGCTTGTATGAAAATAAACTGGCAGGATAAGGTATCGAACATGCGCGAAATTGCAGAGGAGCTTAATATTGGATTAGACAGCATGGTATTTATTGATGATGACCAGTCAAATGGGGAGTTAATTAAAGAATTTCTTCCTGAAGTAACTGTTATTGACCTGCCAAGAGACCCTGTCGACTATGTGACGTGTTTGGAAGGGCTGAAATTTTTTAGTAAGTTGGTTTCAACAAAAGAAGATTTTGAGCGCGGTAAGATGTATATAGACCAAAGAAAAAGAGAACAGTTGAAATTGGCTAATACCGATTTGGATTCCTTTTTAGCGAAATTAAAAATACAATTGGAGATAGGAGACGCAAGCAAGACAGATGTATCACGAATCTCTCAATTAACTCAGAAAACGAATCAGTTTAATCTTACAACAAAAAGATATCAAGAAGAAGATATTGAAAAATTCGTTAGTTCTAAAGATTTCAAGGTTAAATTTTTAAGAGTAAAAGATAATTTTGGAGATTATGGTATGACTGGCGTTGTGATAGTTAAAAAATTAAAAGACTCTGATGAGTGGGAAATAGATTCATTTCTACTAAGCTGTAGGATACTCGGGAAAAAAATTGAATATACCCTTATGCAAAAAATACTTGAGAACGCTAAAGAAGAGAAAATACGCAAAATAAATGCAACTTTTATACCGACGCCCAAAAATCCTCCGGCTAAAGATTTTCTAGAAGCTGCAGGTTTTAATTTGATTCGCGAAGATAATTCAACTAAATACTATTGCAGGGATGTCTAAATGGAAACTCTGAAAAAGATTGTTGCAAAAACGCTTGCCGTAAAAGAAGGAGAGATTGAGCTAGCCTCGTCGCCAAAAAACCTCTCTTCATGGGATTCGTTCAATAGTTTTATGATTATCTCGGAGATAGAATCAAATTTTAATGTTAAGCTTTCTTCAAGTGATATTATGACTATCGAAACAGTTAAAGATATTGTCGAGACATTGAGGAGACTGAATGTCGAAGAGAAGTTTTTGGTTATATGAAAATAAATAATTATGAATACGATGAGACGTACCAAGGAATGCGTTTTGAATTCAAAAAAGTAATTACCAATGAGGATTTAGATAGTTTTGCGAAAATTGTGGGGGATTACAATCCGCTTCATTGCGATGTTGAGTTTGCGAAGAAAAAAGGATTTAAGGACAGAGTGGTTTATGGCATGCTTGCTGGAAGTTTGTTTTCTACTTTAGTGGGCATGGTCTGTCCTGGAAAAAATAATCTCTACTTGAGCCAAAACCTGAACTTTAGAGAACCCATATATGCTGGTGAAGAATTGGTAATACGAGGAGAAATTTTGAGCAAGATAGATGGAATAAACCTTTTAGTAATAAAAACTGAGATAATCTCAAATAAATCTATAAAGGTCGAGGGTGTTGCAAAGGTCAGGATAATTGGAGACAAAGATGGATAAAGTATCTGTAATCGTTGGAGGCAGTGGGGGGATTGGACTCGAATCTGCTAAAAAACTATTGGCTAAAGGAAACCGTGTATGCGTATGGGGCAACAAAAACATGGAGAAGCTCAAATCAGAACTAAGAGCGTTTTCCCCAGATAAATGCGGCTTTTATAATGTAAATTTGTTTGACGAAGAGTCAATAGAGAAAAATATTTTGTCTATTTTAAATGAACACAAATCAATTAATTCGGTTGTTTATTCGGTTTCAGCGCCGATTAAAAATGGTCGAATAGAAAATTTGGAATGGAAAGATTTTCAAGAGCATATAGACATTCAGATTAAAGCGTTCTTCACGTTAGTTAGACTGATTTTAAAAAATTCAAATCAAAAAGAGAGGGTTAAATTCATAATTCTCCTAACGGAGTATTGTTTCGGAAAGCCGCCTTCGAATATTTCTCATT
This sequence comes from Candidatus Pacearchaeota archaeon, assembly GCA_018304105.1. Classification (GTDB taxonomy): domain Archaea; phylum Nanobdellota; class Nanobdellia; order Pacearchaeales; family GW2011-AR1; genus UBA73. The sequence continues at coordinate 8,567 of JAGVWX010000001.1, read as the reverse complement.
ATGTTGCTGCTAAATATGGCCTGATGGGATTTGTTAAATCTCTTGCCGCAGAGCTTGATGCTAATAAATACACTTTCAATATGGTTTCTCCGGGAATGGTAGAAACAGGGTTGGTTTCGAATTTACCTCCAAAGCTGATAGAAATGACTGCGCAATCAAATCCCCTTAAGAGAATCGCTACTCCGACGGATGTTGCGAACATAATATCTTTTTTGGATTCAGAAGAATCAAATTATTTGAATGGTGTAAACATCTTAGTTAACGGTGGAAGTAAGTTCTCGTAGCACTAAGCCGAGATTATAACGAATGCTATCGCGTTTCTCTTTGTGTGAGAGATGCTACATAATATGTTTTTTTTGTAAGATCCACTAATGTAGACCTTTACTTTACCATCTTTTTTATTTAAAATCTCAATTTCTCTTGGTGATAATGCTTTTTTTGAAGCCTTGATTACCGCTTCTTTGGCGCAAAATTTGCCGGCTAAGCTCATAGAAGGATCTTTCTTATTTTCGCAATAGGCTATTTCCCTTTTAGTAAATACGGAATTCAAGAACTTTTCAATTTTCTTTGTTTTAAAACGCTGGATTTCTTCAATATCGACGCCTATACCTTCAATCATTATTATAGAAATAGTGTCGTAATTAAAAATTTTTGCATTTATAAAAGAATACCTTGTGGCAACCACGGGTCAGGGTTAATCTAATGACCGATTGAAATATCAGAAAGGTATATAATTATTCTTAAATTAGGTACTCGATGAAAAAGATCAGTGTGATAATCCCTGTAAGAAATAGAAAAGAAAATCTTTATGGGGCGGTGAAATCTCTCCTTAAACAGAGTTTTGATAAGAAAGACTTTGAAATTGTGGTTGTTGACTATGGGGGAAGTGACGATTCTAGAAAAATGCTTGAAAACTTTAGAGATGAAAGGATAAGATATATTTACGTTGACGAACGAGGGATTTGGAATCTTCCAAGAGCGCGAAATATAGGCATAAGAAGGGCCATGGGAAGATTGATAATCTGCATGGACGGAGACATAATTCTTAGCAAAGATGTTTTAGAAAAAGTTTATGATGATTTTGATAAGAGAAAAGAGAGCGTTCTGTATCAAATCCCCAGGAAAGAAATAACAAAAGAAAAGAAAATAAAATCTCACCTGCCCGGACCATTCCCTGGATGCTTTCAGGGTTCAGACAGGAAAAATTGGTTTAAAGTCAGAGGATTTGATGAAAGGATGACTGGTTATGGATATGAAGACGGAGATTTGGTTAATAGAATGAAAAGAATAGGAGTTAAACAATATTGGATGCCTTCTACTTTGAAGATGTATCATCAGTATCACGAAGAGTCTTTTGGCGCGGAGACCTATGTCAATATGATAAAATCCCTTCTTAATTTTTCGTATAAAGCAAATGATGAAAATTGGGGCTCTCTAAAAAAAGTGCTCTCGATTCCAGAGAAGATGTGGAAAATATTCGATTCTGCAGCAATTTTTTTAATTGTTAAACCACTTAAGAAAATAAAAAGATTAGTCAGAAAGTTGAGAATGCGATAAATTGATTATTCTTTTCTTAATACCCTTTATTATTAAAAGATCATTTTTATCAAAACATCTGGTCAAGAATAGAAGAATGAAATAAACCAAGAAAAACATCAATACCAACAAGCCCATATTTAGGGGGGTAAGAATTATTATTTTCCTTAGATAAAAAAGACCCAGGGCGGGAATTATAGAAACTAGAAGCATCTGCCCCATTTTTCTTCTAAGGGGAGTCATAGAAAGAAGATATTTGACTTCTATTAATAAAATCAAACTTAAGAGGGACATTGAAATTGTCGCGGCAAGAGCCGCCCCGATAAGCCCATATCCCGGCACCAAAATTATCTCCAAAATAAAATTGACGAGGGCGATTGCTATGAGATTGATTAAAACCAATTTGGATCTTCCGGTTATTAAAATTAAATTTGTTGAAAGGCTGCCCAAACTGAAGATAAGCTGCCCAATTCCCAATATTCTTAAGGCATTGCCTGCGGCTATAAACTGGCTGCCAAATAGAATGTTTATGACTGCATTGGGAAAGAGTATAACTATTATGCTTATGGGCAGATTAATTGCAAATATCCATTTTCCGACTTGTTTGCTTATTTCTTTTACTAATACAAGATTGCCCCGTGAAAATTCTTTTGTTACGAGGGGCAGAAATAGCTGCATAAACAATTCTTGGGTGAACCACACCATTGAAACGATAATTATTGCCGTGTTATATATCCCGACTTCAGAAGCGTTTTTGAAAAACCCTAAAGCGAGTGAATCCAAATTGTTGAATAGAAAAGAAAAGATTCCCAAAAACATAATAGGTAAAGAATATTTCATAAGTTCTCCCCTTATTTCGTTTTTCTTTCCCTTGACAAGAGTAGACTTTTTAAAAATCCAAGGTATCTGATATTTACATATGATATACGAAAAGATTAATGCTCCGAGGATACTTAATACATAAGAGAGACTTACAGCGTTAGAGTTCAGTCCAATAAATATCAGGAGCAATAAGAAGAGTATTTTCAAGAAGTTTTGGGAAATATTGGTGATAAGAGAGTACCAAAATATTTTTTCAAATGCCCGCAATACTGAAAAGAACACTCCGAAAACGACCATCAAAAAGACGGCTGCGCTGAATATTTTCAAGAAAATTGCCAACTCGGAATTATGAAATATGTTAACGGAGATAAAATCCGAACCAAGAAAAAGAATAAGGCTAAGGAAGAAACCAGCGATTAGGCTAATTGAAAGAACAAACCTGAACACATACTTGATTTTTTCATTTTCATTTTTTCCACGGTATAAGGCGATATATCTTACCAGACCATCGGCAAAACCGAGCAACGCAATTGCAACAAAAATACTGCTAATCGTAAAAGCTAATGAAAAAAGGCCGTAAACTTCTGAGCCAAAATTTCTGGCAATTATAATCCTATAGAGATATGTGAACACCTTTGATAAAAATAATCCTATAAAAACTACTCCGGAAGATTTGGCAATTAATTTAAGATTTTTATTTGTTTTGAGTTCTGTTTTGTTTTTCATTTCATTAATCTGCCTATACGGGTTTCAGGAGCCTATCTGAAAAGAGCATATGAATGAAAAACCTTATTAATCTTGTCTTTTTGTGTTTGTTCATGTTAGTAAAAATTCTAGGCGGAATTGACCTTGCGTCAGCGGCGGCTTTCCTCATGTTGATTTTTGGAATCAACGTATTGCCTCAATACCTTGTTTTTTGCGCAGGGCTTTTGTTCTTGAAGAGCTTGTTCATTTTAATGGGAGATGTTCTTAGCGGGGTTGATTTTATCGCTGCAGTTTTGCTTTTTTTATCAATCCCTTTTAATCTTCCATCAATACTTTTGTGGATTCCGGCTTTTTTTCTCTTGGCCAAAGGAGTTGTGAGTTTTGTTTAAACTTTTCTTTGCCCAGCTAAAGAAAAAGAACTCTCTTCTGTGAAAAACTCCCGCGAATAAAAGTGAAGAAACGTCTAACAAGGAGTGGAAGAGCATTCCCACAAAAATGAAAAAGAACCCGGACCAAATAAGCCCGAGTAAACCGATGACTGCGTGAAATTCAATTGTGTGGAAGAGATGAAAATCTCCCTTTCTGCGAATTCCTTTTGATATCTCTTTTAGTTCCTCTTCTCGCTTTTTATCATGATATTCAAATGCCTTTCTTAAGCTTGGGCTTTTATTTTTCATAAGGGCATTAGCGTAATGGTCGAAGTCTATAAGAAAAGAAGCTAGAAAAATCGAAGTTAGATAAATAATGGGCATGCTGGGAATGAAAAACCAGATTAGGGTTGTGAAGATTGCGCCAAAAAGAATGTGCCATTTGGGTAACATTTTATTGACCAGCTATTTTTTTTACTATGTCTGCGAAAGCGGGACGGGTTATTAGGATTCCGACGGTAACTCCTATAATTGTCGTCAGGGCAAATCCCCTTAACATTCCAGCGCCAGCCCAGAAGAGCGGAAGCATTGCCGCGATAATGGTAAGAAAGGCTCCAACAATTATGAAAAATGCTCTTTTTACTTTTTGTTTTATGCTTTCGCTAGTTTGCTCTCTGGAGAGAGTTTCATCTATGATTAAGATTTGGTCGTTAACTCCGGTGCCTAGTCCTGCGATAATTCCAGCGATTGCTGAAGCGTCAAGATTCCATTTTATGAATGAAGCAATTGCCAGAGTGAGAGTAGCTTCGGAAAACATAGTCAATATAACTGCTAAAGTAATTTTTATCTTTCGATATTTCACGAATAAAGCTAACGAGATTATGATAAAGACTATTATGCCCAAGAAGATTATATTTTTTTCAAACTGCTGGCCGAGAGTCGGGGAGATTGTATCCAGCTTCACGATTTCCAACTTGTAAGGAAGGCTCCCTGTGAGGAGAATTGTCTGCAAACGATTCATGTCTTCCCGGGCAGCCTTAATTGCCTCTTCCCTCGTTATTCCAGTGCCAGAACCTTCTATTAAAATTTCAGTGGCTGCCTGACCACGCAAGCTGCTTCCTATCAGGAGGGAACTGACTTCGTTATTGTCAACAAAAAAATAAATGCTTTCGTTCAGGTATTTTCCAGTTTCATCTAAAGAGAGCCCTTTGGTTACTTCCGCGTGTTTTTGAGCAGCCTCTTCTTTAAGATATACGGCAAATGCAAAATTGCAAACATAACTGCTTTGGCTTTGGAAACATTCTTTTACTCCAGAGCATTTCGCGTCATTCCGGCAAACATCACTGATGTCTCTATCTTCTCCTTCGAATACAGTGACGTTCGCGATTTTCGCCTCGAACTTGCCCTGTTCGCCTAAAAGAGTTTTAATATCGGATGAAGTTGCGCCGGCTATTTCTACAATCATAAAATTGTCTCCTCCCAAATCCCGCGCAGAACGAACGGTGACGTCATTCAAACCGAATGCGTTGAGCCTTTGATCTGTTATTGATACAAGGTCGTCAATTTGAGCCTGTGTTGCGGTAAAATTCTCCGGGCGAATGATTGCGCGAGTTCCTCCGCTTAAGTCCAAGCCAGTTTTTATTTTTGTTTTTGTTAGCGGCTGGATGGTGATTTCAGTAAGATTGTTTGCTAAGAAGACGAATGTATCTTTGTCTGTCTTTATCGAAATCTTTGTTTCGTTTCCGGAGTTGAAAGCTTCGGAAATTGCAGAAATGTAATCTTCCTTGTTTTCTATCGCCTTGGAATTTATTTCCTGGATTATCATTCCTGAGCGAATTCCCTTCAGATAAGAGGTTGAATCTTTCTCGACGCTTTTAACTTCTATGCCAGAAGCAAACATAGTATTCCAGTTGAATATCATAAGCGCGGCTAGAAAAAGCGCGATTATCAGCACCCAGATTCTGAAAGTTAATTTTGCCATTTTATTTTAGTTTTTTTGCGTCGGTGTACCATTTAATTATGCTCGCGTTTGTCAGCCATGTGTTTATTATGTCTGCTGAAAGGCCGAGAGCTAAAATAAGAAAGATTTGCCTGAAAGAATCTGGCAAGCCGGTTACGATGAAGAATGCCGGGAGAACTGCAAGCAAAGCGGTTGACGTCATGAAAATGCCTGTTTTGAAAGAGCTGTAAATCCTATGATTAACTGTTCCTTCTCTTTTCTTTAAGACGCGGGTTGTAAGAAGGATGTCTGTATCGACAGAATAACCAATCAACATCAAGAAAGCGGCGATGCCTGCTGCAGATATTTTCATTCCAAGAAAGTCTAGTAATGCAAGAGGTATTATTATGTCTGCGAAGGCTGCGAATATGACCGCGATAGATGGTACAAAAGTTCTGAATAAGAGAAAGATTACCAGGGACATCAGGAAGAATGAAATTATCAGAGAGATAATTAGTTGCCTATAAAAGTTTCCGCCTAGAGACGGTCCACTAAATTCGACATTGGAGTTTTCCGCAGTTAATTTGATGTTTAAATCATTTTCAATGGCTTCTGTTAAAACATCTGGCTGGGCAGAAGAGCTGATAATTAAAGCTAACTGCTTCCCTGTTGAAAGGTCGCCTATTGACCTTACCTGAACGTCATCTAATTGCAAATTTAAACTGCTTTCTAATTTCCCTTGGTCGTAGTCTCCTTGAAGAGTGATAGTGGTTCCGCCAGATAATCCGATGTCCCTATAAATAATATCTCCGTGAGAGTTATAAAAGAAAAACAAATAAACTAAACAGACGATTAAAAGGGCTACTGGTAAGATGAGTATCTTCTTGTAATTTTTATCATACCAATTTGTCATCAAGAGGTTAGAAACTAAGGGTTTTTAAGGGTTATGCAAAATGCGCAGGCCGGCTCAGATAGAATCCTCGCTCGTTCGCCCAATCTTGGTCAAACGAGGGCAAGCCCTGCCGCATTGAATCTTTGATTCGGTAAATGCGCGGACCGGGAGTCGAACCCGGCTCATCTGCTTGGAAGGCAGAAATCATAACCGATAGACCATCCGCGCAAGTGTATTAAATTTCTCATACCTTTTTAAGTGTTTAGAATTTGCTGGCTTGATTATTTTAAAGAATTTATCTACATCTTGTTTTTTATACACATAGATGTTCTTCTTGCTAATGGAAGAATTAACCCCCAACGAATTTAAAGCTTCTTTTATTTGCATTAAATACATTTTATCTGCACTTGAAATATTTACCACTTGGTCTTTATTTCTTCTAAGATAAACGCTTCCGTCTGTATCAAAAAGTCCTCGAACGTAAGATTTGAGCAACGCTTTTTTAAGTAAGACCTGTTTTGGAACATTCAATTTTCCAAGCTTGTTTCCCTTGGGCAGCCCGAAATCCTCATGAAGAATGTCTGCCAACTGTTTTGAGTATGCCCTTAATTTTAATTTTGTGTTTTGTGGTTGAATTGAAAATGATAAATGGAGGCTACCTTCGAAAAGATGTTTTAAATAATCAAAATAATCCCTTTCCAAAACGCTTCCAACAACACAAATTTCATGATTTAATTTATTTATGTGACCATCTCCATTCAAAACTCCAAAAATTTCTGCGAGAGAATTGCTCATTTGTGGTTTTAGAATTTCTTTTTCTAAATGTTTGGTCTTCTGAACTTCTTCAAGGTTAGTAATCTTAGATTGGGCAATTTTTGTTAAGGCAATAAATGTTTCCTTTGGTATGTCATATCTTCCAGACATATAATTAAAGAACATTGTTCTGCTAGTGTTAAATCTTGGGTAAACTTCTTCCCAAGAAGTGCCCAGATTCTTCTTAATTGAACTGAACATACTCTTTCTGTCTTCATCTTTTAGTCTAATAAAACTGACCATGTCTATTGATGCCAAATTAAACATATAAAACCTTTGTTGGTACTAACCACTGTACTACCAGCGCATGTTCAGAAAAACTACAATAGACAAGTTTTAAACCTTATTGTTTCATCTAAAATATATGCGAATACTTTATGGCGTTTGCGGAGAAGGAATGGGGCATGCATCAATCGCTTCAGAAGTAATACCCTTTTTAGAAAGGATGGGGCATACAATTAAGGTGTTTACATATGGGAAGGGAATTTCGTTCTTGAAGGATTTTGATGTTTATCCTATTAGGGGTCTGCTTATTTCGTATGAAGAAGGGAAGGTCAATCGCCTTAAAACTATTTATTCTAATATGCTTGATTTCCCGAAAAATTTTTTGCATATGGGAGAAATCAAAAAAGTCATTGAAGACTTCAAACCAGAGATTTGTATAAGCGATAATGAACCGATTGTTGCCCAAACGGCATATTTGAAAAATATTCCATTGATTTCGTTTAGTGCGTTGAATACTTTTGTATTCTCAGATGTCAAAAAACCGTTCTCGAAAAAAAGTTCGGCGCTTATTGCCAAGGCGGTTACTCGGGCCATTACGCCTCGAGCGCAAAGACGGATAGCTATCTCTTTTTCTGATAAAACTTTCAATAAGGGCGGCGTCACATATACTTCGCCAGTAATAAGGACATCCATTCGGGAATTGAAGCCGCGAAAGGAAGATTTCATTGTCGTGTATTTAGCAAAGTCTCATGATTATATACTTAAAATTTTAGATAGACTTGATGAAAACTTTGTTGTTTATGGAAGTTTGCTGAAGACCTTGGAAATTGTAAGGCAATAATTTCAAACTCGGGATTTTCGGTGGTGTCTGAAGCAATTTACCTGAAAAAACCAATTTTTATGATACCTATTAGAAATCAGTATGAACAATTTTATAATTGCCTTGTTTTGCAAAACAAGAAAATCGGAGAATTTTCTGAAAGACCGACTGAAAAGGAAATAAAATTATTTTTAGAAAATCTGGAGAGATACGAAAAGAGTATGAAGAATATAAATTTTGATCCGGATGAGCCATTGAGAGTTATCGAAGACGCTGTAAGGAAATTTGAAAAGAAATGACGGTTAGGCGTCCGACATATGAGCATTCTGTAATTCAGACGCGTTGACAGCTACGCGCCCGACGGTCTGAAGAGCTCAGCACCTCGAACGCGTTGCTACGCGCCCGACAGGATTAGCCAAGACCTCCTGCGGGTCTTAGCGAACCCAG
>JAGVWX010000019.1 GCA_018304105.1 Candidatus Pacearchaeota archaeon | reverse complement strand
CAATCTTGTTCACTTTTTTATAATCTTTTTACTAAAAATAGTTTGGGGCGCTCTCATCCCCACCTTGAAAGGTGTAGATTTCCCGCGCCTAATTAAAAAACCACAATCAGAAAAACCCGATAATAAAATTCCTCTCGGTAGGCGACTCAATGAAAGTCCTTGGAATCTGCGAAAAAATTGTTGATGTATGCGATCAAAACAGAGTCCCGCTTCCAAATGGATTACGCCCGAACTGGAGAGATTATACCCTCGCGATTTCCAATGAAGCGCTTAAATTAGCTCTTTATGGGACATTAGTTTTGTATGCGTTTAATCGTGCTTATTCATAATCTATGAAATATTCCTAAAAAGGTTAATCAGACAACAAGTTTTAAAACCCTTAATCTTCTTTCCCGTTAATGGCAAATCAAAACTCTGAAGAATTAGAAACAATTAACGTTGGCATCTTCGGTCACATTGACCACGGAAAAACAACCTTGTTAAAACAGCTCAGCGGACGCTGGACAGATACGCATTCAGAAGAGCTGAAGAGAGGAATCACAATAAAATTAGGTTACGCCGATGCTACAATTTACAAAGACGGCGAAGAATACAACATTGAAAAAAGAGGCACACTAATTAGGCACGTCTCATTCATAGATTCTCCCGGACACGAAATGCTTATGGCAACAACTCTCTCCGGAGCAACTCTTATCGACGCCGCAATTCTTGTGATAGCGGCAAACGAAGGGATTAAACCACAGACCCGCGAACATTTGATGACTCTTCAGGCAAAAAAAGTCGAACAAATAATTGTAGTCCAAAACAAAATAGACTTAGTAGACAAAGAGAAAGCAAAAGAAAGTTACAAAAAAATAAAAGAATTTTTAGGCGAAAAATACAGTTCAGTAAAAATTATTCCTGTGTCTGCCCAGCAAAGAGTCAACATAAGTGAAGTCCTTAAAGCAATAACCGAATTCAAAATACCTGAAAGAAAAATCAACGCAGAGCCTATTTTCGTAATCGCAAGAAGTTTTGATATAAACAAGCCCGGCACAGAACCAAAAAACCTAAACGGCGCAGTTCTCGGAGGCGCGTTAAAGCAGGGAACTCTAAAAGTCGGGGACAAAGTGGAAATCCGCCCTGGCAGAGTCGTAACTGAAAACAATATAAAAAAGCTCGTGCCAATCAAAACAAAAATCCTAGGTCTCTTCAAAGGTTCAAAAAAAGTCAGCGAATTAACTCCGGGTGGAAGCATGTCCATTGAGACTTCTCTCGACATGTCTCTTGGAAAAAGCGATCATCTTGCAGGAAACATCCTTTCTCACGAAGGCAAACTCCCCGAAAACTCACAAAAAGTAAAACTAAAGTTCAAGCTCTTCCCGGAAGTCTTCGGCACTTCTTCTCAGATAAAAGTTGACCCGATAACAAGAAAAGAATTATTAATGCTGAGCATAAACACTTCAATAACTGGCGGCACCGTCGGAGAAATAAACAAAGATGAAATTCTCGTAGACTTGAAAGTTCCAGTAATCTTATTCAGAGGCGACAACGTCGGCATCGCAAGAAAAGTTCTTGGCCACTGGAGATTGATTGGTTTCGGGGAAATTTTATAAGTAATGATCTTTTCGTCAAAGCGTTTTATTAAAAACATTTATATTCCTTATTTCATATATTAGAAAATGCCAAAAGAGAAATTTATTTTTTTATGCCTAATTACTCTAACATTTCTAATTGGAATTGCTTCCGCAGAAAATCAAACAGAAATTTCGAATACTGATATTTCAGTCGAATTAAAAGGAATTTCTTTATACAACTTCTTTCCAACCGAAACTAAAGTTGGAGACGTGCAATTCAGCATACAAATAAAGAATGAAGGAAATGAAACAATAAATAATATAATCGCACTCGTTTCAGGAAGAGGATTCTCAAGTTATGACATCGTTCCAATAGATTCGCTTTCACCTGGAGAAAGGTCTTACATAATTGCCTATGGAAACCTGAGAGAAAGCGGGAACATAACGTTAACGTTAAGAATAGACAGAAAAATATTCTACAAAAATATAACAGTAACAGACCCGAATGAAAGAGTGTTAAGCAATGCAGAAGAAGAACAGAAAAAACTAGAGAACATTTCTCAGCAAATCGAAGAATTAAAAACAGAATATGCTTCGTTAGAATTAGAAATATCTGAGAAAAAAGACCAAGACTATGATGTTTCAAGCATAAAATTAGACGATCTGAAGAAGTTTTTGAGAGATGCTGAAACAAGCGTCTTTAGCAAAAACCTAAACGGCGCAATCTCAAACCTAAGGCTGGCAGAAGAAGAGTATAATTATCAGAAAAACAAAACAGACACAGCAAGGCCTGTTCCGACCATAAACAAAATTAAGGATTATGCAATTATTTTCTCGGCAATCGCGGGCTCGATTCTCGCGTTCTTTGCGATTTATGAGCTTCTGATTAGGAAAAGCATGAATCTTGCAAGATTTGGGAAGAACGTCGCTGTAAAAGTAATTAAGAAAAAGCCAGTCGCTTGATTAAAAGTATGAGCATATCGTCCCAGCCACAAAGAGGCTCTTGGAAATTAGCTAAATTTTGAGTTAACATCTTGAATTTATACGGGCATAAGTTTTAGAATATTCGTAAACAGTAATTCAGATTACAAATAGAATCTAATAAAGATTTATTATTTGTCGTCGTTATTACAATTAATTTAGCTATTTTTGGTGTGACTATTGTATAATCACACTAGTTTACTTCCCCTTAAAGTTATCCGCTAAAAGAAACACAAGCGATATGGCTATCCAAAAGCTTACTTTAATCCAATTCTTAGTTTGTACCGTTTCTACAACCGCAACACCAAAAAATAAAATGAATATCGCAAAGTTTGTTCCAAATTTTAATTTTACCATGATGTCACCAAAGCTTAAACAACATTTTCTCTAACTGCATTCATCAGCGCTTTTCTCTTTTCAAGCATTTCATTTCGCGCATCTCTTCCTTTAATCCAGAAAGTTAAGCCAATAATAGCTGTTGCAAGAGACAAAACTATAACCACTACTGCAAAAATTATGTCCAATCTTACGCCCCCGACAAGAAGCATAGTCGGCGACTCGCAAAGGCCTTCAGTCTGTGGCTTAAATATTTCTGTCCCGCATGCGTTCTCTTCCGTACAAGTTCTAACTTTTACATTCTCTTCATTGCATGCGCCCCAATCTGCGCAAGTCCATTGTTCTTCGCACCCCGACGGCCCAACAGGTTGTTCAAACGAAAATTCGCTGTTATCTGCAGTGGAATTGCATTGTGGGTCATTAGGATAATCTATCAAACCATCTTTATCATTGTCTAATTTATCATTGCACTGAAATTTTGGAGTCCCTCCGCCACCACCCCCGCCGGGATTCCCCGAATCAATAATGCCATTCGAAGCTACGCTTACGGTGTCCCCCCCCAAAACTGAAAAAACAATCGGGCTTCCTATCGCATAACTTCCATAAAAAGAATAGCTCCCCGAAGATGAAGGCGCCTGAACAACATAAACAAGAGTCGTATCGGCGGGGCTCGGTCCATAAGCCCACGTAATATTCCGCCCATCTACCTCTAAAGCGCTTGCGTTATCCAAAATAGTCCATCCGGCAGGAACTTCTTCTTGAATGTAATAATAACTTTCATTAGGATTCCCTTCATCAATATCTACAATCAAGCTTACGTTTACTTGAGTTCCAGCGCTAACACTTGAAGAACTAAAAGACCTCGTAACATTGCCCGCTGAAGCCAAAGAAACAAAAAGAATAAAGCCCACAGCTAGCAACGGAACAAATACAATCCCCTTCTTTTTTCTCAGGCTCATACTATCAGTCACCGGCTCTTTTTACAGCGAAAACAATGTCTTATAGTTTATAAGGTTAATTATTTGTCCGGCTTTGTTGAAAAGTTGAACAAATAATAAATTCACAAGTCGTCCCTGAAAAATAGAATATTAATTCTCAATCAATAAACCAGCGCAATAAGAACCCTTTCGATTTCTTCAAACCTTATTTTCCCGTCATCTGCCAGAGAATTATCCCCTTTTGTAACAAAGAACAACCCGTTGGCATCAGTTCCTTTTTCCACAACTCTATGAACGATTAATTGCTCCCCTTTTCTAAAACTAATAATATCTCCGACATTTATCTCGTCAGGAGAATTTGGTGCAACGCTTATTCCATTCACACCCTCTCCAAGTGTCGGCAGCATGCTTCCAGTAGATTCATAAGTGCTAATCTTCGCCCCTTTAACTTCAATTACCACTCTGTCTTCGTAAACAGTTATATTATTATTTCCAACAAAGTCAGAAGGCGCTTCTACAGCCTTTCCCGTAACGCCCCCGTAATAAAATGAATCCCAAACTTGCCCGACTAAAAAACCGACAGAAAAAATCAAAAGAACGTACAATATCTTCAAAATTCCATGAGCAGCCATAATTAAAAACCTTTAAACTAGTTTTTAATCCTTTTCATTTTACATCTTGCTCTTCGACAAAATCCTACTCAACTTAATCATTTGATAAATCTTTATCGCAAGAATTGCTAATAGGATAATGGCAATAGAAATGTAAACGAACTTAACCCTTGCTGATTGGGCTGGAATTTCCGTTTGGCATACGTATGGGCAAGGGCCTCCGCAATCAACCCCATTTTCTGCCTGATTTTGCTTCCCATCAGAACAAGTCGGGCATGGCTCACAAGACCCTCCACAATCAACCATAAATTCGCAGCTTTCGTCGTGACAATTTTTTACTCCGTCGGAACAGCTTGGATTCAAAACAAAATAACAAGACTGCATCTTAAAGGGTATTGTTGCTTTTGTCCCGCATGAATTTATGTCCATGCATCTCCTCGTTTGGTATCCGCATGTTTTCTCATCCAATCCCTGTATTGTACAACCTTCTGTAATCTTTCTGTAATCTTCTCCGCTCAATCCTCCGGAGGAAAGAGCATCTGCCGCATCCTCACAATTTTGCCATGAATCACAGGCCCATGATTCAACACAACTTGCTCCGCCCCCTCCCCCGCCACCGCCGCCCCCGCCTCCTGCGTCTGAAACAGAACAAGCAACCCCTTCCACCAAAACAATCCATTGCAAGGAATCATTGCAGCTCCCGCCCCCATAGCAAGAACTCGCTCCGTCTGTTATCTCAACAGCAACATTGTGCAGCCCGGAAACTCCGCACCCAAAAGTATACATAAATTCATCAAAATTCGAACCTGAATCATACTCGGCAAATGCTCCGTCAACATACCAATAAGTATCAGGCAGCGTGCCGTCCAAGTCAACTTCAGAAACATTGAACTGCAATGCCTGGGTTCCAGAAGCAGTAAACAGCAAAGAGGTAGGATAGTAGTTAGTTATATTTGGCGCTCTGTTTTCCATAGTTACCGTGATGCTAAAATTTCTGCAAGTTGTCAAATTCGAGCCGTCTTGCTCACATAGACTAATGTTCTGATGAGGATCGCTCAGTCCTTGGTCCGTAACGCACAAGCTAAGATTGTAAACGACACTCGCATTATTCGGGCCGAGAAGCGATACATTCGCATCAAAGTCCATAATACCATATTGCGAAATATCAAAGAATGGTTCAGACCCGTTTGTATAAGTCAGGTTGAAAGTAAAATTACCAGAACTCTGGCTGCAACTGCATTCCGTGTCATAAACTGCGACCTCATTATAATAATTATTCTCTCCTATCGCCCAGACAGTCGCAACGCTCAGGTTTTCAACATCTGGATAAGCATTCGTCTCAATCACAGTCACATTCAATGTTTTAGAGTCGGAAGATTCTTCGTCTGCTGCAGAAATTGTCAATTCTCTGGTTCCAAGAAAATTTGCATTCAGTTTAGTAGAATAAAGATTTGTCTCATTAGAATAACCAGTAAAAAATTGCGGGCTGATAAAAAATGGATCTATATCTGAAAGTCCAACATTTATGCCGCCGTCCTCTGCGTCAGTTACATTGAAAGAATAATCCAAAGGATTATCTTCACAGACAAACAATTCGTTTTCCGGAATGTCTATGACTGGAACTGTGTTATTAGCATTCACATAAAATACAACACTCCTTGAAGAAACCGCCCCTATTTCATTTTCAACAGTTACTGTAAGGTTATGAGATTTTGTGTGGGAATAAATCGTAGTATTTGGCGTGAAAGCCGTGCTGGAATTTATTGTCACATTCAGCCACAAATCAACAAGAGTAAATCTCCAATTGCTTGGCGTTCCTATATTCCAGCTTACATTCAGGTTGAGTGCAAAGCTTCCAGACGTATTGGATACATAAGTCGTATTTTGCGGGGAATCAATCGTAAAATTAACGATATCGTATATAGTAATAGAAGCATTGGCTATTCCTTGTGTTGCCTTTCCGGTTACAGTATCTCCTGTAATAACTTCTCCGGTCACACTGTCGGCAGCAGCAAACTCAATTAAACCAATTAAGCAAAATAAAAAGCACACGCTAAATAAAAAAGCCATCTCTTTTTTCATGGTATCAGAGACAAAAACAAATATTTAAAACTTCTCTGTCTTAATATAACCATGAAGAAAAGGTTCGTTCTCCTGGTTTCAATTATAGCCATCTCATTAATCGTTTCCGTAAGCGCGCTGTTGCTCGCAAAAAACGCAAACAATTCTCCTCCAGCAAATAGTTCAATAGCCTGCAAAGTCATTCAGGAAAATTCAGGAGGAATAAATCTTGTTTTTTTTGCAGCAGAAGAACAGGCAAAGAAATATTCGAATTATATTCTTACTGTCGAGCCTTTCGCCAATCATAAGGACAAATTCAGCTTTTATTACATAACTCCCGGCCAGTTCAGTCCAGCTTGTGAAATCTATCAAGGCATCGCAATACTCTGCCAGTCTTCTGCATTAACAAAAGCTGCCTCTGCCTGTCCAAACGATTATATTATTGTCCTGGGCGAAGAGCCAAGTTCGATTCGCAGCTCTGCATTCAAAGGAGTTATGAGCTTAAACATTAATCATCCTTTGACCGTTTTCGCTCACGAATTCGCCCATGTCTTCGACAACTTCGCAGAGGAGTACAGCTCTCCAGGCGCAAGCATCCCAAGAGAATCAGAAAATTGCCAAAAAAAATGTTCTGACTTCAAAAAATTCCCAGAAAACACAGAAAATTATGGCTGTTTCAAAGAATGCACAAACGCAGATTATTACCGTGAATTTGAAAACGGTTTCATGCGCTCACTCAACGCCAACCGCTATGGCGGCCTCGATGAAAATCTTCTAAATGAAAAAATCTTAAATCAATATCGCGGTAAAAGCGACGGAAATGCAATCACCGGAAAAGCTATTTCAACAGCTGAAGACTGCGCAAATCAACAGTATTACCTCGTAGAACAAACAGAAAAGGGCTTTGTGACAACTCTCGAAACCGGCTGTCCAAACGGAGCAAGAACATTCGGCGATTCAACATTTCAAGTCAAGGACGCATCAGGCAACACAGTAGTAGAAACCTCTGTCCACTCAGACATACTCTTCACAACAGATTACAATCCGGAACTTAACGGCCAGATTACTGCAGTCCCACAAATAATCGACACTCCAATAATGTTCACAATTCCGGCAACAGGCAAAGAAAACTCTTGTAAGTTAGTCAACGCAGATGGAAACACATTGTATCAGACTTCCCTGGCGGAAGTAGGAGCCACTCCATGCAAGAACTAAAAAGATACCAAATAAAAACAAGACAATCAGAAGTCACTAATAATTATTTTCAGCAAATCACTCGGAGGAAGATAATATGACAAACAATAAATTCTCGCGTTATATTAATTTAGGGGCGGGTGGGGAACAACGAGCGGAGCGAGTTCAGCAAATAAGACGCCAAGCGTCCAATTTCAACAAAAGAGCAATGCAAGATAATCAGCAGTTTGCGAATTATTTGCAGGATTTTCTGAGCAACACGAAGAAAATCATGACTCTCTGGGCGGGTGAGCAACCTGACGAGAGTATTATCGGGAGGACAGGATAATGTCATTACGAGACAGGTTGCGAATAGGGCTGGGTGCAAACTGCGCTAATAACAAAAGAGCAATGTCAGACATAGTCTCAACTTCCGTCCTAATCATCTTAGCCCTCGCATCAGTTGGCTTCGCTGGTTACAGCGTTATGAACCTCTTAGCTCTCGGAGACATTCAATCTTCCCCGACTTACAACTGCTTGGACTTAACAACAAGATTAACTCTTCCCGTTCAGATAACAAAGGCGTGCATTAACTCGGAAGGCAAAGTTGAAGCCCTTATTCAAAGAAGTTCAGAAGAATTGAGTATCAACTCACTATCTTTCGTCCTAGAAGATGAAACCTGGACATGCTCTCAAAATACTTGCGGCAGCGCCTGCGAAGTCCTAAACAAAGGAACATCAAAGATATACCACTTCACACCAAACCAAAATCCTCTAGACAAAAAGTTAGAAGTTTATCTCGGCACCTGCAAGATTGACGAAAAGAAAATTGGAAATTGCTAATTCTTATACAATCAAGAATTATTGCCTCTTCTTATGATAAACGTTCAGAAAAATTAAAGTGCCTTGGTTAGGTTCATAGGAATATGAGACTCTAAAAGGTTTAAGATAAACTTCCCGCGTCCCTTTGCGTTCATATTTCATCGGCTTCCCGATTTCAGGATTTTCAACAATCTTTTGCACCAGCTTTTCAAGCCTTAACAAAAAACTTTTGTCTAGCCCAGACTTAACTTTCTTGAAACTGTCCGTTTCTATTATTCTTGGCATTTTACTTGAAAGAATCTAAAAATTCTTCAGGAGAATTATATTTCGCATACTTTCCTTCGTCTATTTCTTCCCATGCTCTCTTCGTCCCTTCAGCAAACTCGGCATTCTCTTCTTCGTCAAATTCACCTTCCCAATTCAGTCTACTATTTATCATTTCAACTTCCATCTCAATCTTCTTCAGCATTTCATAAATCATCTCTAAAGTGGCTTGTTTTTGTTCCATAGTTTTCAAAGATATTTTTAGTTAATAAACTTAACTTTCATCAACTGTTTCTTTCTTGTTAGTTCCTAAACTCTGTTTAACTGTTTCTATAACATTTTTTTCATTCTTTTCTAAATCGCTAGCCCAAAAAAACAAAAACTTCCATCCGCATTTAGTTATGTATGCTTGTTTTGCCTTATCATTCTTGATATTTTTAATTTGCCTATAGGGAGAAAGTTTTTTGCCATTAGCCATAACAAAAGTCTCCGGATTATAACTATGTTCTAAGGGATTCGCATGATAATAATCTCCAAAGATTTCAATTATTATCTTTTTATCTGGAAATGCAAAATCACATTTGAATTTATTGTTGAAAATAAATTGATGTGTAAAATCTTTGCCTTCGCTTAAACCCATGTTAATTAACAGTTTCTTAAAAATTCTTTCTGGCACAGTATTATGCTGTGGCATCTCTTGAGATAGAACACTGCATCTTGTTGAACAATAATTTGCTTTTACATTTTTCACGCGATAGGGATGCAATTCAATTTTCTTGCCGCAAGTCTTACAATATCGAATTACCTTAGGTTTCCAATTTGGATTTTTCTCACCTGCAAGATGGTTTTTTCCTTTATTAAAAGGAATATTTCCTTTTTGAAAAGCACTTCTTGGAACTCTTCCAGTTTTAATGCCTGTGTTTGCCAAACTGAAACATTTTCTGCTACAAAACTTTTTTTGAGAAAACTGTTTCCATGATTCTCTAGATTTCTTCAAGATAATTTTATTACAATTTTTACAATACTTTTTTAAAACAGCGTCATTTTTATATTGATTAATTGAAAGCTTTGTCTCGATTCCATTTCTTTTCAATATTCTAAATAAGGTCGTATTTCCAATAGGATATCTTTCAATGATTTTTTTAGCCGCAAGTCCGTTCTTGTAAGAATTAGTTATTGCAGACTCAAATTGTTTAATTTTTACTCTGTCCATTCTCTTCATTTCCCGCTTTCATCACTCTCTTCCTTCTTCTCTCCTTCTTCACTATCTCCTTCAACAACCCTGGAACCAATCTTCTCTTTGCTTTCTTCCTCGCTTCCCCCCTCAACAACAACCCCTTGTCCTATTTTCCTTCCGTTCTTCCTTTCCCACTCTTCTCTTCTTTTCTTGTTGTCTGGACATTCTGGATTGATGCAAAATTCCCACGGCCTCTTTCCCTTCTTCAAAGAAATCAATAATGGAAATCCGCAATCAGGGCACGTCTTGTCTGCCTTCTTTATGTAAGAATTCGGAGGCACATTGTAGGTGTTCCTGCATTCAGGATACGCCGAGCATGCAACAAACTGGCTCCGCGTCTTCCTCGAATACATAATTCTCAAATCGCCCTTCCCGCACTTCGGACACTTCATCAAAGTGTTCTGCTCATTCTGCTGCTCCCTCAACTCAGTAACCCCTTCCATAATTCCCTTCCCGATTTCTTTCTCCTTCGCCTTGAACTCCTTAGAAATATCTTCAATTATTTTCTCTGCTTCCTTCACAACTTTCTTTTCCATCGCTTCAAGCTCAACTCTGTTCTTTCCAGATTGAATCGTTTCCATTTCATCTTCCAAAGTCCGAGTCAAATTTTCATCAATAATTATAGAAGAATAATCTTCAAGCGCTTTAATCAATTTCATTCCAAGCGGAGTTGCCTGAATGCTTTTCCCGTCGAGATAACCTCTTTGAAACAATATATCTACTATCGTAGAACGCGTCGCTTTCGTTCCAAGATTCTTCTTTTCCAAAATAGTTACAAGCGAAGTCGGTGTAAAGCGCTTTGGCGGCTGCGTCTCTTTTTCTTCAAACTTTATTTCATCAATCTTAACCTTTCCGTTCAGCGTCGGAACATCTTTCTCTTCCAAAATCGCAGGATAAACCGCAGTCCACCCCTTATCCAAAATCTTCAACCCCGAAGCGGTGAAAGTTATCTTCTCATCATCCTTGGCTTTTATAACAACTCTCTTGTTCAATGTAACCGCATCGTTTGAAAAAACAGCGATGAATCTTCTCGCAATCAAATTGTAAAGTTTCTCATCATCCTCATTCATCTTTCCGTATTCTCCAGTTGGATAAATTGAAGGGTGCGCCGGATCTGACTTATTTCCTTCAAACGGTTTCTTTCTCGTCGCTTTTTTCGCCTCAGGAAAATGTTTCTCCAGCGCTTTCAGAATTTTTTTAGGTTGAATCAAATCAGGAATTTTCTGCGATGAAGTTCTAGGATAAGAAATCAATCCATCAAGATAAAGCTTCTGCGCAATCTGCAATGTCCTGCTCGGCCCAAGCCTATGAACTCTATAAGCTTCTCTCTGTAACGTGGTAAGGTCGAACGGCACTCCAGGCTGGACTTTCTCTTCCTTTTCTTTCGTCTCAGCATTACCTTCTTTTATATCTTTAAATTTATCAAGCTCTTTCTCGTCAAAAATATCTGTCGGATGCTTGTAAGCAAAACCGTCAACTATTGCGTGGACATTCCAAAACGGCTCGGACTTGAACGCTTCGATTTCTCTTTCCCTGTCAACAATTATTTTCAGCGCAGGTCCTTGAACTCTTCCAATAGAAAGAAGTTTGAAACTTCCAGTCGTCTTAATCGCGCTCATCAAAGCCCTCGACAAATTAATTCCGTACAACCAGTCTAAGATGTGTCTAGTCTCTCCTGCATACGCCTGTCCCCAGTCAAGTTCCTCCATCGGCTTTTCATAACTTTCAACAAGTTCATCTTTCGTCAGCGTAGAATATTTCATTCTCTTCGCCGTGTCTCTATTGCAAATAAATCTCAAGACATTCCATCCGATAACTTCTCCTTCAACGTCATAGTCTGTCGCAACAAAAATATCGCCGGCGCCCTTGGCTAATTTCTTAAGCAATGAGAAATATTTTTTGGTAAACCCTGAGTTTTTCCTTTCATAAGAAGGTCTCCATTCAAGCTCGAAAATCGGCCACCCTTTCTGTCCGGCTTTATACTCTAAATTGTAAAGATGTCCAACCGCTGAGGCGACAACAATTTCTTTTCCATCGTGTTGAACTTCATAATACGAAACTCCCCCATCGCTGTATTTCTTTGCGTTCCCCAAAGCCGATGCAATCTTCATCGCCGCCTGCGGTTTTTCCGTTATGATAAAAATATACTTTCCCGCTCGTTCAATCTTGCTCGGCTCTTTCTTTCCGGTTTTTTTCCTCTGGATTTTCTTCTTGACTTTTTCCCCGCCATTAAGCGAATCCGCCGGAACCAAATTCCCCGGCTGCTCAATCGTAGTTCTCTCCGCTAGCGAAGGCTTTTCTTTCTCAATCTTCTCAAACGTCTGCTTCGCATCCATCAGAGGAATAAAATCTCCAACTGCCATATTCAAACCAAAAATCAAAGGTATTTAAAACTTATATAACTTCGGAATATCTGAAGAACATAAAATATTATACTCAATCTGCGCATAACAAATAATAATGTCATCACCAGAAAGTTTAAATAGAGTTTCTATTTCTCGATTTTATGGGAGATGTCAATCTAGTAAGAGAACGAAGGTCATCTGTTCAGGATGGAAGACAAGTTTCCACATTAGAATTCTTATTACCTAATCATGCAATTGTTATGGCTGTCAATGGCACAGCCAAAGAAAAATATCCTTGCCCAGGGGGTTCTTTTCGGAGGGCTCTTTATACCGCTTGATGCAATTGCTGTGAGTCCAGATGGTAGAATTCTTGAAGGCAGACCAGAACCACAATTTAATGGATGTCATGGGGCCATAGTCTACGATGGACAAAGACAAGGAGAAAAATTTAGACTTTCTTTCTATCCAATTTTTCGTGTAGATATAGCATCTGGAACCGGTATTGACCATGGACTTGTTGTTGACGAAATGGTTGCTGTAATGAAAGAAGCATACAAAATCGAATAAGATTTTACTGTCTTTCTCGAAAAATTGCGTATCTCTAATTCCTTATTCAATTTTTCAATCAAACCATCCTTCAAACCATCCGTAAAAAACATAAACAGTCACAATTTATAAAAGTTATGATAACCCTCCTCAAAAGGTTCATATCCAAACCAAAGTTTTGATATGATTATGTTATGTCTAATTCAGAATTCGGGCTAAAAGATAGAAACCGAAAGATTTACTTAGAACTCTACTTGATATCCATTAGCATTAACTCTCTTGATTACGAACCTATTTCCATCATAATTTCCCATTAATTCAATAGGTTCTTCATCCCCATCTGAAATTTCAGATTGGATTAATGCTGTTGCTTCTGCATTGCTTCTGGTATTCCCATTAGATGTATATGCTAAAACATGCTTTCCTTCTACATCTAAAACTGTAGCCAAACTGCCACTCATACGAGCATAACTTTCAGCAACACTAATTGGAGCACCCCTAATTGTTTGGTATTGATTCTTGTTTTGTTGATTACCACATTGGTTATTTCCACAACCACTCAAAGCTAATACCAATGCTCCAATCCCTAATGTTCTATTAATTGATTTCATAATAACAAAAAGCAATAGTATATTTATAAATCTTTCGGTTATTTTACTACTCTAAAGTTAATATTGATAACGCCCGAATTCTGAACTCAAAATCCTTCGGATTTTGCCCCGCTGCGCTCTCCTCCTTCCAGTCGTCGGGAGACATAACAGGAATTTAACGGAAAAATGCTCGGCTCGCATTTTTCCCAAATTTTGCCCCAGCTCTGAAAAAAATTCTCAGCTCTGTTTCATGAGGGGATTTTTTTCGAGGGGTCAAAACTTTCCTTAAGCCCGATGTTCAACGAAATGCCTGCAAAAATATATACTAGTCGGCTTGCAGAGGCTAACGCCACAAATAGTCTCGCTTTCGGCGAAAAATTTATCTTGTAAAAATCTCGCAAAGTTTCTTTTCAACTTCTTTTATTTTTTCTTGCTTGATTTTTCCAGCTGAATAATTGATTTTTGATTTATGGATTGTGAAGACAAAAGAAGGCAGGATAAAGCTCTCTCTATGCAAACCACCAGTTTAGAAATCTTCTCTTTTAAGATTTATCAAATCTGGGTCTGGTCTTGGTTGTCCAGTAATTTGACAAAGAATTAGATTATCTCCTCTCAAATTGGCAACAATAAGGCTTGGTCTTTTCTTAGTTTTTGATAAATCTGTATATGGAAACTCTAAAACAACAATGTCTCCTTTCACAAATCTTTCCACGCTTCATCCTCTTCGGGAGTGTCCCAATTTTTTGCCAAAGCTTCTTCTGACATTATGTAACACATCATAGATTCACTTAATTTATCTTTCATCGGTCTTAATTCTACCCTATCATTATAAGCAATAACGTTTACTTTCGCCCTCTTCAAAACCCGCCATAGTTCTAACTGCTGAAGGAATGCTTATCTGCCCCTTACTTGTTATCTTTACTGTTCTAATGTCTTTTATTTCTTCTTGCATTTTAACCTCTTAATTGTAAGAAATGTAAGTATTTAAGTACTAGTTTGAGGATTTTAATAAACTTAATATATCAATTTATCTTCGCTTAAATTAACAACGTTTTCAAAAATATAAATACTTCAAGCTCTTCAGATGTTAATGAAACCAACGCTTAACCCCTACATAATTTTCGGCGGAACCTGCCGGGAAGCAATGCAGTTCTATCAGTCTGTTTTAGGAGGAGAACTAAAAATGCAGACTTACAGCGAGGCAAAAATGTCGAAGCACAAAGAGACAGAAGATAAAATCATCCACGCGTCATTAATGAACGACACTCTCACTTTCATGGCTTCCGACGACGCCCCAGACCACAAGGTAAAACCCGGCAACAATGTCCAGATGAGCATTTTCGGTTCAGACGAAGAAAAACTAACGGAGATTTTCAATAAGCTATCAGAAGACGGCAAAGTCCACATGCCCCTCAAGAAAGAATTTGGGGGCGACACTTTCGGCATGTTCACAGACAAATTTGGAATTTCCTGGATGATTGATATTTCGGCTAAGGCATAAACACTAACAAAAACTATTTAACCATCCATTTAGAAGTTTTTTCATGCCAACCAGACAACAAAGGCATGATATAAGAGATGCCATGGCTCAAATAGAAAGTCTCGACCTAGCTCATGAAACTTCAGAAACCCTCAGAACAAGATTATCTATTATCGAAGGAAAGCTTCAGGTTGCAGGCGCTAATCTGGCCGGAAATTTATTTTTAGATTTCCTAGCATTACAGCGAGCAGTAAATGGATACATTTCAGAAAGATCGCTGACACCACAACAAGAATCGGCCGTAGAGCTTCCAAGAGCCCCACAGATAGAACTCCCCGCTCCGGATTTCACTCTTCCAAGAAGAGATTATGTCGGTATGTCCGGCAACACAAAGGTTCATTTCGTTTTGGAAAAAGATTCTCTAATAATCTCAAGAATGTACAGCAGGCAAATAATTCTCTGGTGGGATTTCGATGAAGCTGGAAGAATAACTACAGTTCATGCCAAACCATTTGATAACAGAGAAAAAGTAAAAGTCGTAGAAGCATTTCCAAAAACAGATTCACCAGATTGGCATTTCGGAAACCTATTTCTTGAAGAACTGCCAAGAGAATGTTCTATTTTAAACCCTGGCTTTATGGCCATGCCTTCAGCACAGCAATATGCAGCAATTATGCGATTCGGCCACGGCGTAGCCTTTGATTTATTAAGACATCTCGATTCAGGAGAAATTAAAGATAGTTTTCAACTCAATGGCAAGCAACAGCAATTAAGAGAAATTGTTGAAGACCCGACAGCAATTCATTTAGCCCATAAAATTTCACAGATTACACCTTCAGTTAATTATCAACCGCCAAGCAATTCCGCACAAGTAATTTATCAACCGAATATTCGTTACCAGGAGTGGCTCGCAGCTAAATCTCAATCACTTTCCCCGCACGGGCAACATTAATAACCTTGGTCTTTCCAATCCTTTCTTCCATCCCGCTAGCTTCATGAATATGCCCATGAAGCAAAACATCCGGCTTGAATTTTTCAATCGCTTTTCTCACTGCTTCGCTTCCGTCCCATCCCGAAAATTCCGACTTGCTTCCCTTCGGATGCATGTGAGTTATCATAACTTTCTTTTCAATTCCATTCAATCCTTTATGCGCTCTCTCCAATGCATCCATCAATTCAGTTTCCGTTATCTTTCCTTCTCCTGGAGAGCCTGGCGCTCCGCCCGCCCCAAAAAACCCAACTCCATCGTACTTTACGCTGTATCCATGAATATTTCTAACTCCATAAACCTGTGCCACAAAATCCATAGCCGCAAAAGAATCCCAATTCCCGGGCACAAGCAAAACCCTTTTATTCTTGTCCTTAAACGGCTTAATAACATCCTTCGTCTCAAACCACCCAAGATTATCCCCGCACAAAATCACGAGGTCAACGTTCTCCCGTTCAGCTTGCTCAGCTAATTTCTTGAACTTCCTCGAGTCTCCATGAATGTCGCTTGCCGCAAGTATTCTCATTCTTTCTCCAACTAATTCAGCAAAATCTAATATTAAAAAGCTTTGGATTTGGTGTCAAAAAGTCATTTGTTCGAATCAAATTGAAGTTATCAAAGATTCTTTAAAGATATACAATTCAATGAAACTATAAAATGGAAAACGCTGTTTCTCATAATACTGATATTATCAATTATCTACATAGATACTTGGGCTATTTCTTTCTATACCCTGAAGATTATTCCTTATGAAGGAATATGTATTCCAGAGAGACCTCTTGCCCATCCAGCCCTCGCAAAAATCCATTATATCAGCACCATATTTTTAGTCGGTCCGACACTCCCAATTTTAAATCCGATTTTGAACTCGATAAACCTCAAAGCGATTTATCAACCTCAAATTACAATAATCTACTTTTCAACATTTTTTATTTGGGTCTTTTACTTTTTGGTCTTAAAATCAATTATTGTCTTAGCTAGAAAGTTTTCTAAATCGTCTTGACCAAAGAGAAAAACAACTCAATAATATATTTTTTCAACGAAGCTAATTTTATCTATCCGTTAAAAACAATCATTTCCTTCTCGACTTTTTTGTGCCCGAGGTCAACTGTTAAAGGAATTGAAACATCCTTGTCTTGTCCTTTTAGTTTAACCTTTAATGTAATGTAAACATAGTTTGGTTTGTAAACAACTGACATCGAAGCTTCTTCAATGTTCTCTAAAAATTCCGGATTAACATCTAAGTTTTCGCTTGCGTTTATTATCTCAAAACCAACGACATAGCCTCTGCTGCCAATGTCTACTATAAAGTCCCCTATTTCAATAGATGCTTGCGAGGGCTCGCCCTTCCAAAATGAAAGTATGTCTTCGCTTCCGTCATATTTTATTTCTGTATTGCCTTTTGCCATTTTCTACTTGTCTTCCAGGATGTTTTGATATTTAAACTTTCGTTAACCTCGACTACAACAACCAATGTATATTTTCTGCTTAAGCTTATTCCGACCCTGTATCTGATGCTTTCTCTTACTTCATGCGTTTGAAAACCAAGATATCTTTCAAATTCTTTTAACATAGAAATAACTAAACCCTCGCTCAAATAAGGTCTCTTTTTCATGCTATCGTAAAAATGGGAATCGAAAATAATTTTGCTTAGCCTTTGTTTAATTGCTTCTTTCAATTCGTCAAGGGATTCAATCATCTTATTTTGAATGAAACAACTTTAATAAAAATATGTTTCTATTAAAAAAATCGGCCAACACTCATTTATATATTTCACTTTCCGTAAACGAACATGAATTTCAAAGACATTTTCCTGAACTTTTTCGGCACGTTTTACATACTCGTTAGTCTCTTAGCTTTCTACAACTCAATCACGAACATTGGCTGGTCTTTCGTGTTGTGGCTTTCATACACAATCTTCTTTCTTATTGGTTTAGGAATTTTATTCAGAAATTCTTACCTTCTCGGAAGCCAGTTCAACATTGCCTTCATCCCATACATCCTTTGGTCAATTGACTTTCTTTATCTTTTAGTTTTCCGTAAGAATCTCTGGGGCATATCAACTTACGTTTTCACAACAAGGTCTTTCCTTTCCCAATTCATAACGGTCCAGCACCTTTTCATAATCCCCATAGCGTTTATTTCCTTGTACTTCATTAAATTCAAAAGAAAAGATTTCTGGATTCTAAGCCTTGCCCAAGTTGTAGTTTTCTTCATCCTAACAAGACTCTTTTCAGACCCTTCAACGAATATCAACTGCGTTTTCAAAAGTTGTTTGCCATTTGACATAGTCCCAAATTACTACATTCTTGTATGGTTCATCTCGGCAGCCGCTATGATTCTGTTAGTCAATCTTTTTCTCTTAAAAATCAGAGCATTTAACGCCAGAAGAAGAAATCTCATTCCGTCGTAGTAATTCCCTTTTGTTACTGATTTGGATAACAAAGAAGCAGAAAGATTTAAAAGTGAAATATGGTGTGGAATATATAGATTAAAACAACACGTTTTAATCACAGTAAAATGAAAGACAACTTTGATATCTTTTTCCGAAGGAAACCGGCTTTGATGCTGGTCGCCTTAAAGAGAGTTGCAAGAGTCAGGTATGGCAGCATTCTTGCAAAAGAGGTAGATTGCACATATAGCCACGCCGTCAAAATCTTGCAAGGCTTAGAAAGATTAGGCCTCGTTGTTTTCGAGAAAAAAGGCAGAATAAAGCTGATAAAGCTTACAAAAAAAGGCGCTGAAGTCGCAGAAAACATCGAAAACATCAAAAGACTAATCGGTTAATTTTAATCGTTATTTTTATTTCTGTTTTTATTATTTTACTTAGCAATAGGTTTAAAAATAATAAATCTACAAAAGAATATGGCTATTTATTTAGTTAAAGGAACAAAGAACGGAAGTTGGACAAGGTTTTCGGATGAAGAAACTGAATCGTTGAGAGCATTAATGCTAAAAAGAGATTTCAGACAAGTTTGTAACGGTGACTATCGAGGGCCTGGCGGTGAATACGTCGGCGTTAGACCAAAAGCAGACGCCATACAACTACAAGGCATTAACCCAAATTTACTAGCAGAAATAAGACAAACAACAAATCCTAGATTTTATACCACAGACACACTATTTCTCTCCGGAAATCGCAGACTTCAGCCCATAGAAGAATTACAAAGAAGCGGTCAGGTTGCTGTCTAAACTTTCAACAACCTTCCCAAATCCCTCAAGATGCGACACATTTTCTCTGCTCAAAAGCCCCCTGAATTTAGTATCAACTCTAACTCCAAGCTCCTGCAAAATCGGCTTAATCAAAGTATAAAATTTCTTTCCAGATTTGTCCAAGTCCATCAAAACACAAAATGTTTCTTTCGTTCCAACTTCCGAAACAATCTGCTCAATTCTTTCTCTCAGCCCAACTCCAGGAACATGAATCGCATAAACCTTTTCAAAACCAGCACTCTTCAAAGATTTAATGTCATTCTTTCCTTCAACCAAAATCACGCATTCTTTGAACTTTTCTATTTCTTTTCTCAAATTAGGATTTGATTTCATTAACTTCCCTCAAAACGTCTTCCCAAGTTTTAACTCTCGTTCCATTCTCAGTTTACGGCCCCGACGGGAATTGAACCCGCGACACCTGGATTAAGAGTCCAGTGCTCTAACCAGGCTGAGCTACGGGGCCTTCATGGCATTCCTAGCGAGGTGTGGTTTCCAAGACTCTCTGCCGAGAGCGGACTTAACCAGACTGAGCTACGGGGCCATACTTAGAAAACAAGAAAGGTGTTTTTAAAATTACCTACCAAAAACTTATTAACCAAGTTACCTAATTAAAACCATGAAAAAAGAAGCGTCCTTAAAATCTCTTTTAGACAAAATTAATTTAGACGTCAGCAAGCTCTATCACATCGCAACCCACGACGAGAAAACCAGCTTATACAACCATTCATTCTTCAAAGACGTTTTCTCATTTGAACTTGACAAAGCCAGAAGAGGCAAACCTCTCTCCCTTATTGTTATTGACATAGACTTCTTCAAGAAAATAAACGACTCTTTCGGTCACTTGCAAGCCGACAAAATACTTCTCAAGCTCGCGCAGCTTCTCCAACACCAAGTAAGAAAATACGACGTAGTCGCAAGATTTGGAGGCGAAGAATTCTTGATTATGCTTCCAAACACAAAAACTCAAAGAGCAAGACTCATCGCAGAGCGCCTGAGAAAATCTGTCCTATCAGAAAGCTATCTCAAAAAATATAAGATTACAATCTCGCTAGGCGTCACAGAATACAAGCCAAAAGACAATTTAGAAAGAATGTCAAAGCGTGCAGATGCCGCGCTTTATCAGGCAAAAAAGGCTGGAAGAAATTGCGTGAAAATTACCTAACCAAACCTAATCACATTCTCAGCAAATCGGGGGATACTTGCTTGCATAACTGACAAAGAATATCTCGGGACTGTTTCCATGCGAACCACTTCACCAGGGCTAACGAGATTCGCACTTATTTCTTTACCACGATTATACAAATGATGACTCCATTGGACTTCATCAATTTCATTATGTATATTCAATGCTCTTGTAAATCTTCTTACTTGCGATTCGCTAATTACATCAAAATCTGCCCAGGGGCTTTCATGAAAAGTATCATGATAAACTATTCCGCCTTGCGTTTTCCTTTCGTATGTTAAACCGCGTGGCGCTCTAAAAACAAGTTTTGCCTCGCCAGAAGCAACCTTGTCAGCCATTCTTTTTTCTTTTTCGGCAAGAGTATGGCCTTCACACGACCCGCAAGTATGATAACCTCGATAATTCAAAGCCATAACAAGAGGTTTGATTCTTGGTTCAAGAGGTTTTCCTAAAGCATCAGCAATACGATTAACATCAACGCCCCTTCCAATTAATTCTCTGTCTATTTCGTGCCAATTTATCATAGAAAAGAAAACTAGAAGCTATTTTTAAACCTTACGAATGTAACTACTTTTAGATAATAACTAACTCAAAGCAGCATTGAGCTCACTTACAAATGCACCATATCTAGAACTAGAGCGACTATCTTTGGCCGGGTCAATATTATCCATCATACGAACTCCAAGCATAGCATCAATACCCAAATAATTATAATTTCTATTTGGAGTCAATTTAAAACCAAAACGACCATGAACATACAAGTGTAAACTACTCGGGGCTAAAGCCCCGAGCGTTTTAGGACGAAAAATCAACAAGTCTCTTTTGAGATAAGTCGACAAACTTTGGCCTTTCAATTTTTTCCCAATGCTTGTCCTGACAATCTTCGATGTAGTGCTTCATCGTCTCTTTGTTCACAGCACCGACGCTGCGATAGAAATGCCCCTCACTCCAAAACTTATCTCCCCAAAGTTTATCTTCGAAAAGATAACTAAAGTGCCTTCGCATCTTGAAAGAGCTGTAACCTTTGATTTGTCTGACAAGTTCTACTTCGCTGACAAATCTCACATTTGCAACAAACAAATGCAAATGATCTGGCCCATAATTGTAAGCGACAATTACAACTTTTAGCTCAGACAATTTTTCCAGAATGTAACCAAACGTCAACTCAGCTGTTTGCTCATTTTCAAAAATTGGTCTTCGGTAAGCTGGTGTCAGCTGAATGTGAAAGTTACTTTCTCCGACGGCACCACTGCTAACTATCAGTTCCTTTTCCATTTTCACCTCCCGTAAAATTTAATTAGAACCGAATAGTAGCTACTACATCAGAGGATGCGGTGGGCTTATTTATTTCAAAAGAAAAATATTACGGACTCGCTTTTGTCGCTGTTGAAATTCAATCTTCGGGTTAAAACCACTTAGGGTTTCTTTCAACTAGCTCGTTCTAAACAAATAAGATTATTTGATTTTTTATTTTTTCTTTCTTACCAAAAATTATCTATAAACTCTCCAAGTGTGCTTGCACTTGATGCACTTGTAAAATTTCGTCTCTGATTCATCACTCGCGCGAGTTTGCATCGTCCAGAAATAAGATTTCATATTTTTGCATTTCGGGCATTTAATCTCAATCACGGGATGCACTTCATCTTCACTACTGCCCCTAACAACAGCCACTCCCTCGCTCTTCCCAACCTTCTCAGAAACCACCAGCTTCCTACCCCTTTGCGGCATTTTTATGCTGCCGTTAGGATTAAACTCCAACACCATTCCACCACTCAAGCAGCACTTCTATATATAATCTTAGTATTACTTGAAAGTAACTAACTACACAATCCCCTATCTCCGCTCAATCTAAAAGGCTCAAAGAAAACAAGCTTAATCCATCCAAGATAAGGAATCCTGAAAACAGACTTCCCGATTATCTGCTCTTTGTCAATATTAGTTTCATCAATATTCTGCGAGTTTGCCGGATCTCCTCCAACAAGCTGTGCAAAATTGTGGTCTCCCTTAGTCTGATAGGGCCCTTCTGCAACAACTCTGTGAATTATTGGATGCAGCGCGCTCGACCCCAGATTCGGCTCAAAAATAATAATATCTCCAGATTTATAGTTCGAATATCCCCAAACAAAAATAATATCTCCTTTATTCAAGCCGTTCCTGAAAGGAAACTTTTCAAAATCTGTTTTTTCTATTCCGTTTGCTTCGTACCATTCTGAATGCTCATTCCACCAACTATCAAAGCTCGACTCGTGATACATCGAACATGATTCAATAACAACTAACGGCAGCGAACTTCCCGTAACTAAACTCAGTAGCGGAAAAAAAACAAACCTAATCAAAACAACAAGCAAGACCAAAGAAACCAGCCACGACTGCCAGCTGTCTTCCTGCAAAAATCTCCAAAAATTAATAATAACGTTTTTGCTTTTCGGTTTGTTAGAATGATATTCTGGTGCATTCATCGGAAAAAATAGAAAAAGATGTTTTTAAAACTATCATCATCTCTGTTGAAATTCTAATCAATAATTAAAGTCACTATCATCTGCAAACATTTTTATATTCCCCAAGTTTTCAAAAAACATGGTGTGGCAAACACTCGTAATTGTATTCGCAGCAATTCTGCTTCTAGAAGGAATGCTCTTCCTTACACTTCCAAAACAAACCACAAAAGCAATCAAGAAACTCATCAGGAAAGAATCCAACCTAAAGTTCATCGGAATGATTGAAGCCCTTATCGGATTAATCCTTCTAATCTCGGTATTAGTTTATTAAAAGAAAAATCCCATTCACAAACTAGCCAAAATAATTTTTGGTGATTAGTGCAAATACGGACTAAGTAATATACAAATAAGCCCACATGACTGTTAGATTCATTTCAATAATTATCAAATAGCGTCGATAAACCTTAGATAATTAATATCTATCTTAAGGTTCATTACTTTAATGTTCGCATTTCTGTTGTCTAGACACATTTTCAGATATTTTATCGTCATTATATTGTTTAAAATTGGTCCGTTAAATACCTAATCACCTAATTTTTTATCTGTCTGTAACATACAATAATAACCGAAAAACCGAAGGCAGCCCACACTTAAAACAAGCAATAGGCAAGTTCACAACCCCTTAGCATTGGGCTGGGTGATATCTTATGTCGTAAGGTCTCATTAATATGACCACATTCACATTAACTATCTGGCTATTTTAATAGAACGAAAAAGAAAAAGAAAATTATTCATCCAATAAATCAAAGTCCAATTCGTAAACTTCCTGGAGCCTTCGAGATGCAGTTCTGTTCGTGTTCTTCAAATATTGCAGCAGGAACAATTCTTCCTGGCTAAGCGTCTGCTTTCTCAAAAGACTCAATTCGTCTTCTTCAAGGACCTGTTGTGTTTTGTTCGCCATTATTGCCTCCTCAAAAAATTAAAGAAAGAATATTTAAATCAAATAGGAAGGAAGGATACAGAATACAAATTCACAAAGTTTTTAAATGAAAATCAGATTAAATTAGCATGGCTCTCAACTTTTCCCTCGGCTCTTTTTACGGAATAGATTCCGCCTTGGATTTTCTTATAGCGCTTGTCGCATTTCTCATCGCATACCAAAGTAGCAGGGTTTACAAGCTAATCAACGAAAAAAATTACAAATTCTTTTCATGGGCATTTTTGTCCATCGGCATTGCATTCCTCTCAAAAATAATCGCAAACCTAACGATAGTCCACGAAGTTATCTTCGAGCGCGCTAATTTTATAATTTCAATAACGCGTGAACTTCAGGAAATGCAGCTTATCAACTTTTTCGGTTTCACGTTTTATAAAATATTTCTCCTAGTCGGATTCTTAATCCTGTTTCTGATTACCACGAGGACAAACAAGAAAGAAGACATAGTTCTCTATTCTTACTTCGCTGTCATCACTGTCTTATTCAGCATTTATTTCAACTTCATTTTTCACATTACACTAATAGTTATCCTCACAGCCCTTACAATATTTTTCTACAAGAATTACAAAAGAACAAACTCGCAGAACAGCTACAAAGTTTACCTCGCCTTCCTTTTCATTCTTATTAGTCACGCCATTGACTTATTTTACGGCTTGCACGTCTTCGTTTACTTGCTCGGAGAAATTTTCGTCTTCATCGGCTTCCTAATCCTTCTCGTTAATCACACGAAAATAAAAAATGGCAAAGAAAAGAACCAAGTTAGAGGTAATCAAAGACCTCCTAGAAGTTCTAAAGAAAGGTAAGCAGGCGAAGATAACTCATCTGATATACAAAGCAAATCTTTCCAATAACAGCATCAAGCCTTACCTAGAGGAACTCATAAACAACAAACTCATGGAATCAAAAGAGGAAGCCGGCAAAAAATATTTTATAATCACAAAAAAAGGCGAAGAATTTCTCCAGGAATACAACAAGATTATAATTCTTTCAGAATCTTATGGATTATGATGATTCATTCAGATTCCTATGGACTATAATGATTCATTCAAATGATTCATTCAGATTCCTATGGACTATAATGATTCATTCAGATTCCTATGGACTATAATGATTCATTCAGATTCCTATGGACTATAATGATTCATTCTAAATCTTATGGGCCAGTCAAAATACTGTCCTCTCTTCGGGTTCCTTCGGTTATTAATTAGCATTCGTGCAAATTTAAGCTATTTTTAACACGCTAAAAATACAACAGAAAAAAACATCGACAGGCAACTAAAAGTCTAGCAATTCAAATCGTCCAACTCATTTTCATTATCGTCAAGATCTTCATTTAGCTGGTCTAAATCATCCTGCTTTTCCTGAAGTTCGTCTTCCAAATCCTGAACCTCATCTTCATTGGCATCTTCTATTTCTTGCTCCAGGTCGCTTATTTCAGTTTCAAGGTCTTCTATTTCAGTTTCAAAATCATCTTTCTCATTCTGTAAATCGTTGCATTCGTCTTGAGAATTATCTATGTCATCCTGCAGCTGCTGCAACTGATTTTTCAATTTATTGTTCTCTGACCTCAAAGAAACCATCTGCTGGCTCACATCAGAACTTAAGGTAGTCAACTCGGTGACCTTGCCTTCCAGGACCGACTTTTCCTGCACTAACGAGTCATACTCGGTTTCATCAATTCCATTAGAAATGAAATGCCCAACCGCGTAACCCCCAAAAGAGATTACCGCTAACAGCACAACAATGGCCGCTCCAATCAAAAAAATCTTTTTCATGGTACTTCTCAATTCAGGAGATTTATAAATTTTTCTAACTCACAGGCTCTGTTGAAAAAGTCAAATAAATACGATTTAACAAAACATTATATTTATCTGTAAAAAGAATCTGTTCACAAGTCGGTCGGCTGCCTCAATGCGTAAGCATTGACCTCGTCTCTTGCTGCCTCATGAACGAAGTGAATGACCTCGTCAGTGTGGTGGTATGATAATTATTGGCGGGGTGGCGGGCAAATAACAAACTGCCAGAAAAGATTTTCAACAAAATTTAACTCCACAATTCTATTCAAGGTCTATCCCCAAGCCATAAATTTCCTTGCACGGTCTAAGATATGTCTGTCCATCTAAATCCTCTCCCTCGACTCTCGGAACAATTAGATATTTTCCAGGCCCATAATCTTTTTCCAATACAATTCTATCTTCTTTTCCAGACCCTATTATTTTAGCAATCTCTTCATAAGTATACAACTCCCCATCTCCAAAACGCTTTATATAAAATCCCACAATTTGCAAATTCCCTAAATTGGCAACTTCAAAATAATCCACTCCAGGCCCGCGAACAATACTTGCATTAAAATCCAGCCCGTAGCAATCGACATCCGGCTCTGGGGCCAAATAAAGAACCGCCTGCTTCATATTCCAATAAATGACCATCGCCAAAATAACGGCCAGAAAAAATACCAAAACACCTACAACAATCATGCTCATCCCTTTTTTATTCATCATCACATCAAGAGAAAATCATATTTAATCTTTTAGGTAATTCATTTCTGTTGAAAGATAAATACAATTTAGATTACGGTCCAAAAATTCCCAGATATATAAACTCGGCATTTTTACCTAACAAATTATTTCTTCTTTCTCTTCCGTTCATGCCTTCTCCAAGCCGCAGAAACTTTCTTCGCCTTTCTGTCAAGCCTTCCAAGAAGCGACCTTCTCAAATCCGCAGTCTTAACAACTCTTCTCTTGCTATAAAGTTTAATCACGGGCTCAGCCACATCTTCTATCAAATCCCCAATCTGTCTCGGAGCCATTCCCGCTTCTTTCGCAGCCATTTGAACAGAAGTCCTTATTTTCTTAGGAACGAACGCCTCTTTCTTCCCGCCCTTTTTCACCACTTTTACCATATGAACTTCATGCATAACAACTATTTAAATTTTGGGATGCGCCGTGCGGGAATCGAACCCGCCACGCGAGCTTGGGAAGCTCGAATCTTACCGATAGACCAACGGCGCTTTCTTCCTCGCAATTAAACTCACAAAGAAAATTAATATTGCGATTCCATCAGCCATCATGCACGTCGTGCAAATCTGCTTCAGCACAAAAAGCTGAATGTAAATCAGATACGAAGAGAACAAAAATCCAACCAAAGCAAAACCAACAAACAAATCAGAAATTCTTTTCTTTCTAATATCTCGAATTAAAACAACAAGCAAAACTAAAAAAGAAAATAATCCCATATAACTTAATTTCACGCCAAGAAAAGCGCTATAAACTGAACTTTGCACAGAATCGCATCCCCCATTTGCCTGGCCAACAACGCAAAAACCTTCTGTCGAAGTGGCAGTTTTATAAGATGAAAAACCAATAAGTACAACTTCAATTACCGTCAATAAAACCAAAACATTCATAACCCATTGCCGATTTTCCATTTTTTACCTTAGGAAAACGTTTATAAAAGCCTTATCTTTTTTCATTAACATGATTCCATAGCTCAGTCTGGTTAAGTGCGCTCTTGAAAGAGTCTTGCTAACCACACTTTGCTAAACGATTCCGTAGCTCAGTCTGGTTAGAGCGCCGCTCTGATAAGGCGGAGGTCCTGGGTTCAAATCCCAGCGGGATCATATTGGGATTCGTAGAATCCCAACTAAGTCGCTGAGCGACTTGTGAACTTCCGACAAGCCTGTCGGACTATTGTAGTTTGGGGAACTCATAGAAACACCTTTTCTAAAGGGGTTTGTATTTCAAATCCCTCGTTTGGATGCTTTAGCAGACGAACGAATGGAAAATTGCTAAGCAATTTTGCTTAGCGGGATCATTAATAATATTGAGCAAAGCGAAATATTATAATCCTGCTGTTTGTTCCTACGGAAACCAAGATTTGCGAAGCAAATCCAATTATAGTTTTTGATGCGCCAAAACTTTTTTCTAAAAAGTTTAGGCTTCAGATCCCTCGTTTGGATGTGTAAGCAGACGAACGAGCGAGAATCTTTGATTCGAAGCCAGCGGGATCATTTTATCTCAGCAGAAATTTTTTAAGATAATCACTTAATCATTCCCTTCACATAAGACATATTCTTCTCGATAAACTCGACAATCTCCCTTTTATGTTCTGTGTTTAAAGACAAGCCAACAAACTTAGATTTTTTATGAACAAGCAGCCATCCTAAATTAGAAAGTTCTTTAATTGCCCTATCAAGACTCTGAAATCTTTTGAAATGTTCTGTCCTATCATACTTAGCACCCCGATTATCTTTACGAGCCAATTTAAACATTATCTGCGCTTTCTCTTCGTCAGTCAGCATAAGTCTATAAATCCCATTTACTTTTAAATGTTTCCATAAATGAAAGATAAACCCTATTAAGAGAAACATTTAAATAAACAATTACACGTCATTACATACGTAATGACGGGAGTTTAAACAATGAAAGCTAAAGAAAATAAAAGTTTATTTTTGGAGCAGTTTGGGGATACGCCTCAATTGAGAGTCCTAGACTTTCTTATAGATAATCATTTTTTTGATTTTCCCCTCACTGAAATAGCAAGAGAGAGCAACGTGAGCTATAATTCTCTCAAAGTTTTCTTTCCTAATTTCATAAAGGTAGGAATTGTTTACAAAACTAGGAGAATTGGAAAATCTGATTATTACAAATTCAATCTGAAAAATCCTTTTGTCAAAAATCTAATTAAACTTGACTGGAGTTTAACAAAAAGAAATATCCTGCCAGAAGCCGAGCAGGAATCAGCAGAACAGATTTACGCATAAAATGAAAGCGCATGTCAAAGTATTGTTAATTGTATTATTTCTAATCGTGTTTACATTACTGCTTCCTTTAATTTTTAGTGTCGTTGATTTACTTCCGGATTCTTATGCCCTTGGAGTTATAACAGGTTTGATGATTGTTTTTATTTATATTTTTATTCCTTATAAAATTTGGAAACTGAAAAAATGAATTCAACTGTTTTATACACTAGGAGAATACCCATAGCAACAGGAATTATAATCTCGGTTCTGCTGTATTTGCTCATGCAATGGCTTTTGAAAAAACAAAAACATCAAGTTCCTGCTGCGGATTCTCCGCAAAAAATTCAATAAGCAGTTTATTATTCAAAATAGAATACTTCTTCAAAGGCAAATTAATTGGAACAGAATTGACATAAATTTTCTTATCGCCGATTGCTTTGATTTCATAACCGCTCTCAAGCTTTGAAACAAAAACATCTTCTGCAGAAAGAACTCCCGGAGTAGACAGCTCATAAACAACTTTATTTCCAAATCTTTTCATAGAGGTTTTCGCCTTGGCTCGAGGCAAGCTTCCCATCTTTTTCAACTGCGATTCATTAATTTCCCGTTTCTCAGCCCTTACAGATTTTCTCGGCCTTACTTTAATTCCCGGTCTCTGCGTCGCACCAAATGGCCCGGAAATTTTAATTCGGATTCCATTGGGGAAAGTTTTAACTTCTGTTTTATCAAGGTCCCTCTCAATATCCTTAAACTGATCCTTAAATTGTTTGTCAAGATTTTTCATCATGCTGTTAATCATAGAATTAACTAGCTTGTCCATCATCCCAAAATTCTGCGGAGACGTTTCTTCTTCACTGTCCATGAAATCATTTCTCCCGAGCATTCCAAAATCATCTCGCTCTTTTCTCGAATCTACAAAACTATTCCCGCAAAATGGGCAGAAACTAAACTTGTCTTCACTACGACCCCCACATTCTTCGCACTTTCTCATTTTTTTATCATCCTTTCTATCGAAAAACATTTTTTCCTCACGAACCGCCTTTTTTTAAACGTTTCGCAAAAATTTCTTTCCAGTAAATATTAGACTTGTGTCCATTTAAACTCTTGTATTCGATAAAATATTAGAATTTTTCCTAAATCGGAATGATTTTCCAGACTAATTAAATATTTAAACCCCAGCCTTATGGAGATTTCATGAAGAAAGGCAGCAACAGGCTCAGACTTATCTTTGTCGTAGTGCTTATCACCTTGATTATCACAGCATTCGGTTTCTTTAGCGAAGGTCTAACTCAACTTCCAACACAAAATCAATTTTCTGTCACGCGAACAGTTGAATTTGACGGCGGCTCTTACAAAGTCACATTAGCTATAACGCCAACAGCCGCAACAGACGATATAGTCATTTCTGACTCTGTTTCTGGTGGTGTAATTGACCAAAATTCCATAAGCTTCACCAATTTCAAAAATTATCAGACATTCGCCAGAAGCGATTCAACCCATGTTCAAATTGTTCTCTTGTCCCCATTCGACGCAGCACCAAACAGCACAATCAAAGCTACTTATGTTGTTAGGCAAGTAACAACTCTGCCAAGATTTTCAGGAAGCTGGAGAATTCCCTCAACCTCGCAGAATGGAACAATCGCCGAACCAATTTTTGGATTTATAGGCCCGGAGCCGTTACCATGAGAAGATTCGTTTTTGTTTTGGCAATTTTATTCGTCGCAATTTTTTTAATTGGGAATGTGAAAGCGGAGGACTGCTATTTTTGGCATGATAACCTCGAGTATAATGCACCAGTAAGATGTTATTCTAGCAGTCAAGATTACAATGTTAGTATCAATGGAATAAATTTTGTTAAAATAACAAACTGTAAATGTGATAGTGCCGGACAGACGGACACATTTAATTATACACAATGTTCATATAACAAAGAAATTACAACTGGTTCTCCTGGAACTGACAAATATTTTATAACGACAAATATAGATAATAATAACGTTGGAGATAGTTCAAAGTGCGATGTCTGTCAGCCTGGAGAAGATGATAATATTCGTTCGCTTGTATTTGGCAATGGGGGCATAGACGCAAAATGCAGACCGCCATATATTTTATACGATAATGGCGAAACTCAAACAGACATAGAAGTGAGAACGTTAGGAGAATGTGCAAAGAATGAATGGTTCACTATTTTAAATGGCCAGCTTGCTGGTAATACTCCGGAATGGAGAACTGTGCAGCCATGTTCTGTTAGAAGTTCAATTTGTTCCTTCATCAAAGAAACTTCACAAACCCAATCAGAAACGCCAGGAGACTTAGGGCCAATAAATACTACTACAAAAGTAAATAATTGGGGCGTGCCTTGCTGCGCGGATTTAGATGGAGACCAACATCAAAAGCAAGAATACAAATGGGGGCCGCCGTTATTGCCGGAATCATATGGAACTAATAGCAATAGCAAATACATTTGCGGCTCATTTGAAAATGGAGATTGTTATGATGGGCCGGAAGTCATTAGGAAAGATGAAAACGGAATTAATAATTCAGACGATGTGCGTGCAAGAGAAATATCTAAACAAGTTTGGAAAGGATGCAAAATGCAAGCATCAAATGTAAAAATTAATTTTAGCGGCGATTATCTAAGGGCATTAAAAGACAATGGTGTCATAGATGATAAATTTTTAGAAAGAGAAGTGATTGGGAAAAAAGAAGTTTGTGATAAAAGCAATAACGATTCAAATGGAGATGGTTATTCTGCTTTAGATCAACCGAACTGTGAAAGTATCCCCAACTTAAACGCAATTCAATATCCTTTGGAAGTTGAAAAAAATGGAGATTATGTTGGAACTCTTACAGCAGTCGATGGTTCTGAATTGCAATGCGATGTTGATATTGTGGCTGAACCTTTGTTTTGGAATGCTGGTTTTGACAAGCAATTTGTGAGGTTTGAGATTTATGCCGAGAAGAATCCATCCTTCTTGCAGACTGTAAAAGAACTTTATAAAAATCCTTTTGTGAAACCTTCAACTTCAAACCCAGAAATACAAGGAAGATTTACAAGCGGCGGTTATGCTTCAGTATTTGAATGGTTGGCGCCTCAACCTCAAAGTGTAACTAAACCATTGATGCCATCAGAAGGCGATGGGGGAATAACTTGCGAAGACAAAGGATATATTTCTGGAGACGAAGGACTGCCGGAAAATCTTAGACATAAGAAGTTTAGTTGTTCAAAGAAATTTACAGTTCCGTCTGGCTGGCGTGGAAAATGGGTAATGTGCGCGGCGTATCCATTTATGGACAATCCAAAACAAGAAAAATCAATATATTTCAGGCAAAAAGCGCAATTTTCTGACCCCATCGGTGTTGCGGAAAGAGTCTCCGTATGGATTCCAAGAAATGTCACAGGAAAACTTCCCGCATTCAGTCTTCAATTAGTAGACCCAAGCTTTCCAAATGTTCTTTACAATCCGTTTGGAGCAGCCGCCACGGTAAATTGGGATGCGCCCGAGATAGACGCAAACGTATTTGCTCAAGTATCGTTCTATAACCAAGTTAGTGACACATTGTCAGCAATCCAATGGTATGACAAGCAAATTTTCATGAACAGTACATTTACTTCCAAACAGCATGCACTTGAAACTGACATAAAACCAGTTTTAGCTTTCGCGTCAAATTCTTTCGATCCCAATATTTATTATATCGATAGAATAGTTTATGATCCAAATGACGGGCCATCTTTTGAACCCACCAATCCAGACGGATCAATCGCCATGAATTTGATGGACTTGTCCGATTGGATTTCATTTGACTCTTCCAAAGACAGGCAGGTAAGCTGGACTAACATGGATGTGTTAAAGCCCAATGACCTGTTTAATCCCAATAAATTGAAAGTTACAAATTCGTCAGTTAATGTGAATGCGACGACAATTATAAAGGTCTTGGATAGTGTGGATGTTACTATTATGGGTATTCATAACTCTTTTTCCGTTGCCGAAACACCAATAATCCTTATAGACAAAGCGTATATTTTACAAGCCACTGCGAGAAAAAGTTCTACATTTGCCCATGAAAAAGGTCATTCTGATGCATCATTGTGCGACGAATATAATTTAGGAAGGTG
The DNA here is from genome assembly GCA_018304105.1 of Candidatus Pacearchaeota archaeon. Classification (GTDB taxonomy): domain Archaea; phylum Nanobdellota; class Nanobdellia; order Pacearchaeales; family GW2011-AR1; genus UBA73. The sequence continues at coordinate 98,609 of JAGVWX010000019.1, read as the reverse complement.
GGGATTGCAAAATGCCACTCAAAGTGGTGGCTGCCCAAACCCATTTCCAGAGTATTGCAAAAATGATCAGACCCTAAGTTACAATTGCCCTGGAATGCCCTACTATCCAAATTTTAATACTCCAGACCCAAACGCAAACACTCTTCCAGGATACGCCACGTACACGGCAAACACCTGCGTAGCGTTATCAATAATGGGCGACTCTCAATTAAATAATCCTTGCGTCAGCAAAATATACATCTATCCAACTCTCACATCGCGAAGCTCGTACTGTCAACTGCGTTCAGCAAACTGGGACAAATGCCAGTTGGAGAGTCCAAAATGAAAAAAATAATTCTATTAGTGCTCGGAATTCTTTTAATCTCTTTAGCTAGTGCTGCCGAAAGCGCAAACATAAAGATAAGCATTAAATCAGATGTGACAGTTTCTTCAGTGCCATACTCTGGTTATCCAGTTTATTACGACGTCCCATTAAATATGAACATTCAAGGCAGAACTTTCCAAAGGACAAACCTCGGAATAAGCGATATTAATTTAGACAATTCATTCCAACGCGATTTGTCCTATTTTATCGTCGTGAAAGGCATTGGCAGGCAAGGAACCGCTTTCGTTGGCTACGTCCCCGTGCTTAATCCTGAAGAAGACATCAAAAACAAAACAAAAGACATTGTATTCGTTGCCCCTTCAAAGAATGTAATAAAAATAGAAATCTATTACAATAACACCCTAAAGGATTCTTTCATTTTGCCAAACAGACTTTGTAATTCAAACACGAAATGCGAATCCGGCGAAGACCGCCTTTCATGCCCGAGTGATTGCCCCGCAAGTGGTTTGGACGGCGCATGCGTAATAGGCAAGACTGGAAATTGCGATTTCGATTGTTCCACATTAGACTTCAGATGTTCCGCCCAAGATTTATGCGGCAATTCAATTCAAGATCCCGGAGAGCAGGGAATTGATTGCGGCAGCGCTTGCAACAAAGTTTGCAGTTTCACCGAAGCAGACCTTGACAAATTACTAAAACAGCACAGTCTAAAAAAAATGTATTCAATCGGCGCAAGCGACAATTTACTGAATCTCAATTCAATCTTAGCTCAAGATTTTGGATTTACAATTTTCGCTAAATAATCTCTTACAAAATCAACGTCCCTTATTTCTTAAAGAATCTATCGCTTCGTAAACTCTCCGATTTAAATCGTATCCGTTGACTTCAGAGAATTCTCTTTCAAGCGCCTTATACTGTTCCAACCTTGCTCCAGAAGGTTGCGTGCTTGAATTAAGCGGCAGCACCTGACCATCAAGGGTTCGAGCGTATAAGAATCTCCAATGCCCCTCGCCATACTGGCCGCCATCATCATAAAAGCCCCTAAGTCTAACGTCACCGACCAAATGTTCAACTTCTCCTTCACCCCAATATGATTTTACAGCCCCCCAATTCGGATCGATATGTGCTGGCCAAGTTTTCGGATCGTCCTCTCTCACTGTTTGAACAGGCGCAGTTGTAGTTGCATAACCGCTCGGTTGACTAGTTGGAGTTTGATGACTTCTATCGCATCCATCTGCGCCTGCTCCAAGCACAGATGCCGCAAGACCTCCTGCAAAACCTGCAACTTTTGAAATTATTGTTTTTCTCATAAATTTGATGATTTGAAATTCTATTTAAACATTTCTAATATTCAGAGTCTATCTCTAAATCGAGATAATTTTCTCAAAAACACTAAAGAATAAATCACAATAATTTTTAAAAAGTCAAGCAACATCGACAAGTAATGATATTGAACTCGGAACGGATTCGCTCAACTGCATCTCACCTGGTCGCGCTCTCCAGAACCTTGCCTTCCAATTGGGAGCAGCATCGCGCTGGAGGAGTTCTCACAGTAGGAACAGATTGGTTTCGAACTAGAGAGCTCATCTCTGCTGGAGAAATTCCAGATTCAATTAAAGCAGATAAATATCTCCGTCTCTCTCAGGAAAAAGCTTTCAGAGTTATGGCTGATGGTTCAGAAACCCTTTAGGAACATTCTCGAGCTGGCAAACAAGAGACGCACAAACAGAAAGATATGGCGGTGCTGTATTGTTTCCTATCCCCGGCGAATCGCCTTATGTAATATCTTTTTCTGGCCTCCTCGAAGAAGTTGATGAAGCAGTTTGTCTCGCGTTAGGCTATGAAATAGGAGTAACAACCGATGAAACCGCTAGAAGAATCATTGCAGTTTCAAACAACCAAGTCTTTCCTGAAATGCTGGAAGCTTATCGAGCCAGTAGATAAAACTTCCCAAAACATTTATATAGTATACACTTCTCGTATACACATGCAAGATATATTTGACGCTAAGATTTTCTGTAAACACTGCAATGTTGAGATGCAGCCTTCCGAGGTATTCAAGCAGGGTTTCAGGCTTCGCGCAATTCAATGTCCTCAATGCAAAAATAAAATAATCCACCCAACAGACATCCACAAATTCGAAAGCTTTAACAGCCTTAAACAAAAGACTTATAATGTCAAATTGAGAGTCGTTGGTAACAGTCATGCAATAAGCATCCCAAAAGAAATTGTCGACTTCATTAACGAAATGAATAAAAATATGTCCTATCGCATGAATGATATGGTAAAACTCTGCCTCGAAGATTTCGGCAGGGTCAGTTTATCTTTTAATAATCAAGAAAGGAGAGAAAAATGGTAAAACAAAATGTGCCTCAAATAAGGCTAAAGGTTGTAGAATCACTTCAAGACGACGTTTACAAAGGCGTAGCCAGAATTGATCCCCAGTTAATGAGAGAGATGGGTCTCGCAAGAGGAGATATAATTTTCATCAAGGGCGGAAGAGAAACTCTTGCGATTGTGGACCGCGCTTATCCTGCAGACGTTGGCGAAAACATAATCAGAATAGACGGCTTAATCAGAAAAAATGCCAGAGTCAGCGTAGGCGAACAAGTTGAAGTAAGAAAAATAGCAGTCAGGCCCGCAGCAAAAGTTACAATCGCCCCAGCTCAGCAGGGAATCACAGTTCAAGCAGACCCAGAAATGCTTCGCAACGGGCTTCTTGGCAGGCCTTTAATGAAAGGAGACATAATTTCTCTCGGCGGAGTCCAAAGGCGCAGAGACATGAGTGGTGAAAACTTTCCCGATATATTTGGTGATTTACAAGACCTCTTTAATCAAGGATTTCCTGGCAGTTTTCAGCAGATAAGATTCATGGTAGTAAACACCGTTCCTGCACAGCCTTGCTTCATCAACGAAGACACAGAAATACTGCTTAATCCAAAAGCAGTCGAAGTTTCAGAAGAATTAATTTCGGACATTGCATACGAAGACGTTGGCGGCATGGAAGAAGAAATCAAAAAAATCCGGGAGATGGTCGAGCTTCCATTGAAACATCCTGAAATTTTCCAAAAACTTGGAATCGATCCTCCAAAAGGAGTTCTTCTTCATGGTCCTCCAGGGGCTGGTAAAACTCTTTTGGCAAAAGCAGTTGCCAATGAAACCGAGGCAAATTTCATTTTACTGAACGGCCCAGAAGTCATGTCAAAATTCTACGGAGAGTCTGAGAAAAAAATCAGGGACATCTTCGAAGACGCTGAAAAAAACGCGCCGTCAATTATCTTCTTCGATGAAATCGACGCAATCGCTCCAAAAAGAGAAGAAGTCCAGGGCGAAGTTGAAAGAAGAGTTGTTTCCCAGTTGCTTACAATGATGGACGGTTTAAAATCCAGGGGAAAAGTCATCGTCATCGGGGCAACCAACAGGGTAAACTCCCTCGATCCCGCGTTAAGGCGCCCGGGCAGATTCGACAGAGAAATTGAAATCTCCGTCCCGGATAAAAAGGGCCGATTGAATATTTTAAAAATTCACACAAGAAACATGCCTCTCGCAAGAAACGTAAATCTCGAGGATCTCGCAGCCAGAACTCATGGTTTTGTCGGCGCGGATCTTTCTGCTCTTACAAAAGAAGCTGCAATGAACGTCTTAAGAAAAATGCTTCCCGCATTAAAACTCGAAGAAGAAGAGCCAATTCCTCCTGAAGTTCTCGACAAAGCAATAATTAAGTTAGAAGATTTTGAAGATGCACTTAAAGTTGTCAGGCCAAGCGCCATGAGGGAAGTTTTCGTCGAAGCTCCAAACATCGGCTGGAATGACATCGGCGGCATGGAAAAAACAAAACAAGAACTTAAAGAAGCGGTCGAATGGCCAATTCATCATCCCGAAGCATTCGCTCGGCTTGGAATCCGCGCTCCAAAGGGAATCTTGCTTTACGGCCCTCCTGGAACAGGCAAGACTCTCCTCGCAAAAGCCGTCGCTAAAGAATCAGAAGCAAACTTCATCCAAGTCAAAGGCCCAAGTTTGCTAAGCATGTGGGTCGGAAAATCTGAAGAAGGAGTAAGAAAAGTTTTCGAAAGAGCAAGGCAAGTCGCGCCTTGCGTTGTCTTCTTCGACGAAATAGATTCATTAGCCGGAAAGCGCGGGCTTGAACAAGGAACAAAAGTCACAGAGCGTGTTCTAAACCAATTGCTCGCAGAAATCGACGGATTAGAAGGATTGAAAGACGTTACAATAATCGGTGCAACAAATCGCCCAGATATGTTAGACCCTGCTCTGCTTCGTCCAGGAAGATTCGACAGAATAATTCTCGCTGACGTTCCGGATGAAGAATCAAGATTAGAAATCTTCAAAGTCCACACAAAAAATACGCCTTTAGCAAAGGATGTCAAAATCATGGACATGGTCAAGCAAACCGACGGTTACGTCGGCGCAGACATCGAAGCTCTCGTAAGAGAAGCCGCGATAAACGCATTAAGAAAAAACAAAGAAGCAAAGGAAGTCACAAAAGATGATTTCGATGAAGCCTTCAAAAGAGTCAAGGCTTCAGTCTCCCAGGAAACTGCCCAGCGCTACAAGAAAATAGAAGATTATTATCTCAAGCGCGTAAAGGCAGGCCTAGAAGCCGGACCGTTGTATACTGGATAAATTTTGTAAAAGATAAGTTAGAAAGATTTATTAACAAATGTACTAATTTATTTTATGCTCCGAAATGTATCACATACTAAAGGTCTATTATGCATAAAAGGTCGAGCAAGATACTCAATAATTCGAACAAAAAACCAGCGAGGACTTTACGATATTGAATTGGGACAAGAGCCGTTTCACTATAATGATGGAAGTGAAGCAATCTGTTTATATGAAGACATTACCACAGAACAATGGAGAAGCTTGGTCAGAAATGGTGAACTTGCTAGAGATATTGAAAGAGCTCCAGAAATATTTCAATCTGCAGAAGATGCTTTTTGGGATATGTGTTAATAAGAAACCCTAGCTCTTCTCCATCGCCAGATAAGCTCTGTTAGAATACGCTTCTCCAACTTTCCCGTCTTTCTCAAATCGTGCATGAGCCAGGGGCAGTTCAAATCTTCCGACAACATTCAGCTTTGAGTAGATAACATAAGAATAAACTCTTGATTCTCCTCTTCCCAAATGTCCGACATTCCATGCCAATCTTCTGCTGTCCTTCTCAATCATGTCGGGCTGCTTTCCGAAATTTTCATAGAGCTTAGTCATCCCGGGCAAAGAGTCGGTCAATTGAAGTTTCTCCACAGACTTTCTCGCCCTCACTCTCAATACAACTCTCAGCGCGAATTCCCCCCCCTTAGTCCTGACAAGAGAAACTCTCTTGCTTATCGAAACAGACTTTAAATAATAAAATCTCGCAACACCACCGACAGCAACAATCAAAACCAATATCAAAAACGGAATTGTATAGTTTGTGGTTGCCTTAACAGCCAACTCCTCGCTCGGAGCCAAATTTTTCTGCCAAGTGTACTCAATAAAAAAACCGTCTCTGGTCGTCTGGCTCGGCTCTGGCGTGAAACTAGTGAACAGCCTCGACAAAATGTCTTTCTTCATGCTCACGCTTGCAGCAACCGGAGTGTTGCCTTTATTTATTTTGTTTATCACAGTCGTCCTGATTATTATTCCTTCAGTTGACTCTGAAACAGAAGTTCCTTCTTTCTCAAGAAAATCAACCACTCCTTCAAGTTTGACTTCTTTCCCATTCACCACAACAGTCGTCGTCGAAATATACGGCCCGGCAACAAGGTCTTCTGTCCCTTCCTTGTTAACCAAAATTAAAAAAGTCTTGTTTTCATGCGGTCCAATACTAAAAGGAGTTGACTCTCTGAAAAAAACCGATTCAAGAACCAAAGTCAGGTTCTCAAGCCGAACGTCTTCCTTATTATTCACAAAAACTTCTATCTTATCATTGTCTGGATGAAAAGAACCATAATTAATTTCCAAAATATCTTTCACCGAAACAATATTAACAAGCAGCTTGCTCTTGAAAATATCTCTGTTCATTCCTTTTATTTGATACTCGAAAAAAAGCAAATCCCTTCTTTCTCGGAGAATTTTCTCGCTCATAGTAGCTTTTATCGGCACTGTTGTATTCCCAGAACTCAAATTAAAATAGTCTCTCGGCTCAATTTGCACGCCAACCAAAGTAAAAACCATGAACTGGTCTTCACCATCCAGATTATTTATCTTTAAATCATAATAAGCAGAGTTCCCAATTTCTGCAACAACAACATTTTCCTTATTGACTTCTTCAACTTCCAGTCCCGTCTCTGCTAAAACTGTCGAACATGCAAAAACTGCAAAAATTCCTATCAACAGCAGTAAACACCAAATTTTCATGATTACTCACTCTCCTCGAATTATTTAAAGATTTGTATCCTGTCTTCTTTGTTGAAAAAATTAAAGAACATCAACTAATCTTCGCCCCTTCTCAGTTGATAACTTTCCGAAACCCTAACTGGCGGAGAACATCTCGTTCCAGAATTTGCAACATAATCCCTCGCGGCGCGCGCAGTCCCCCATGTCATATACGGTCCCAAGTCTACTTCTTTTCCATCACCGTAAAAATATCTAAATATCCACCTGACCCTTTCAACAATTCCTTCCACAGTCCTCCCTGCAGCCACATCTGAAGCCATATTAATTTTTATCTCAATCTCTTTTTAACAATTTCCATATTCAAAAAATACCCCAGACACAACTCAGCCCCACAGCTTTCATCCCTCAAGCTAAACCTAATGCGTTATAATATTAATACTTCTGAAAATTGAAGCTATTTTAACGCTCTTCAAATTAAATCAGCATCGTAAAAAATCATCGTCTCGCTGTCAGATTCATAAACGTCTTTAAATCATCTTTAAATCCAGTAGATTTGCTAAGAAGCAGTATCTTCATACTTTCTACTCTTGACGGCACAATGTACTTGTTGTAAACGTCTCTCATAAACCGGCTGAACGACGAGCTTTCCCACTTCCCGTCCTTATCCGTCACAAGAATAGCCGTAATTTCAACTACAACTCTGCCCTTGTTCATTTGTCTTCTCTTCCCTTCAATTTCAACTTCCACATCAGTCAATCCTTCAATTTCAAACTTGATTTTGTATTCGAACCTGAAATAATCTGAAAAGTCCTTAGATGCTTTCCATTCTATCATAATGTCTCGGGAATCGCCTTTTGCTTTCTCGATATATCTTTCTTCTATTATGCCATATCCCTGCTCGGCAAACCACGAATGCGCATAAGAATACATCGCCTTAAAGTCAAAAACCCCCGTATGCTCCAGCTTCTCCTTCGAAATTTGATCTTTTTCAGCCATCTTTTATATTATATGATGGCAATTTGATATTTAAAGATTCCTAAGTTTTTGTTTTACTAAAAAATAAACGTTGAGGGCCTTTTGACCGAATATGTGCAATTTTATTAAATGACGATTGGATAATGTGAGCAGCGAGCGGAGCGAAGCTGCAAAACAATTTCCGCAGCCTCAAGGATTGCGGACAATTGAGAATTCTTTAGGAGTCTCAGCAAATCCTAACTCCCACTAGCAACTTTTATCTCAGCATAATTATTTTCTTTGTCAATTTCATTCTCTTCTGTTTCAATAACTAAAGAAATTTCGCTCGTGTCGCCGGAAACTCTCAGATTGGTAATAGTCAGGCTTTTTTTGGAACCGATATCCAAAGTTCCCATCTCAAATTCTTTAGCAACAGAATTTCCTACCATCACTTTCAATTTAGATTCAGTGATTGCCTTCAAGCCATAATTTGCTATAACAATTTCGAAACCCAAGTATCTTCCTGTCTTGTTTGCCTTCACACTTTCAATTACAAGATCCCCTGCAGACGGCACAGAATAAAGTTTTTCAATTTCTTCGACGATATCATCATCCAAAACCTGGTCACAGCTTGTTATCGGATACATGATGCTCGAAGAATTGTCGTTGTGGTCAAATCCGAGCGCATGCAAAATTTCATGTGTCGCAACCTGCGGCGTATCGCAAGTCTCCGGCCTGTACAGCCCAACTCTTCCAAGCATTATGACCGCAAACCTCGTGGTGTTAACAATCACCGAAGGTCCTCCCTCTCCCGCAACAAAATGCCCTTGCTCATTCGGCTCCGGCGCAACATTCGAACAAGTTATCAAAATATCCGGCTTAACCGACTCCTTGAAATCCAAAATTGTCTTCTCCTCAAGAAAACTCGCTGCTTTGAGAAAATCGCTCGTCTTCTTTGTACTGCAATTTTTTGAAATAAAATAACTAATCGTCCTGTCCGGATATCTCATGTTCTGATGAAACTGTGAGCTCTTGCTCGGCAGGTCAAAAGACAAATTTGCAGTATATTTCTCAAACTCCGTTGGCTCAGAGGGAAAATTCAGCCACAGCAGATACATTCCCCCGACTAGCAAAGCGAACAGCATGAACAGAACCACGAAATCCAAAAACCTCATTCCCAAGAAAAAACTAGCAAATTTATAAATCTGTGGGAAGATTCTGGAACACACTTTCATAAAAACCAGCGTTCAATTCTCATAAAATTAATCTAAGAAAGATATTTAAATCATTAGAATCTATCATTTAAATGCCAAAAAAAGACGATGACGGATATTACGGAGTCTCTGCTTTTATCACAGTAGCATTAGTTTTAACAGTGCATTACTTTCTTCTTGCTAATCTAAATATCCCTTCAACATTACATGTTCTTATAGGATTATTTATGTTTTTTATTATCGTAGGAATATTAAATCCTATCCTTAAAAGATTCTGGAATCAGACAAAATAATCAGACATTAGAATTAGCTAATTATTTATATCACCAACTTCTTAATTAAGCATGGAAAAATTCATCTTTCTCTCGCACACATCCGAGGCAAAATTCAAAGCTTATGGCAAAACATTCAACGAAGTTCTTGAGAACTCTGTTCTGGCAGTCGCATCTTTCATCGCAAAAGGCAATTCAGTAAAGCCAAAAAAAGCCGTGGCTGCAGACATTCATGGTTTAGACAAAGAAAACCTTCTTTACAGATTAATAGAAGAGCAAATCTCTTTGGTAGACACAAAAAACTTCGTCACAGCAAAAGCAGAAATCCAAGCGTTAGGCAACAACCTCAAAGTAACATTCTATGGAGACGACGCCAAGAACTACAAAGGCCTCGACGAAATCAAAGCCCCGACATATTCAGAAATCCAGCTCAAAGAAAATTCGTCTCACATCTGGGAAGCCCAAATGGTTCTGGACGTCTAGAGTCTTAAGAATAAACTCCTACAAAATAGTGCCACGTTTACGCAATTCTTCCTCGATTCTTGCAATTCTTTGCGCATCGTTAGTTCTTGCATTATACCCAAAGACCAACCCCGACCCCTCCTCTGTGACTTTCTGGCTTTCTGGCCTCTTAAAAGTATAAACAGGTATGCCCCTTACAACATTAGTTCCATCCTGAATTTGTTGTTGCGGTCCGGGTAAAAAATAAAATCCATAATGCTCGCCTACAACACAAATACAGCGCGTGCTCCCAAAATCCGGGGCCAAAGTTTCAGGAAGTTGCCGCGGATCCCAAAACTGAAAAGACCATCCGAAGTTTATCCCAAAAATACTGGCGGCAGGATAATTAAAAGAAATATCTCCTCCTTCTCTCCTCACTCGATCAGAATCATTAACGCCCTGGTAAATCCGGGTTACGAATCCGCTTAAAATATCAACTCGTCTCGCACTGCCTTTTATTGCAAACCTAGGCCTTAAGATTATTCCCTTGTTTGGCATAATCCTAAAAAATCTCCCAACTTTTAAACATTTAGATGCTTTTTTTATCAAAAGTCAATCCAGCCGAAACATTAAAAAACCACAATCTTAGAAAAGATGTATGACCCGGACAGAAAGATATTGCGCGCATGCTCTAAGGGGAGAAGATAGTCTGATGTTCATCCGAGATAGCGGAGGAGAATTTAAGATGACTCTCTGCGGGACGGCAAACCATAATCAAAATTACCTAGCAATTTTTGCCTTAGAAAAAGGCGGAAGAAATTACCTGATGCCAGTAACTTATTCATTAAGTAGCCCTTCCGAAGAAGTTGACATTGATACAGGCATTCAAATTTATGTAAAAAAAGATGCAGAAAGAAACGCTCGCATTCGTGTGATTTGTCATTTAGCTCCAGATGTTTTTGTTCGCCGCGTTAGCAGTCCTCCCAATCGCAACCCTTAAAACTTCTTCTTCCTCACATATAACATGCAAGAAAATCAAAACATCCAAATCATTGAGAAAGAAGGCAAAATGCTCGTTCCAGGAGTTGTATTCGCATCTCAAAAATTATTTGAAAAGATTTCCCAGGACAAAACTCTTGAACAAGTGAAGAATGTTGCATGCCTTCCTGGAATCGTAGAAAAATCCATCGCGATGCCTGACGCTCACCAAGGCTATGGATTTCCTGTCGGTGGCGTCGCAGCATTCGACCTCAAGAAAGGAATTATCTCTCCAGGAGGAATAGGTTATGATATTAATTGCGGCGTCCGTCTACTAAGCACAAACCTTTCAAAAGACGAATTCCTAATAAAGAGAGCGCAAGTCTTGAAAGAACTCGACAAAAATATTCCTTCCGGCGTCGGCCGCGGCTCAGAGCTAAAACTCTCAGAAAAAGAACTCGACGAAGTCCTTCTCAAAGGTTCTCAATGGTGCCTCGAAAAAAAATACGCAACAGAAAAAGACCTCTTGCATACGGAAGATTCAGGATGCATAAAAAACGCAGAGCCAAAAAAACTATCGCAAAGAGCAAAGGCCAGAGGCAAATCCCAATTAGGAACAATCGGCGCAGGAAATCATTTCATTGAAGTCCAGTTCGTTGAATCTATAATCGACGAAAAAACAGCAAAAGTTTTCGGTCTCAAAAAAGACCAAGTCGTCGTCTTAATTCACACTGGCTCCCGCGGTCTTGGACACCAAACCGCATCAGACTACATCCAGAAAATGGAAAAAGTCTATGGCTTTTCAAACCTTCCAGACAGAGAACTCGCCTGTGCCCCTATTGAATCCGAGTTAGGAAAAGAATATCTTTCCGCGATGGCTGCCGCAGCAAACTTCGCTTTCGCAAACCGCCAAATCATAACCGATCAAGTCAGGCAATCTTTCAAAAAATTCTTTGAAAAAATAAAAATAGAAATCGTCTACGACGTCGCACACAACATCGCAAAGTTTGAAGAGTTCACCATCGAAGGCAAAAAGCAAACTCTCTGCGTTCACAGAAAAGGCGCAACGAGAAGTTTCGGCCCAGGAAGAAAAGAGCTCCCAGAAGATTACCGCGAAGTCGGCCAGCCAGTTTTAATTCCTGGCTCAATGGGAACTTCTTCGTACGTCTTAGTGGGAACAGAAAAAGCAAGAGAAATTTCATTCGCATCAACTGCCCACGGCGCAGGCAGAGTCATGAGCAGAACAAAAGCAAAAGAAACTCTCACTCCAGAAGAAGTAAAAAAAGACCTCGAGCAAAAAAACATTTCAATCAAAGCCGGCTCATTGAACGGCCTCGTCGAAGAAGCTCCGCAAGCTTACAAAGACGTAGATGAAGTCGTCAAAGTTTCAGATGAATTAGGAATTGGAAAGATTGTCGCCAAACTAAAACCGTTAGCTGTTATCAAAGGCTAACTAATCTCCTAACAGCCGGCACAACCCCTTTCCAGTCGTCAGCTCTGCAAATTCCCGAAGGTAAACCCCTGCTTTCATTCCAGGGAGTATTCAAAAGGACAACGCCTATTCCTGCCCTGTAACATTCTTCCGCTACATCGGCAGAATCATCAACCATTACTCTGACGCCAGCTTCTCTGCAAATTTCAACTTTTTTTCTTATAGTTCCATAAGGAGGAAATAGATTTGCAAAATAAACCGCAGAAAAAAGACCATGAAAATAATTATTTATCCAGGGCAATGTCTGTTTCCCCGAACTTACTGGTCGATAAGTAATAGAAACCAAATCAAAATCTCTTGCAAGTTCGCGGCATCCTTCTTGTGAACCTTCAATCGGCTCGATTGCCTCAAAATCGGCGCTCTGAAAAAACTCCCGCATCCTCCTCAAACCTTCGTCCTTATCGCATCCCCAAATTTTCCAAAAGTCATAATCTCTAATATTTTCTCTTGCAAGGCTAGTGCCATATCTGCGGTTATGCCATCCCTGCAGCGTTTCCATAAATTTCGCCTTAACATCATCAATGTCAATTCCAACTTTTACCAGTTCCCGAGTCATAACTCTTTTCATTAAGAACGTTTTATAATTATTTCGTTAACAAAACCTTAAAAACCTCGAATTCGTTATTACTCAAGGTAAGCAACATGAAACCGAAAATAATAATTTTCGAAGACCCTTCTGAAATTTCCAAATATGCAGTAGAACAGATAGAATCTGAGCTGAACAAAAAACCGAATCTTGCTATTGGACTGCCCACAGGAAAAACAGTCATCCCTGTTTACAACGAGTTAGTAAGAGTTTACAAAGATAAAAAACTAAACTTCTCAAAAACAAAAATCTTCGACCTGGACGAATACATTGGGTTAAGTCCCGAGCAAAAGGACAGTTTTGAATATTTCCTGAACAAAAATCTTTTCAAAAGAGGAAAAATTCCAGAAAAAAACCTTCACTTTCTCAAAGGTTCTGCAATAAACATTACAAGAGAATGCGAAGAGTACGAAGAGAAAATAAAAAAAGCCGGCGGCATTGATTTGATGTTTCTTGGCATCGGCGTAAACGGCCACATTGCATTCAACGAGCCCGGCTCGCCATTCGACAGCCGCACAAGAGAAGTAATCTTGACATACCAAACAAAAGCTTCAAACTTTGGAAAAATATTTTCGTTATTCAAATCTCCAAAAAGAGCTTTAACAATCGGAATCGGAACAATCTTAGAATCAAAGAAAATTATCTTGATTGCAACAGGAAACCACAAAGCCAAAGCAGTAAAAGAAATGCTTGAATCTCCAGCAAGCACAAAATGCCCAGCTTCCGCGCTCCAAAATCACGACGACGTAACAATCCTTTTGGATAAAAAGGCCGCCGCTCTGTTGAAGAAGAAAAGCTAAATTCTTATTGTGGCCATCTCAAATTAAATCCAATTCGTTATGATATTAATATCTCTGAAAATTGAAGCTATTTTAGAATTGACCAAAGCGCAAATTTATATAATTCTCCAACTTATTCTCATAAAAGATGGTAAACAAAAATAACTCTGATTGGAAAATAATTATTATTTGGATTTTGTTCGTCTTATCACTAATAATCGCTTTTTGGTATATCTTCGGAAACTCGCCAACATTTGAGCAGGCGATATTAGTATTCGGCCTAACTGTGCTTTTCACACTCACAGTTAAAGTGGTTCAAATCGGAACAGAACTCAAAAGCCTAACAAAAAGTTTTATCAACCTCGTTAACGACTTAAAAGAAGGCAAATTAAAAAAATGAAAATAAACTTAAATAAAATTCTCACAAAAGGCAAAGCATTCTACTTAGCATACGACCAGGGATTGGAGCATGGTCCAGTCGACTTCAACGACAAAAACGTAAACCCTAAATATATAATTCAAATCGCAGAAAAAGGAAAATTTAACGCGGTAATATTTCAAAAAGGCATCGCAGAAAAATATCGTAAGGAAATAAGAAAATCAAAAATCCCATTAATCGTTAAGTTAAACGGCAAGACAAGTTTAAGAAACGGCGAGCCGTTTTCCACGCAGCTTTGTTCTGTCAAAGAAGCTCTCAAGTTGAAAGCAGCAGCAGTTGGCTACACTGTTTATATTGGTTCTGAATACGAAGCTAAAATGCTGAAAGAGTTTGAAAACATCGAAAGAGAAGCTCATGCAAAAAACATTCCTGTAATTGCCTGGATTTATCCGAGAGGCAAAGGCACAAAAGGAAAATCAGACAAAGAGCTCCTCGCTTACTCCTGCCGCGTTGGTCTTGAAATAGGCGCAGACATGGTAAAGGTTCACTGGAACGGCAAAGACCAAAGAGACCTCGCATGGGCAGTCAAAGCAGCAGGCAAAGCAAAAGTCGTAATCGCCGGCGGCTCAAAAACAAAAGAATCCGTTCTTCTTACCGAAGCAAAACAAGCAATGAAATCTGGCTGCACAGGTCTTGCCATCGGAAGAAACATCTGGCAAAGCAATCGTCCATTAGAACTCACAAAAAAACTCAAAAAGATTATCTGGAACTAAAAATCAATCAGTGTCTCTCGTCAAAACAATTCAGCGGTCAGATGGTTTAACTTGTCTCGTCCTAGATTTAAGATAATTCCTGGCAAGCATCTCATCTTGTTGTGACAAACCCTCCCTGAAAAGAACATCCAACGCTCTTCTAAAAACAGAATACATACCATATTGACTTCGTTGCTCAAGCGCGCGCAACTCCAAGCGTCCAATATACTGACAAAGTGTTAAAGAATCTCCTTCAACCATAACTTGCCCACCCATAAAAACGTTTTAAATATTATTGTATTTGAAAGACTATTTCTTAACCCACAAAATCATGCCCATAACAAACAAAATTAATCCGATAACAAAAAGAGAAGTCACCTCGAACGCCGACCCGACAACAGCCGCAGTGAAAGCATACCCAGAGACCAGCATCAAAATTGCTCCAACCGCCATGAACAGCCAGACAGCTGCCCGAGCAAGATGCTCTAAATGATTTTCAACCCTTCTTTTTATTCTCCCACTAAAATCTTCATGTTCGCGCTCTTTCATATATCCGTCCTTTCTCATCGCCCTTAAAGCAGATTCATGCCCGCCCGCCCTTTTTACCGCGTCCCCGATTGCATGATACACGCCAGCCCTCACAGTCGCTATACTTTTTCTCCCTTCTTCATCCACATTATAATGAACCGCCCCATATTTTAACAAATCCGCAGCTTCCGTCTCAGAAAAACCATTGCTCCGCAAATCTCTGTAAAGATGCAGAGTTTCAGGTTCATTAAAGACTTTCTGAAGATTTGCCCTTTGCTCTTTACTTTCTACAGAACTCACTGCCGAAGAAGCCGCCTCTTGATATTCCTGAAGTTCTTCCTTACCGATTTCCCCTTCATCTCCCGAGACAACTCTCAACCCCTTTCTTGCCATAACCAATTCAATCTTACCAGGTTTAAATAATTATCTGAACTAAAATTACTGTCAATTAACAAATTAAAATATTATTTCAAAGGCCATTCATAAACCCTTCTTCCCAACATCAAAAAGCCTTAGGGGGTAAGATAATTAAGCGAGCCAAATAATTTAAGCTATCTAATTTCTTCAAAATCAAATCTCAATCTTAGAAAACAAATAACTTCCAATTATAAAAACAACAACGCTTAGAAAAACCATGACTCCTCCGTCTATCGCAAATCCTAATTGCGAAAATCCTGTCAAAGCGCCCCTTAGCCCATCAACTCCGTAAGTCAATGGATTAAACCTCGTGATTATTTCCAAAACTCTCGGAGCATCATTTAGCGGAAACAATGCACCAGACAAAAAGAAAATTGGCATAATCAAAAAGTTCATAATTATGGGAAATGCCTGCATGTCTTCAAGTTTCGAAGCAATTGCAATTCCTATTGAAGTAAACAAAAACGCAATTGTAAACGTAAAGAAGAATGCCAGCGCAAGCAAACTCAAAGAAGGCCTAAACCCTGCTATCAAAGTAATCAGAAAGACAATTATTCCCTGCGCCATTGCGACTGTCGCGCCCCCGAGAGTTCTTCCAAGCATAATCTTTCCCCTTGAAACCGGAGCAACGAGCGTCTCCTTCAAAAACCCAAACTGCTTGTCCCATATTACTTCAATTCCGGAAAACATCGCCGCAAACAAAACTGTCATCGCAACAATTCCTGGAGACAAGAAAGCAATAAAATCGCCTTGTCCCGCTTTCTGAAAAATCGGCCCAAGTCCAAAACCCAAAGCAAACAAAAACAAAATCGGCTGCCCTAACATTCCAATCATTCTTCCCCTCGACCTCCAGTATCTCTTAATCTGTCTCAGCCACATTACATAAACCGCACCCATTAGATACTCGCCCCCTTAGTTTGTAAATTACCTTCGGTTAAATTCCAAAACATTTTCACCCCACCCCACCCAGCACAATAATAACAGTTCGGCTCAAGAAAGCCATTATGATAATTTGAAAAGATTATTATTGCAGCTATTTTTTCCGAATTTTTATTTTCCTTTCCCATTATCTGTCCCCCCACGCCCGCCTCGCGAGCCTTATTCTATCCTTAGCGCCTCCGCGCTCTTCTCTTATCGTCGTTCCTGTGACTTTCAAAAACGCCGCCTCCAAATTCTTAGTCTTCGTTGCTGCTTTCAGCTCTTTCAAAGTTCCCTGCTCCACGATTTTCCCGTTGTCAATAATCGCAATTCTGTCCGCGTACTGCTCTGCTTCCTGCATGTAATGCGTCGTGAAAAACACAGTCATCTTTTCATCCTTATTCAGCTTCTTTACATATTCCCACATATGATTCCTCGTCTGCGGGTCCAACCCAAGAGTCGGCTCATCGAGAAACAAAAGCTTCGGATGATGAATCAAGCCTCGCGCGATTTCAAGCCTTCTCTTCATTCCCCCTGAAAAATTCTTCACATAATCGCCTTTCCTTTCCCAAAGCCCGACAAACTTCAGCAGATAATCAATTCTTTCCTTCCTAAGATTCTTCTCGACTCCGTAAAGGTTCCCGTGAAAATCTAAATTCTCAAAAGCGGTGAGCTCATTATCCAGACTCGTGTCCTGAAAAACAATTCCAAACGATTTCCTTACATCGTGCTGATCTTTAGTTGGATCAAAACCATTCACTCTAATCTTCCCCGAAGTAGGGCTCAATAAAGTCGTCAGCATTCTGATTGTCGTCGTCTTTCCCGCCCCATTCGGCCCAAGAAACGCAAACATCTCGCCCTCTTTGACACTAAACGAAACGTTATCAACCGCAACTAACGCCTTAAACTTCCTGACCAAGTTCTTAACTTCAACAATATTTTTCTCACCCATTTTCAATAAAATATAACGCCTGTTTTAAGCCTTGCGAATTCAGCGTTAAAAAATTAGAAATCTAAAAATGGTTAATAACCAATCAGCCTAGACAAAACATTTTTAAGCTCTCTTTCATCAATATAAACATGAACAAGCGAGGATTTAGCCTTTTATGGATTATATTGCCCTTGTTATTGGTAATTTTGGTTGTATTATCGGTCTTTGTTTTTTACAATTCTCAGAAACCCGAGGAGAAAACAATTTCAACTAATACAAATCCCAAAAGTACTCAAGGAACAACACAAAGTTCTACAATAAAAGATTGCGAAACAGACATGGCTTGTTTTATAGACGCAGCAAAAAGTTGTCAAAAATCAAAGGCTCTTTTTACTGGAACTGTAAATTTGTTTGGCATTGAACAAACCACTTCTTCCTATTACGAACTTAAGGGTATCCAATCGGACAAATGCTTGTTTTACATTAGAACAGAGGATGTCGAGTTGCAGTTTAGTGAAGAGTTAATTCAACAAATGCAAACTAGCGGAGCCTCGCAGACAGAGATTAACCAACAATTACAAGAGTCTCAAAACTTAGCAAATCAATTAAAAGGAAGAGACGGAACTTGTAATATTGAAACGCAAAGACTCGTAACTTTGCTTACGGGTTGGCAGCAAGGAGACTTTTCAACAGAAGACCTTGAAGGCGTAGATTGTAGTGGGAGATATTTTGAATCTGAACTTTAAAAAATGAGCCACCACATAGACAACATTTTAGAAACAAGCGAACAAAAGAAGTGGGAAGGCAAGATAAATAGAAAAGTAATGATAACTGGTTTAATTATCGGTTTAATAATTGTTATTGGTGCTTCTGCTTTTTTATTTTCTAAGAATAATATAAATTACACTTCCAATGGGCAACCAAAACAAATTAACGGATTCTTAATTGGTTTGGGAATTCTAACTATTGGTTTATTCTTTTTGCTCTGGAACTTTTTTTCTAATTTTGTTGTAGAATATGCTATAACAAATAAAAGGGTTATAATAAAATCTGGTTTAATAGGAACAGATTATAAATCGATTTATTTTGAACAAATGAATGGAATTGTTGTTGATGTTGGACTAATCGGAAAGATATTTGGAACAGGAAACTTAAAAATAGATACCGGAAAAACCCAAACATATTCGGGTGGAGGAGGCAGCGCTGGAGGAATGAAATATCAAAATATAAATACAAGAACAATGTATGACATTCTAAAGGATATTAGTAACCCTTACGACGTGTATGGTCTTCTACAACCATCAATCACAGGTAGAAGAGAAAGTCTTTATTCTGGCAGAGCAGATAGAGAATCAAATCCTCAGTACTATAAATAAAAACATCAAAAACTGAGCTCTGTTGAAAAAATCTAATTATTAGTTTGCTATTTTGAAATTATTAAAAACTGCAAAATTCCCGACAAAATTATAAATCCCAAAAATTTATATACACAAAGTCACTAGGTGACTAAGTAGAAATGGCATCAAAAACAATCAAAATCAGTGAAGAAAATTATCGTTGGTTGCTTGGCATAGCGGCAGATATGCAGAAAAAACAAGGCAAGGTTGTTTCATTCGACGAAACTCTTGAAGAATTTAAAAAAAATCATCAAAAAAAACAAAAAATAACTGATTTGGCCGGTGCCTGGTCGGATATGTCTGATACTGAATGGAAACGAATCCGCACCGAAATAAAAAGAGGGTGGAAAAAATGGAAAGCTCCGTCTGTCTAGATACAGATACCTTGGTAGACATATTAAGAAACAAAAAAGAAATTGTTGGTTGGATGCAGGAAATAGAAAAGAACACAACAATTTATACAACAATCATAAATGTTTTTGAACTTTATATCGGAGCATATTTAGCGCAAAATCCCGAAGAAAAAATAAGAAGCATTCAAAAACTTTTATCACGCTTAATAGTTCTTAATCTGTCTGAAGAAATAGTCATTGAAGCCGCGCAGCAATATTCCCAATTGCGAAAAGAAGGAGATTCGTTAGAAAACGAAGATATCTTGATCGGAACTATTGCGCTAATTGAAGGCTGTCCACTGAAAACAAACAACAAAAAACACTTCTCAAGAATTAAAAACCTAAGGCTTTGTTAATGATAATAATAAACTTCAAAAACTGCGTCGCAGGAAAGAAAGCCCTCACGCTGGCAAAACTAATTGAGAAACATCTTCCGCATGCAATCGTTGCAGTTCCTTCAGTTGACATTGAAGAAATTCATTTGAAAACAAAACTTCGAGTCTTCGCCCAGCATGTTGATGCAATCAAAGGCAGAGCGACAGGATTCCTCCTTCCTGAAACAACCAAATCCGTCGGCGCTTCTGGAACTCTTCTCAATCATTCAGAACATCCACTGCCTTTCAAGATTCTAAAACAAACAATTCAAAGAACGCATAAAGCAGGTCTCCGCGTCGTACTCTGCGCGCCTTCGATAAAAGAAGCAAAAAAATTCATCCCATTAAAACCCTGGGCAATTGCATACGAAGACCCTAAGCTAATCGGAAGCGGAAAATCAATAACTGAATTCCGAACAGAAGAAGTAAAAAAATTCGCTCAGCTATTCAAGAAAACAAAAATCATTCCGTTGTGCGGCGCAGGCATAAACAAAGTTGAGGACGTCAAAGCCGCCAAAAAGTTGGGCTGCAAGGGCGTTCTCATCGCAAGCGCAATTGCCACAGCCTCGCCAAAAAACGCAGAAGATTTTCTGAAAGGTCTCGCCAAAATATAATACGGCGCTAATACATTTTCTCCAAAAAAGCTTCTAAAGAACGCATTAACCTAAAAGTAAGTATTTGATGTTCTACGTCTTGAGTATCCACAGGAAACTGAGTTTCATCATAAAAGCTTAACTCTTGCCTATCGGAATCACCTTGACATCCCAGAAATTCTTCTTCATCTTCCAAAGGATTAACTGTGAGATACCAAGCGTTTCTAGGTATAGTAAAAACAAATGGTTCTCTAGTTCCTCTCGGTACAGAAACAGAACATCCCCTGTACTTTCCTGGAATATAAAAGTCAAAACTGTCCATTTAATCAGACTAGCAGTTACCTATAAAAATATTATCATCAAAGAAATTAAAAACCCTCCCCACTTATTTAGTTTATGAAATTAAGAGGCGACTTCAAAGAAGAATTAAAAAGAAACAGATTTAGAGTTAGCATTTTTGGTTCTTCTCGAATAAAAAGAAAAGACCCTATTTACAAGCAGGTCCATGCTCTTGCAAAAATGCTCGGCGAGCGCGGCATCGATGTCATAACCGGCGGCGGCCCAGGCATAATGGAAGCAGCTAACCTCGGTCATAACGAAGGTTCAAAAAAGACAAACGCGAAATCTTTCGGCCTTAACATCTTCCTTCCCCACGAGCAAAAACTTAATCCGGGTGTTCAGGTAGAAAAAAGATTTAAGAGATTCTCCCAGCGGCTTGACAACTTCATGCTTCTTTCAAATGCGATAGTGGTCGCCCACGGCGGCGTCGGCACATTGCTCGAATTATGCTACGTCTGGCAGGTTCTCCAGGTAAAAAACGTCAACAACATCCCAATAATCCTCATGGGCGAGCAATGGGTTGGTTTACTGGAATGGCTGAGAGATGAACCGCTAAGGCGCAGCTACTTTAGCAAACGCGACTTAAAACTTCTTTTCCACGCCGACAAAATCAACGAAGTCATTAAGATTATCGACGCCGCCCACGACCAATACAAATCCGGCAATGGCAAAGATTTTGTTTTGAAGTATTAACTTGTAAATCACTCATCAGCCTCGCTTCGCTCGGCTATATCAAATATCCAACCACACATAATCCGTCATAATAATTAATCCAGAAAACTTAAGCTATTTTTTCGTCGTTCAAGGCACAATCTCCGGCCCAAAATATTTCTCATAAGCAAAATCTTTCTAACCTCCTGGCATCCCATAATACTGCACAGCAAAAGATTCCGCTCGTGCGCTTTCTCCAAACACTTTAGCCAATTCGTCCTTAGACCTGACATACGCGCATGTTCCATCTGGCGCTCCTCGTGCAATCAATCCCATTTCCATCGCCTCATCAACATGACCGTTTCCATCATACACGTGACGTAAATTTCTTGGTTCAGAAGAAGGCACCAATCCCAATGACCTCACACTTGTTAGAGTCACTTCCCTCAAAGGAGTTGTCGCAGCAAAAGTCAAGAGCTCCTCAACTTCTGCTCGTTGTATTTTCTGAGCGATTTCCGCTTCATCCATGACACAAATAACAGTCACATCACCTTTTTAATAATTTCTATAATTCGCCAAATCATTATTATGCGCACTTCTCACTCACAATTTCCTAAAGATGCCGAGCGCGTCGGGCCTTCGTTTGCCAATGGCGAACGAGGCATTGCGCCTTCGGCGCTCTAAATTATTGAAACTATTTTTTAATTAGAAAGCCCATTCACCCCATTACCAACCACTGGCCTCAAAAATTCCAGTCGCGAATCATCTCCAAGAGCATCAAGATAAATCTGGGCAAATCTTTTTGTTACAGGTTGACCTTGCAAATGACGTTCATAATTAACTGAGAATAAATATAAGTTGCCATATCTCCTCCTACCCGCAGCAGATTCTAAGGCTTGAGCAAAATTTTCCCTTGTACCAAACTTTTCAACAGCGACTCTACGCAAAACATCCTTTTGCTCACGCGAAAGCACGAGACGTCGCAAAGCATTTCCATTGTTACCCATTCAAAAGAAGAGATTAAGCCCTTTAATAATTTTTATATGCTGCTGGTTTTATTAAAAGTCAAATGAATTAATAAGTCGTTATCAGCATACTTGCTTAATAACTCACAATTCCCGGTTTGGTGGGGTGGTTTAATAATTTTTTAGAGTGCTACAAATCATAAATCTTCCAAGAAATATCTTCAACAGAACTCATCTTACTTTATCTTCATCAGCAAAGCCGCCCCTATCAATCCAGCATCATCCCCAAACTTCGCCTTCACAATTTTCGGTTTTGGTTCCAGATAGTACAATTCCTTAAGAGTTTTCTCCATTGCTGGATAAATATACTTGACTCTAGAAAATCCCCCCCCTATTATTATAACCTCAGGGTCAAACAAATAAGCCAGATTAGCCATTCCAATTCCAAGATATCTCCCGATTTTATCATAAACTTCTTTTGCCTTCTTGTCTCCTTTGTCTGCTCTATGCTCAAGTTCCAAACTCGTGATTCCTTTCATTCCCATCTCATGCGCAATCCTAACAGAAGCCTTTCCCGAGGCAAGATGTTCGTAAATTTCTTCATCCTGGATTCTCATGCTTCCAACTTCAAGAGCTCCACCGTTCCCAAGATACAATTTCCCATCCAAAACCGCCCCGCCCCCAATCCCGCTCCCCAAAGTCAACAGAACAAAATTACGCTTCCCCCGGCCAACTCCATAATGCAGCTCCGCCAGCGTCGCACAATTCGCGTCATTTCCCAAAAAGACTTTTTTCTTAAACTTTTGCCTCAAAAGTTTCGACAACGGCGTCCCATCCATATCATTATTCAAAGAATTCACAATCTTCCCATTCCTCTCAAACCCCGCAGTCGAAACGCAGAGCACATCAAACTTTCCATAACTCGCAACAATCTCATAAATCTTTGCAATCGTTTCTTTCTGTTTCTTTGGCGTCGGTGTCTTCAAGTAACCGCTCACTTTCGCACCGTTAACTACTGCGCCCCGTATGTTCGTCCCACCAATATCCAAAGATAAAATTCTCATCATGCCTCTTTTCTAGAATAATAACAAGGACAGAGTATAAAAATGTTGTTCAAAAATTATTTACTCGACAATCAGATTGCCTTTCATTCCCATCGTCCTGTGCTGCCCGACGCTGCAATAATATTCAAATGTTCCTCTCTCGTCAGCAATAAATTCCACCGACGTAGTTTCCCCATCATTAACGCGCCCCGTTGCTGCATCAAACTCGTCAACTACCCAATCGTGAAATCCTCCGACGCTGGCAAATTCAATCTTCACTCTATCTCCTTGCTTGACTACCAAATCTGGATTGTCAACTCCGTTCATCACAAACTTAAAATTTTCTCCAGTCAAAACAAATGTCACATCGGAACTATCTGAGGCAGGAGAATTAATTGCATTCGCCTCAACGCCCATACGACCCCAAGCAAAATAAAAAATCCCAACTATCAGTGCCAGCACGATTATCCCGACAACAATCAATTTGCTCATCAACGACAAAAAGAACCCGATTATATAAACTTTTTTAAACACCGTTAAAAAAAGAAATGTTTATATACTATTACTACTAAGATTTACAAAAGAGTGAAAAGATGGTTAATTCAACAAAAACAAATTTCTATTTGCTTTTCTCATTGCTAACTATCATAATATCAATTTTTTTCGTTCTGGCTGCACACGTCGTGACACCAACTTCAAAAAATGTCGTTGAAGATGTTTCTACGCTATATAATATAACAATAAATAACTCTGATACTTTGGTAGCGGCAAATATTACCCAAGTAAATATTACCTTGCCTTCTAGCTTTACCGCAACAGCATCAACAAACGGAACTGACGCACTTGGAACTTTAACCATTAATGGACAGACATTAAGTTGGGCAAACACTACCAGCTTGGTCTTGAACTTAACGCTAAACAGCTTTTGGTTTAACGCAACCGCTTCAACTCCCGGATATTACAACATAACTGTAACCACTACAAACTCTACAGTATCACTCTCATCCAATATTTCTATTCTTGTAAACGACACTACCGCTCCAGCTACAGTGCAATATGTGGCCCCAGGTGAAACGGGCAATGCAAATATCTCGAGAACTAACATTGCCATCAACGTCTCGGTAACAGACAACGGAGTCATAAACACGATTAATATATCTCTCTTCAACTCATCACGCGCACTCATAAACAACAGCGCCAATTCAGTCCTGGCTACGAACTCTAAATCTTTATTTGCTAATTTCACGGGATTGGCTCAAGGAGTTTACTACTTTAACGCTACAGTTAACGACACAGGAGGCAATAACAACACTGCCAGTACAATAACAATCAGAGTAGATACAACTGCACCTACAGTAGCCTTGATTTCACCAAATGTGTCGTCATCGGCAACAACATATACCTTTTCATTCAATGTTACAGACACAGACGGAACGGGAGCCCAAAACTGTAGTTTAATCCTCGATAACTCAGTAATAAACTTTATCGCAGTTGTTGATTCAACTGGAGCGACCAATACTGCATCCAACTCATCCATAGCTGTAGGTTCGCATAACTGGAGCGTGAACTGCACAGACTACGCAAACAACGTAGGTAACTCTAGCAAACTAGCATTCACAGTCACGGCAGCAGCCGCTGCTGCTGCTACTACCGAATCTTCAAGCGGGAGTAGTGGGTTCCCAACATACACCGCAGCAGCCACTAGATTATCTTCTACCGAAGGATATGAAATAACAGCAAGGAGCAACTGGAAAATCAATCTCCCAATCAAGGGCGGGCATTCCATGACAATAAACAGCATCAACGCAGGCATAGTTTCCATTACAATCTTATCGACTCCTCAGAAAGGTTCTTTGAGTGCAGGTGAAACCGGCAAATACGACCTTGATGCTGATGGATACTACGATTTAAGCGTTTATGTCCAGTCAACAACATCTGGAAATGCAGCAACATTGATTCTAAAATCAATTAATGAACAATCACCTGCCGTTCCAGCAGAAACTGCTCCCGAAGCAACAGATCAGCCTGAAGAAACACAACCCGAACCTCAGCAATCTCCTTTAAGTAGCGGAGGCATAAATTGGGGAATAATAATATTGGTTATCATTGTAGTTGTTGTGGCAGTAGTTCTCTTGTTAGTCAAGAAAAAGAACTCTGCTAAACCAAAGAAATAACAACTGGTTTTGTTGAAAAAGTCTAATTGCAGGTTTACTATTTTGATTTGGGGGAAAGTAGGAGTGGTGGCAAGGGCGAGCGTGTTACGCGAGAGTAATTTGTCAATAATTACGAGCGTGGCTGCGAGCGAGCAGTTACGTATCACCAGTAATTAAACTATTAAGATGCGTGGCTGCGGAGTAGGGTTTTTCACTGAAAGTGAAATCCTTGTGGGAATCCTAAACCTGCCAAAAAATATTTTCAATAAAATCGTAACAACCGCAACCTTTAAATCTTCTCTGGAATATAAACATGTACAAATAAAATTGTTTGCGATTACTAACTTAATTTGCAGCAGCAAATCAAGACTACCTGGGTGGGGGGTGGGCGAGCAGTTACGCGAGAGTAAACCGGCAGACAAATCACGAGCGTGGCTGCGAGTAGCAAACAGTTTTCAAAAATCAAAAAGGGCAAAATGAATATCGCAATAAACGGCTTCGGCAGAATTGGAATCGCTGTTCTTAAGATTTGTTTAGACAGAAAATTAAACGTGACAGTCGTAAACGACCCGCACGGTGTTGAATCTGCAGCTTACTTGCTAAAGCATGACTCTGTCTACGGAAGATACGAGAGAGATGTAAAAATTGATAAAGATTTCTTAATAGTCGCAGGCAAGAAAATAAAAGTCATTGCTGAAAGAGAATTAGAAAAAATAAACTGGAAAGCCCTGAAAGTGAATGTCGTTGTTGAGAGCACTGGTGCATTCACAGACAGAGAAAACGCTTCAAAACACTTAAAAGCAGGAGCCGAATACGTCTTAATCTCCGCGCCATCAAAAGACCCGGACATCACAATTGTTCCTGGCGTAAACCATAAGAAACTTGACAAAACCCATAAAATAGTCTCAGTCGCGTCCTGCACAACAAATTGCTTGACTCCTGTTCTAAAAGTCTTAAACGACAACTTCCAAATAAATCGCGCATTGATGACTACAGTCCACGCTTACACAAACGACCAGGTTCTTCATGATCAGTCTCACAAAAAGAGGCGCAGAGGCAGAGCTGGCGCATTGAATATAATTCCAACCTCAACAGGCGCAGCCGAAGCTGTCTCAGCAGTCATGCCTGAACTTGAAGGCAAGGTAAATGGCCTTGCAGTCCGTGTCCCAGTCCCGGTCGGAAGCCTCGTAGACCTAGTCGCAGAATTAGAAAAACCATTTGATGTCAATTCAGTAAACGCAGCATTCAAAAAAGCATCCGAAAAAGAGCTCAAAGGAATCTTGGAATACAGCGAAGAAGAGCTCGTCTCCAGCGACGTAATAAAGAACCCCAATTCCGCATTGTTCGACTCGCTATCAACACAAGCCGACGGCAATTTAATAAAAGTCCTCGCTTGGTATGACAATGAATACGGCTATGCTTGCAGAGTTGTAGATGTGCTCCAAATGGTTGGCAAGTGGGCTTAATAACATTCTAATTATCTACTCCGCTACAATTTTGCTATTATCTTTGCATAACTCAGAAACCCAATGAGCATAATGGACCGTGCAATAATTTGCGAGCTGGCTGCCTCATGAGCGTAGCGAATGACTTCGTCAGTGCCTCAACGACTGAAAGGAGTTGACCAAGTTTAAACGAGCCCTACCAATTTAAGCTATTATTTTTCGTTCTAGAAATTACAAGCAATTATCTAACGCCCGCAGGCAAACGTCTTTCTTCCAGCTCCTTAAGCCTGTCCACAACCGTGTCTTTCATCATTCCGCCGTAATTATCCACTATTTCTTCAATTCTTTCCGGATTAGTAGAAATGGAAACGGCCTGTCTTGATTTATCAAGCACCAGTCTCCCAGATTCTATCTCTTTAGAGATTACATTCTCAACATCACCCTTGCGAAATGGCCCATGTGCTGCAATTCTCGACTCCGTTACAGATATCTGCTCGGTCTTATGTCCATATGCATTTCTCGTTCCAAGCCCATCATAAATCCTTGCTGCAATCTCGCTATAAAATCTGTTATGGTGCGCTCTGGCCATCAAAACCCCAATTCCACCCAAAACCAAAACAATCCCCAAAACCCCACTCACATTCTTATTAACATCTTCAAGAACAACAAACCCAGTCAAGCCTGAAAAAGAATTCAACAGCAAGACTGCCCCAGCCACAACCAATAAAATTCCAAGAACGCTGTAAAACCCTTTTTTCATATTCATCTTAAATTATAAGAATTATTAAATTTTTGCAATCTTAAAGAATAATCGTAAGAATTAAAACCTTAATTTCCCTAAGTAAAATAGAAAAAGAGGCACAATGAAAATCCCCACACTATCATCCTTCAACCTAAAGAACAAACGCGTCCTTCTCAGATTAGACATTAACACAGAAATTATCGATGGAAAAGCACAGCTTTCTGAAAGAATGAAAGCTCACCAAATTACCTTGGATGAACTAAAAAAGAAAAAAGCAATAACTGTAATCCTCGCGCATCAAGGCCGCCCAGGCAACAAAGATTTTACATCATTAGAACAGCATGCTAAATTAATCAAAGCAAAATTCGTTCCAGACATCGTCGGAGAACCTGCGTTAAATGCAATCAAATCTCTCAAACCCGGAGAAGTCCTCTTGCTTGACAACGTAAGAAATCTAAAAGAAGAGTTCGATGGAACAGAAAACAATGCTTTGGTAAAAACCCTAGCTCCGTTATTCGACATTTACATAAACGATGCGTTCTCAGTCAGCCATAGAGCACAAACTTCCGTAACTGGCTTCCCAAAAGTCCTTCCTCATGGAATGGGCAGAGTCATGGAATCCGAAATCAAAAGCCTCGAGAAGATTAATCTAAAAGATACTCTCTTCATCTTAGGAGGAGCAAAGCCAAAAGAGAACATTGACGTCCTAAAGAATAGCAAGAACGTCCTAACTTGTGGAATCTTCGGGCAAGTATGCACAATCGCAAAAGGCTACAACTTCGGAGCTCAAAACAAATTCCTTAAAAAAGAAATAGCAGAGTTCGTACCAATTCTAAAACCCCTAGTTAAAGGCATTCAAACTCCATTAGACTTTGCTGTAAAAGTTAAAGGCAAGCGAAAAGACCTTTCTTTAAATGAGTTTCCAAGCAAATACGAAATATTTGACATTGGTCCAGAAACACAAAAGTTTTACGTTAAAAAAATCAAGCAGGCCAGTTCAATCTTCATGAAAGGTGTCGCTGGTTACTGTGAAGAAAGACAATTTCAAGAAGGCACAAAAGCAATCCTCAAAGCAATCGCATCAAGCAAAGCGTTCTCCGTCGTCGGCGGTGGTCACACAACC
The DNA here is from genome assembly GCA_018304105.1 of Candidatus Pacearchaeota archaeon. Taxonomy (GTDB): domain Archaea; phylum Nanobdellota; class Nanobdellia; order Pacearchaeales; family GW2011-AR1; genus UBA73. The sequence continues at coordinate 70,087 of JAGVWX010000019.1, read as the reverse complement.
GCAGCAATAGCAAAACTAAAAATCAACAAAAAGCGTTTCGGTTATATCTCGCTTTCAGGAGGAGCATTAGATGAGTATGTTGCAGGCAAAAAGCTTCCCGGCTTGGAAGTTCTGAGAAGATGAAGCTCTCAAATAAGAAGAAAATAAAAGAATTGTATGAAGACTGTGAAAGAAAACATAAATTTATTGAGGACATAAGAAAACATGCGAACAAACATCTGGGAAAAGCGAAAAACGACTTGAGGATAGCAAAGAAAGAATTTGAAAACAATGGTCGGGATTGGGCGATTATCAAAGCAGATTATTCAATATTTCACGCAGGAAATTATTTACTACTAAAAAATAAAGGCTTTTTCTGTAAAAATCATCCTTGCCTTTTAATTGCCTTAAAACACCATAAACTAATAAGCGGAGAGTTTTACAAAAAATTAGTAAAAATTCATAAGAGGCTTTCAGACTTCGGTTTCGATTTAACATTTCAACTAAAAGAACTCGGTCAGTACGATTTTTATGAATGGAAGAGAATAACTAAAGAAGACGTCAAATTAGGCATCAGGACAGCAGAAAGATTTATCCAATTTGCCGAAAACGCCTAGTTTGGCAATGTATAAACCTCACGGAGGTCCCTGATCGCTCCTTAACTATTAAAGAGCAAAAAGGTAAAAGACGACTCCCGACAAACAATTCTTCAAGATATTATGCGCAAATACCTTATTTCGATGGATTAAAAAGAGTTCAAAGAGCAACTGTCTAAGTTCCCCATTTATATCTCCATGGTTGTGAGCGCGACCACCGGTTTTTATGTGTCAACAGCAATGGCGCCCCAAGGCATGACGATTACTTCTCTTTCGGTGGCTCAGATGTTCCAGAATCTGCGAGGAGAATCCTAAAAGCCTACGAAGATGGAAACCTTAAGGAAACTCTTTCAGCAATAGAATAAAAACAAACCCCCAAATCAGAAAAATATATAAACACCCGTAAATTATATTTTACACATGTTAGAGATAATTAACAACCTTGAACCTTTTTTTGAAAATTGTTATAGAGAAATTTCTGTAAGAGAATACTCTCGTCTCGCCAAGATCACACCCCCGACCGCTTCCAAGCTTCTTAAGAAATTTGCTTCCCAAGGACTATTAAAAAAGAGAGAAGAGCGCGGCTTCATTCTCTTTCAAGCAAACCGAGAAAACCAAATCTTGAGAAGTCTATCAAAAATATACTGGGAAGAAAAATTAAAATCGCTCACCAGCTATTTAGAAAAGCAATTACGTTCTGATGCAATTGTCCTGTTCGGTTCCTTGATAAATCTCGAAGTCAACGAAAACTCAGACATAGACATTGCGGTATTCACAAAGTTCAAGAAAGAAATTGACTTAAAAAATTTTGAAAAATCGCTCAGCAAAGAAATACAACTTTTCGTTTTTGAATCGTTAGAAAAGGTTAATAAAGAATTGCGGGTTGGCATTACAAACGGATACATACTAAAAGGTACGTTAAGATGAATTGGGAAGAATGTAAAAAGAGAGGTTTTATAAGGGAGAAAATTCCTAAAAAAGAGAAAATAGAATCTCTTCTTATTTCAAGTAAGAAAAAATTAATTTCTCACCAACAATTAGCCATTAACGAAGATACAGCTTCTTCTAAAGTGTCTCTTCTTTATGATTCTGTAAGAATTGCTCTTGAAGCGCTCGCAATAAAAAAAGGATACAAAATTTACAACCATGAATGCATAACGTGTTTCTTAAAAGAAATTTTAAATGAAAAAGAAATCTCCGAGAAATTCGACAAGTACAGAGTCATCCGAAATGGCTTCAATTATTATGGTGAAGACGTCGCGGTCAATGAAGCCAAGATTAAACAACAAATATTTTGAGGGAACAATATGAAGTTCGACATAATAACATTCGGTGGAGCAGTCGTTGACGCATTCGTCTACACAAACGTCCATGAAGTTCACAAGAAAATGTGTTATAATGTTGGCGAAAAAATCGCAATCAACAAGCTCCAGTTCTCAACCGGCGGCGGAGGCACAAACACTTCCGTTTCTTTCTCAAAGCTCGGCCTCAAGACAGGAACAATCATCAAAATCGGCAAGGACGAAAACTCCCAGCTCATCCTTAATGAATTAAAAAAAGAAAAAGTCTCATTCTTAGGAAAACAAGAACAAGGCTTAACAGATTTCTCAGTAATTTTAGACAGTAAAGAACACGACAGAACAGTCCTAACATACAAAGAAAAATCAAACAACATTTCACTTTCAGACGTTCCTCTAAAAAAACTTAAAACTAAATGGTTCTACTTCTCGGCAACAGACAATACCTCTCTCGACACGCAAAAAGCCCTAGCACTTTACGCCTCAAAAAACAAAATCTACAATCCTTCAAGTTACCTCACAAAAAAAGGAGTTGGTTACATAAAAAAAATTCTCGACCATGTTGACGTCTTAATCTTAAACAACGACGAAGCCAAAGATTTAATTCCTGAAGGCGACTTATTCCAAGGGCTTCATTCTTTAGGCCCAAAAATTGTCTGCATAACTTACGGCGGAGAAGGAAACAAAGTTTCAGATGGCTCCCGCATTCTAACTTCATTGCCAAGAAAGATAAAAGTTGCAGAAAGAACAGGCGCAGGCGACGCATTCGCATCTGCCTTTGTAACAGGCATAATCAAAACAAACAACCCTGAAGTAGCCATAAAGCTCGGCTCTCTCAACGCAGAGTCCGTAATCCAAATTCCAGGGGCAAAAAACGGCCTCTTAACATGGAAAGAAATCTCAAAACAATTAAAAGAAAATCTAATTAAAGTAAGACAAAACTAGCTTAAGACCGATAGTCTTTCTCTTAGACAAATAGAAATCCACAAGACTACGTTCTGATGATGTTATAATATTTATAAATAAAAAATAATAAAGAACAGCTCAGAAGTTTTCAGTATCAAGATAATTATAAAATTAAATCTCAGCTAAAACTTTTCATTGCATCTCAATCATAAATTCATTATAATATTTATTCTCTAAAAATTGAAGCTATCTTGAAAAATCATAAACAGAGTTAACTGCAAAACAATATAAATCTTCCTTGTGTTAACATCAGATGAAAAAGAAAATAATTCTCACACTATTCATTCTGACTGTGGCATTGGTAGCCATTGCGTCATACTTTTCTTACATCAACAAAGGCATAATTTATCATATTGTTACCAACGATATTAGCTCGATAGTTGAAGACATCCAATCGCTCGGCAGTTGGGCTGCGGTCGTGCTTTTCATTCTTGTCGTGGTTGAAGTAATTGCCGCGCCAATTCCCCCATTGATACTTTACGTCGCTGCGGGGTTGGTTCTCGGCGGATTTTTCGGAGGCGTTGTCATACTTACAGGAAACATAGTCGGTGCGATTATTGCGTTCATGCTTGCCAGAACAATTGGCAAAAATTACATAAAAAAGAAAATTGGAATAAAAAACAGTCAGCGGTTTGGCCGCATAACTGAAAAGTACGGCCCGTTCGGAATATTCATCTTAAGAATTAATCCATTAACGTCAACAGACCTTATTAGTTACCTCGCCGGCTTAAGCAGAATGCGGCTTTCCCGTTTTGTTATTGCCACAACCCTCGGTCTCGCTCCTCTTGTCTTTTCCCAGACCTACCTCGGCTCTGACATCATAAAAGAAAATTCATTCCTCCTTGCCCTGTTCGTCTGGGTCGGCATCGCATACCTTCTTTTCATATTATACGTCCTGTTCAGGCTAATGAAAAAAAGAAAATTAAATAATCGAGTTCAGTTGAAAAAGTCAAATAAACGACCTTAGTCCCATTCACAAGTCGGTCGGTGGGGTTGGATGATAACTTTTTGGCGGCGGGGTGGACGAGTAGCAAACAATTCACAAACAAATTTTCAACAAAGTCAATCATGTAGAAAGGATTTAAAATCCAAAAGTCCTCGTTAATTCATGCAAAAAGGGGATGCTTCGGAAGTTCTGACAGAAGAACAAAAAAAAGAGCAAGCTAGAAAAATAAGTGTAAAGGAAGGTTCGTTCACTAGTTTGATGGACGGTTTTGGCTTCCGTTACATAACACCATATGCTCTTGCTGTCGGCGCAACAAACGCTCAAATTGCACTCCTAACTTCTCTTCCAAGTCTTCTCGGCAACTTTGCACAACTTGGCACATTAAGCCTAATAAAAAAAGTCTCTAGAAAGAAGATAATGATAATGAGCGCAATATTTCAAGCGTTAATGTGGCTCCCGCTTATCCTCGTCGGCTGGCTCTACTTTGCAAACATTTTAACCACGCTAAATGCCTCTCTCTTAGTAATAGCGATTTACACATTGATAGCTCTTGCCGGCGCAATCGGCAGCCCAGCCTGGAGCTCATGGATGAAAGACATTTTGAGTTCAGAAAACGGCAGATACTTCTCAAGAAGAAACGAAATAATAACCGGAGTCGTCCTAATCAGTCTTCTAACCTCTGGGTTCATCCTAAAGCATTTCCAAAACAGTGAAATTTTCATAGGATTCACCATAATCTTCGCAATAGCTTTCTTAGGCAGAGCAATCGCCGCTTACCTCTTTACAAAAAAATACGAGCCAAAATATATCTACAACAAAAAAAGCGCGTTCGGCCTTCTCGATTTCGTTGAGCACATGACATCTAACAATTACGGCAGATTCGTCCTTTTTATCTCGATTATATCTCTTGCAACAACAGTCGCCGGCCCGTTCTTCGCGGTCTACATGTTAAAGGACTTGGGCATGGACTATCTTTCTTACACCCTTATAATAATCAGCCCGATAGTCTCAACCCTCGCCTTTCTTCCGGTCTGGGGCAAATTTTCAGATGTCCATGGAAACGTAAAAATTCTCAAAATAACTGGCTACCTAATCCCAACCATACCTCTGCTGTGGATGCTTTCCCCATTATTCCTTTCAATCAGCTACACTCACTTAATATTTTACCTTTTCATCCTGGAAATTTTCAGCGGGTTCGCCTGGGCTGGCTTCAACCACGCCACCGCCATGTTCATTTTCGATGCAGTTTCAAAAGAAAAAATGCCTTACTATATGACTTACTTCAATATTCTTACCGGAATCGGATTATTTGCCGGCGCAATGCTCGGAGGATACATCGCGTCTCTTTCCAGCGTACCCTTCGGCTTAACCCCTATCTTGTTCACCTTCCTCATAAGCGGAGTTCTAAGAATCATTTCTATTATTATTTTCTTGCCAATGATAAAAGAAGTAAAACCCATCACCCCTTTCTCATTTAAGCAAAGCATAAAGCATCACTTCGAAGAAGACAAGGCAATGCTCACAACTCAGTTCTGGCGGCTCTTCGGGTTCAAGCCCATCAAGCTAACCCCTCCTCATAGCCACTAACCTCTGACGTGTTAAAATTAAATAACTTATCAATTAATTAAACACAATAACCAATTAGGAAATCTGTTCACAAGTCAATACAATTTTATATCTATTACAATAATCCTAACGCACAAGTCGGTCGGATGGGGTTGGTCATTATTTATTTAGTGGCGGATGGGGGAAATAACAAATCTGCAAGCCCAAATAATAGCTTATCTCAAAATCCCCTAATCAAAAACATTTAAATCCATAGTTTTGTTTATTCATCCATGCCGATTTTCAACAGAAAAAAAGTGGGTCTGGCACTAAGCAGCGGAGGTTCGCGTGGCCTCGCCCATATAGGCGTTCTTGAAATCCTGGAACAAAACAATATTCCGATTGACCTGATTGCAGGCACAAGCATGGGTGCCTTGGTTGGAGCGCTATACGCAATGGAGCCAAATGCAAAAAAAATAGAAAGGAAGGTTATGAAACTCAAGGATGAAAAATTATTCGACTACACATTTCCAAGGCATGGCCTGATAAAAGGCAAAAAAATAGAGAAGATTTTAGAAGATACAATCGGTGACACAGAATTCAAGGACTTGAAAATCCCGCTTTACATAACCGCATTTGATTTAGGAAATAGCAGAGAAATAATTTTCCACCGCGGCAGCGTCGCAAAAGCAGTAAGGGCAAGTATCTCGATTCCTGGTATTTTCATCCCTGTAATAAACAAGGATCGCGTGCTCGTTGATGGCGCTGTCGGAGATCCAATCCCCACCGAAATCCTGCGCAAAATGGGCGCAGACATTATAATCGCAGTAAACGTAAACTACATGAAAGACAAAAAACCATTATTAAACGCAAGAGCCGTTCCGAAACAATCAAAGAAAAATCTCCCAAGCATTTACCAGAGTGTCATGAAATCTCTGCATATCAGGGAATGCCAAATCAGCGAAGCAGACCTTTTAGGCGAAAAAGCAGACATAGTAATAAATATCGACCTGGAAAAAATAGACGGATTCGACTTCTCCCAGTCAAAAGCTCTAATCGGTAAAGGAAGATATTACGCACAACGTCACATCAAAAAAATTCAGCTGGCCAGTGGCCACCCATTCAAAGAATTTCTTGAAGGCCTCAAAGAAAACTTAGGCGTCAATGAGCTGGTAAGGGGCGTAAAAGAAGTCAGCAAGGAAGTCGGAAAAGAACTAAGCCAGGACCTCGGCAAAGACATCGGCAAGGAAGGTTCGCTCCCGCCAATTCAGAATCAAAGCAAAGAAATTCCTTCTCCAAGCAAAGAAGTCAAAAAAGATAATTAGTCTATCTTCAAAATCCTCTCAACCTTCTCTCTCAATTCTTCAACAGTTCCATCGTTAATTATCTTAGTATCTGCCATTTCAAAAACTGCCGCGTGCTGCTGTCCATGTTTTCCCTGCCCAATCCCAAAATCCTTTTCTTCAGACCTTAAAAAATCAGAAAACGTCTTCGCATCTTTTTCCCGTCCGCGCTGCAGCATTCTCTCAAACCTAAGTTCTTTCGGCGCATCAACATTCACCAAAATAAAATCTTTGCATTTCCTCAATTCCTCAACTTCTCCCGGATTCCGAATATTTCCAACAACATAATTTTTTCCGTCTTCCATCTTCTCAATTAAAATCTTAGATAAAACCCCAAGCCCCTGCTTCAGCCGAAGTTCATCCCCCAAATCCTGCAGATTTCTCCTCGTAAGTTCAATAATATCAGAATACGAAAACCAAACAAAACCCTTTTCAACAAGAATCTTTCCGACAGTGTCTGTTCCCGCACAATACGGCCCGCTCAAACCAATTATCATCCGCACTAGAAGAACATGAAGTTTAATTATTTTTGTAAAAAATTTAATTAGGCGGAGGCACTTCTACTATTTCAGCTCTAACATGATTTTCTCTTGGTTCACTGTTCTCTGTGATATTAGTTAAATACAATTCTAATTCCCCATTTCCTAAATATACATCCGTAGGAGTAGAAGGCCATACACCCTCTTCTTCCCAAATGGATACTTCTTTTATTGGTTGTGGCGGTCCTGGTCTAGCACTCACAAAAAATTTTTTTCCAATTTGCGCTTGAAAATAACAATTAGAACTTACCCTAACTAAACCGCGACGTTCTTTTCTTAAATAAATGCCTGTTTTTATTAGCCCATATTGCTCAGAACTAAAATTCTCTGGAAATATTAATTCCGTGACTTTCGCATCTGGATTAAGAACCCCATTTATAGTATCCGTACCTTTCACTAAGTAAGTTCGTCTAATTATATTAGTACCGGGCAAATATTCTTCTGCTTTAGTTTGTTCTCGTCCTGCAGTCGCCCCGGTTGAAACTTCTCGACTCTGTTGCCCATGTCCTCGGTAAGCATAACAGCTATAACACCCATAACCAACAAGACCAGCTAAACTTATAACTGCAAGAGTTCCTGCTAAAGCCAATCTTGCTAAAACGTTTCTCCCTGGAACAAAAGTAACGGGCGGTTGCTCTTCTCTCATGTTCCTGCCTTTTTCATATAATTCTTTAAGTCTTTTTTCTCTTTCCAAGTTTATTGCTCTAACATCTTCCATCTTAACGTGAACGCCCCCTCGGAAGAAGGTTTAGCATAAAGCTTCCCCACGAAAAATCTAGTGCATCTTGCATGGCTGCAGGGCATACTTCTCCTTTCTTATATCCTTCAGTAATTCTCTTCGCAACTTCCGTTTGTAAAAATCCTCGAACATATGGGCGCACCAAGCGATATTCAGGATCCTGCAAATCCTTGGGCCATTCCCTATCGAATATCTCACTAAATGTTCCCAGAACAAGCATTTGGGGATGTTTTCCAATTGCATTAACTATTCTTTCTCTTACTTCAACTTTAAGCCTCGATTCTTTTTCAATCCATTGAAAGAAATGCTGTTTCAGTTGCATATCAAATTCCAAATAGTGTTTTAGTCCATATCTTGTAGAAGCAACAGCCAAAAATTGGTCAGGACAATAAATCCTCATAGAAGTATCACGATACATTACCCCATCGCCGCCTAGTTCGATAGCCATTTGCTCTTCTAAACTCTTAGCATGCTGATAAACATTACCGACCCATCCTTCACTTTCGGCTATTGTAGAAGAAATTTCATTTAAATTTTTTTGAATCGTTCTTTCTAAAAAGCCATTAATTCTATCTTCATTTTGAGCGATATACAATGCATCTTTTGGTCTTATGCGTACATCTGCTTCAACATCAAACTCAAAATTATCTCTACTTTGAACAGGCATTCTAACATTTTTGCAAAACTCACGCATATCAACCATCTTAACATAACTATGTTGCGGAAAAAATCCGAATCTAAAATGACCTCCGGGCCCAAGTAAAGTCGGTTTGCCCCAGCTAAATGCAACGCCAACTTCATCCGTCCTCACAGAAAAAAAATGTGTGTCGACTGGTTTGATTCCTATATTTTCTGGAACAGGATTTTTTTGCACTGCCAACCGTGTCATTTTCTATTTTCTCCTAATTTTCTCTTTACATCAATAATGCGAACTTATATTTAAACTATGTACCAAAAATTTATTCTCCAACTAATAGTAAAAAACGCCCACACCAGGAATCGAACCTGTATGTCCGAGGAACGAGGATATCCCTGATTAGCAGAAACGCCCACACCAGGAATCGAACCTGGAAATCCCGAAGGAAACGAGTTTTCGAGACTCGCGCAGTGCCGTTGTGCCATGTGGGCTATTATTTTGTGTTTCATTATCCTCATGGCGCAACTTGTGTGTGCCATGTGGGCTTGTTCTAAAAGCTTAAAACTCCCGTTATTTAAAGGTTTAACGCTCTAATTCCATAAAGTTCATCACTCAGTAAACTTTAAAAACCAACTTATCTGAAAAACTATATCAAGGAGTAAAATGTTCTACATATTAGATGTTGAAGACCACGTTCGGGTTGAACCCAAGCATTTTGGTTTGCCAACCAACGAAGCAATAGAGAGGCAGCTTAAAGAAAACTTTATTGGTTCAATCACTAAGGAATTTGGTTACGCAATAGCAGTCTTGGAAATCAATGAAATAGACGAAGGTGTGATTATTCCCGGAGACGGCGCCGCTTACTACAACACAAAATTCAAAATCTTAGTCTGGAAACCAGAACTCCATGAATTAGTTTATGGCACACTCTCTGAAATAACAAACTTCGGCGCGTTCATTCAGATCGGCCCAGCAAGAGGAATGGTCCACATCTCACAGACAATGGAAGACTACGTTTCATTAAGCAAAACAGGAACTCTCTCCGGAAAGTCCACAAAACGCTCTCTCGGAAAAGGCGATGACTGCCTGGCAAGAGTCGTTGCCATAAGCTATAAAGCCGGCATCCCAAAAATTGGCCTGACAATGAGGCAAGCAGGCTTGGGAGAAATCAAATGGATGGAAGAAGAAAAAAAGAAAAAAGACGCCGCAACAAAAAAAGCGGTCAAAAAATCCGAGAAAAAAACAAAAGGAAACAAAAAATAATGGCCAAACAAAAAGCTTGTAAAAAATGCAAAACAATTTTCACAGGGGCGAAATGTCCCAAATGTGGTTCTGAAGAAGCGACTGACGCCTTCAAAGGCAAAATTGTCATGTTAAACCCAGAACAATCCGAAATCTCAGAAAAGCTAAAAATAAAAGAAAAAGGAGAATACGCAATAAGAACATAAAATGGAAATCCTGAACGAAAACAAAAACACCCTGCTTAAAAGAAGAGAACTTCTCGTTTCGTTACCTTCGGCTTCAAATCCCGGATTCAATGATTCAAAAAAACACCTTGCAGAAAAATTCAAGACCGAACTGGACAACATAGCAATCAAATCAATAAAAAACAATTTCGGCACAAACGACTTTTTGATAGAAGCTTTTATCTACGAATCCTTGACAGACAAAGAAAGAATAGAGCCTAAACCAAAAGCAAAAAAATCCGGAGCAAGTGCATAATGGCAACAGTAAAGGGCGGAGCAACAAAAGAAAAGAAAGGCAAGAAGCCACACAAAAACAAGCCAACCAGCAAGAAATACTCACACTACCAGGACGGGAAGAAGAAAAAGAAAACCTGCCCGCGATGCGGCCCAGGAACATTTCTTGCCGAACACAAAGGCAGAGCCTATTGCGGCAAATGCCACTACACAGAATTCACAGAAAAATAAATTAACAGAAAATAAAAACAAAATTTTTAGTTTCTTTGAACGGAAAATGCTTGCTGGAATTCTTGAGGCTCTCTGATTGCAGAAATTTCAATATCTTCCTCTCGGAAAATTCTTAAAATCTCGTCATCGTCGAATCCAAGGTACTCACTGATTGAAAATATCATGCCAAACCCCCTTATAATTATTCATTGCTTCATTAAAATGAATCATCGTTCTTCCCCCTTGTCTCCCAAGATTATCACGCCGACTTTTTTATCCAGAAAATTCTTTGAAAGAACAATGTGCGACGAATTCCCGAAGGCGCTCGTTTCCTTTACAATCGCATAAGGAACAAACTTCTCAAGTTCCTTGCTCAGCCCTTCAAGTTGTTTCTTGAGTTTCTCGAAATTTTTTTCAATCCGCTCTTGTGCCATTAGTATATACTTATGTATATACCCTATTTAAATGTTTTCCAGACATAGAAATCCCCGAAGGCAAAATCGCCTGAAACACGTTATGGCCGCATCAATGAAGCAACCCAATAACATCAACAATTTTATAAATCCCGATTAACTAAAAAAAGAGATGAGTAATGATGAGAACAACCAAGACAAAAAAAAGAGGCAGGTTCTGCCAGTAGTTTCTCTTATTGCTTATACATTGGGGGCGGTTTTTTTATTCCTTGCTCCTCAAAATATCTTTTTATCTCCTGAAGTTGCGCTGCCGGCGGCAGGTCTTACAAGCCCAATATTCTTTTCAATGCTATTACTTGCGACCACGTCAGCAGTCTTAGTGGCGACAGTATTTCAAAAAGACAGAAAACTAAAAGCTACAAAAAAATTCACTGGAAAGAATATCGAAGGAGATGTAGAAAGAATAAATGAATCCGTGCTTTTGCGAAAAGAGCAATCAAAAAAAGAATTTAATAAATTTACATACATCATAAGCTTTTTGAGCATGACTTTCGCAATAATCCAGGCCTGGAAAATTTTCTATATGGGAATAGCTTCAGGAATTTCAATCGTCTATTGGGGTGCCTATCTTGCAATAGCCGCAGCATGGTTTGGATACGGGCTTTATTACAAAAACAAAATAGTTATGATTACTTCAGGAGTTTGGATAATTTTAGAGATTACAATAATCAACGGCCTCCTATTCTACACGGCCAATTAGAATGCCCCGCTACGTTTATATACTTTAAAGTCCACTTTTAAAAAAATGATAAAAGTAAAGAAAGAGGCGATACTTCTATCTCCAAAAGACATAAAGCCATCGTCAAATAAATTCAAAGTTCTCGGAGTGCTCAATCCCGGAGCAGTAAGACTCCCGGATGGAAAAATAATTGCTTATGTCAGAGTGATAGAAAAGCTAAAAAAAACAGAAGACAAAAAATACTTTTACTCTCCGCGCATGGTCGGAAAAAACAAATTCAAGGTTAAAATAGACAAATTCAAAAGAGAAAAAGTAACCACCAACACTGACCTTGATTTTGTATTCGGCGACGGCACAAAAAGACTAACATTCGTCTCCCATTTGAGAAAAATCATGCTGGACAAATCCGGTTTCAAAATTATTTCAATTGATAAAAAACCAAGTTTCTTCGGAACTGCAGCAGACGGCGAACTCGGAATTGAGGACCCAAGAATTACAAAAATAAACAATCTTTACGTTATGACATATGTAAGTCTTTCCATCGAACAAAACATTTCAACTGCAATAGCTACTTCTTACGACTGCCTGAACTGGGAACGAAAAGGGATAATCTTCGGTGAGCAAGACAAAGACGTTGTTGTCTTCCCCGAAAAAGTCAACGGAAGATATGTCGCATTCAACCGCCCAGAGGGCTCTTTTCAGTTCACCCAGCCCCATATTTGGATTGCGTACTCAAACGATTTAGTTTCTTGGGGCGACTTAAAACCTATCGACTGCGTCTACGAAGAAGCAGGATTCTGCCCAAGAAACGGCGCAGGCCCGCCGCCAATCAAAACAAAAAAAGGATGGCTGCTATTGTATCACGCAGTAACCGAATCCCAGGAAAGCGAAGAAGAAATTTTAACAAATATAAAAAAAATGATAAACTCCCCGGAAAATCTGCTTAAAAAATTATCAAAACTAAAGAAAGAAGCAATGAAGAAAATAGCCATTTACTCAGTTGGTGCTGCCCTCTTCAAATTAAACAACCCAGAAAAACTGATTGCAAAAACTAAAAAATTTATAATTGCCCCAAGAAAAAAATACGAGGTCACATTTGAAAATAAGAGGGTCGTTTTCCCGACCGCAGCAATTCCTGAAGGAAACGATATTTTGATTTATTCAGGCGCCGGAGACAAGCATACAACAGTTAAGAAAATTAGTCTTAATGAAATCTTAAAGCAATTGAAAAAAGTTTAAGTGCTCGCAGAGCCCTGCACCATAAACACTAAATTTCAGGGAGTTCGCCAAACACCGTCGGTAAAAGAAGAATATCACAAACCTGGACTGTTTTCCAATTTTGAAATAATTCATCAAAAATAAAAAAACAGGCAAAGTTCTCAAAAAAAATATACAAGATGATAAATTTATATATTCTTAAAACTCTGAAAATACATGAAAAAATCAGATGTTTTGAGGGAGCTATTTGACGAAAAAATTATCAAAATTATCAACATTTTCTTAGATGAACCGGAAAAACATTTTTCCCTGACACAAACTTCTTCGATGTCGAAAGTCAACGTTGCTACAACCCTCAGAATATTAGAACGGCTTGTCAAAAAAGAAATAGTAGAAATAACTCTTATGGGGAAATCAAAATTCTACAAGTTGAAACCCGGGGAAAAAACAATCGCCCTCAATCGCCTCCTGAAAAAAGAAGAACACATCACAGATTTCATAGAAAAGATAAAAGAAATTCCGAAGATAAAAAAAATAATTCTTGAGTCTAAAACAGATGACGGGGCAAAGATAATAATTGTCGGCAACCCCGTTCCTTCTGACAAGGTGACTGCAATTATCAAGGAAATAGACGGAAAGTACAATTTCAAAATCCAATACGTCGAATTTTCCGATGAACAATTCGAAGGCATGGAAAAAATGGGCCTCTACAATCTGAACAAAAAAATAATCTGGGACAGGAGCCATAAAGACGAATAAATTTTACAGAACGCAAAAGTCTGACCAAAAAATAGAAAACTCATCTTTCTCGGTCCGGGGTGATAGTATAATATTTTTAGTGACTGGGGCGGGTACAAACAACTCACAAAAAAAGATTTTCAACAAAATTACATAACCGCAACACATAAAAACCCTCTTTTACAAATTAGTTTATTAAACTGTTAAAGAAATACGTTTGCTATTTCTTAACTATTAATATTACATGGATAAATTCGAACAACTATTGGGAAAAGATAGTCCTTTGCTTAAAACAATTCGGGCAAGAGGCTTCCAAGAACCAACAGAAATACAAGAGAAGGCAATACCGCTAATCTTAGAAGGAAAAGATGTAATCGGCGGAGCTTCAACGGGCTCTGGAAAAACTCTCGCATTCGCTGCAGGCCTGATAAACAATGCTACAAAAAACCACGGAATCAAAGGGCTCGTCTTAACTCCAACTCGTGAACTCGCAGAACAAATCGCAAAAGAAATTTCAGAATTCTCAGAGCCAAAACATCTCGAAATTCTCGCAGTTTATGGTGGCGTTTCTTTTGAAAATCAAGTGAGAAAACTAGAAACTGCGGATATTGTAATTGGCACCCCAGGAAGAATTCTCGACCACATAAACAAAAGATCAATCGACCTTTCTCACATTAATACTTTAGTTCTGGATGAAGCGGACAGAATGCTCGACATGGGTTTCCGCGACGACGTAATCAGAATCGTTTCAGAATGCCCGCAAGAAAGACAAACCATGCTATTCTCCGCAACAATCTCCCCAGACATTTCATTCCTTTCAAAAAGACACATGAAAAGCCCCGTCGAAATTAATGCACAGCCATACGTCGACCCGACAAAACTCGAGCAGGTTTACTACGATATTGACAACAATTTGAAATATTCCCTTCTGAAACATCTGCTTGAAAACGAAAAGTCAAATCTAGTTATGGTCTTTTGCAACACCAGAAAAAACGTTGACTTCGTCGTAAAAAACTTAAGATTCAACGGCATTGATACCCTTCCATTACATGGCGGTTTCTCGCAGGAAAAAAGAACCAAAATGATTGCAGATTTTCACGCTAAAAGAGTTCACATTTTAGTTGCGACCGACGTCGCTGCTCGTGGATTAGACATCAAAGGCGTCTCGCACATTTATAACTACGACTCTCCAAAGTCAATCGAAGAATACACCCATAGAATCGGAAGAACAGCAAGAGCAGGCAAAGAAGGCAAAGTCATAAATCTTGTATCCAGCCGCGACTACGAAAACTTCCAGGAAATTATGCTGGGTGACTTTAACATCAAAAAAGAAGAACCCCCTTACATCGAACGCACAAGAATTCGTTGGATGCCTGAGAAAAGAGGCGAAAGAATGAATAGAAGGCAAGGCTATAGCAGAAGTTCATCCGGTGGAGGAAGAAGCTATGGCGGCGGTGGTGGAAGTCAAAGAAGTGGCAGCAGGGGCGGTTATGGCGGCAGCAATCGCAGTGGGAGCTACAGTGGAAGCAATAAAAGCAGCTATGGCAAAAGTGAAAGCGGTCACAGCGACGGAGGCTACAAAAACAACAAAAGCAGTACCTACAGAAGCCGGGAACGTACTCAGTCAAGCAGTTCTTCAGACGGACAGTCTAGAGGTCAGGCAAGAAGAGAAAGGCGAAGAGAATACTAATAAAAAAAATATACTCTATTAAAAGCCAGATATCTTGGTCAATTATAATAATCAAAACTTTTCTATAAACCAGCTAAAATAGATTTTCAACAGAACCTTCGCATTTTTGAATAAATTTTTAACAACGCAGCTTAACTCACTTTTTTCTGAATACCGGATCGCTGGGCCTGCATGTCAATTCGCCATTTTTTTCCTTGACGCAGCTCCCGTTTATTATCGCGTTCCTCAAAGTAAATTCACAATTATCGCCTTCAACAAAGTTCCCGCATGCTGCCTTGGTTACCCCTCGAAAATCTTTCATTCTCAAAAAAGCGTTGACATTAAAAACAATAAAAAGCGTCACTGCAACAACTGCCGCAATCAAAAGAACTTTCGTTACTTGCCTTTTTTTCATCTTTATTCTATCTATCTCCAATTTAACTATTTTTACACCACCAGCGATATCAGGTAAGTGAAAATAACAAAATGGAATATCCTTGGTATAATCGCATAAATAGTAAGTTCCCTCGGTTTGATATTAAAAATTCCGGCCATTATCGGAAAATATGGTAAAGGTAAAAGCGCAAGGACAAAAAATGCTTTAATTCCATATTTCTCAAACCACTGTTTAGTTTTAAGATAATTCTTCTCGCTTACAAAATAACGGGCGATTGGCTCTCCGTAAACTCTCCCAAAAAAATATGAAAAATAATTTGAGAGCACAGCGGCCACCACTGAAATAAGAAGGACATACGTAAAATTCAATTTAAGAAAGAGCCCCGCAGAAACCGGCAAAAGCGAGCTTATCAAAGGCTGAGGCACAAACTCCAAAATAAAAACCAAAATAAAAAGTCCAATGTATCCCCATCGGGCCACACCGCTCTCCAGAACACTGTTAACCCAGCTCCCGACAGGAGTATAATTAAACAAGACAAGGACTAAAACTACCAGCAAAGCCAAAACGATAATTGTTTTTTTCATACAGCTTTATGCATTTTTAACTTATTAATTCTATGGACTTTCGGTTCCTTCTGTTTTTTCATCAATTTGAATGACAACAAATATGCATAAAAAATCACAATTATCTTTATTAACTCCTTGGCTCTTAAAACGAGATGAAAAAAGCAATGCTCCTCGTATTCACGTTAATTCTGCTTTCGGGCTTTGCTTCAGCAGATTATTACACTCAAACTTCTTCAACTAACATCCAAAACTATGACGACTCAATGTATCTCCATCCAGATTTTGCCCCAAAAGCAGACATTTTCTACACCCCGTTCAACGCTTACCGAACATATTGTGACGCAATGTCATGCCCAATCACAACCAAAATAGTTCAAGTCCGCGAAGCCAGAGTTAAAGTCGAGCGGCCAAAATTAATGATGGTTCGTTATCCTTACTCTTACCAAATGTCTTATCTTCAAATGCATGCTAGACCAATCGCGGCAATTTACGACTATCAATATTAGTCTTCCGGGCAAAAAGAGTATTTTCTAGATAAATTAATTATAAAAGAATAAAAATAAAAAAGATGTAGTGCCGGATTCTAGACCGGATGCCATCATTTTCTTCTTAAGAAATATGATTTGTTGGAGATTTATAACAAAATTCAAACCCTTGAAGAGGAGGTTTAATTCAAGCTAAAATAGATGAACTAAACGTCCTCTCCCGGGCAAAAAGAGGTGATAGTAAATAGAGTCATAAAAGGTATTTAAACTTTTCGGTTTGTTGTAACTTCTCAATGGGAACAGTGTTAACACGCCCTTCTTTAGTAGTATATCTCAGTATACCGAGTTCGTTTAAAACAATTATCCTCGGCTATTTGCCTTTAAATATTTTGCGAACTTTCAAACTCCATTGAAAAGTCAAATCGGGGAGGGAATCCTAAACCTACAAAAAATTAGAATTGTTTGCGATAAATAATTCGACTTAAATTTAGCGCGCCGCAAGGCGAACGAAATGAGCCAAATAATCAAGACGCCAGCTTCACTAACGGGCGTCCAATTGCGGCGCGCGACAATGATTTATTAATTTCAAGTCGAAACTGTCTGGGCGAGCGACTTAGCGAGAGTATTCTAAAAATTATTTACGAGCCAGGTCGGGAGCAGGGAGGGTGGGCGAGCGCATTGCACGAGCAGTATATCAATTAATTCGCGAGTGTGATCGCGAGTAGCAAACAATTCATAAAAAGACTTTCAACATATATGAACAATCAAAACTAATTTAAATCCACTTTTCTAAGACTAAAGATGGATTCTGAATCTTCAAAGACAGAACAAATAATCGTTCAAAAAAAAGACAAAGTCGGGCAGGAGCAAATTCACGGCCTCTTATTCGGCGACCAGCTTAGTTGGCAGGCAATCATCTTAGATTTAATCAATTCCGAACAACTTGACCCATGGGACATTGACCTTGTCGTTCTGACAAACAAATACCTGGGAAAAATCCGCCAATTCGAAGAAGCAAATCTCTTCGTGTCATCAAAAGTTCTTTTCGCCGCAGCCCTTCTTTTAAGAATTAAATCAGAAATTATTCTAAACCAAGACCTCCCTTCCTTGGACGATGTACTTTTCGGGAAAAAAGAAGAAAAACGCTACGAGCAAGAGCGTATTGAACTTGAAGAGGACATTCCAGATTTAGTTCAAAGAACTCCTCTTCCAAGGCATAGAAAAGTTTCTCTTCAGGAATTGCTCTCCGCGTTGGGCAAGGCAGTCACAACCGAAAACCGCAGAATCCAGAAAGTCGTCACAGCAAAACAACAGGAAATCGAAACCGCAATTGCCATCCCAAAAGGAACAATTAATCTTAAAGACTTAGTGAAAAACGTCTATGGCAAACTAAAAAGTTTCTTCACCCCTGAAAGAGAGCGCCCTGTAACCTTCACCGAACTTCTCGGAGACAAACACGGCATCAAAGAAGAAAGAATCAATCATTTCGTTCCGCTTCTGCATCTCGACACCCAGCACAAAGTCCTTCTCGAACAAGAAAAGCACCTTGAAGAAATCTACGTCTGGATGAAAGAAACCCACAATAAAAAATTCGCAGCAGAACTAGAGCAAATGAAAAGAGAAGCAGAAATAGAGATGCAAAAAGATTTATTAGAACAACAGCAGGAAGATTCCTACAAAAAAGATCAAGAGACCGAAGAAGATAATGAAGTTCCAGAAAGGGCCAATGCCTTTTCAGAGAAAAAATTTCAATCCCAAACTGAAGACGAACGCGAATAAGATTATTAAATATCTAAAGCAATATCAACCAATAAGTAATATTATAAATCATAAAACCCTACCTTAAAGATGCCCTTAAAAAAGAAAACCAAGATTCTGTTCACTATTTTTATTCTCGTTTGCATGACAGCAACTTTTGCAACAATCTTGAAAACCCCTAGAGCCTCCCCCATGCTCGGTCCAGATGGAGAATGGACCATTATGAACTCAGCCAACATGATTAATTTAATCCCAATACAAAACTATCCATTTGATGTAAAAATCAGCCCGATTACCATTAACGAAACAACTTACATGTTTATCTATGGCGCAGGTCAATCTTCAATGCAGGAAATTCATAGATTTAATTTGTCTTCGGGAAATTGGGAAGTTTTATCAGATGGCGGTTGGACAAACAACGCAGCATTGCCAAAGCCAATGACTTTTGTCGAGAATATAGTATTCCTGAAACCACTGAAGTTTGCAGCGTCAAAAAATATCATGGGAATTTATTCTGGAATTACAAAAACCTTAAGCATAACTCTTGATACACACGACGCGCTGCGCCCGTTTATGTTTAATGGCGAGAATTTCACGCGTAAAAACGGAACAAGCACTTATGGAGAATATTCAAGCGCCCCGCTTATTTCTGCTTACGCCCAGCATGGCGGCGACATTGCAACAAATGGAAATGATACTCTTATCGCAGTTGCTGCCTTTGATACTGACGGCATAAACGGAGTCAGTAGAATCGCCGCTGCCAAATATGTTTATTCAGAAAACGATTTAACTTGGAAAGTTTGGAACGGAGCAGAAGGAAACATTTGGTCATCTGATTTAAGCGCTCGTTCCTCAATTGTTTTTAATGAAACACCATACAATGAAACTTTTTCTGTTTACCAGCCAAGAATCATTTACCTTCCAGATGACAGGTCTTATATTGTTCTTTTTGATGTTAATATTCAACTTTATCCTAATAAAAAAATAGTGTGCGCCGCGCGCTATTCGCTTGACTTTCCAGACCAATGGCAGTTATGGAATGGAAGCTGGGTTCCTTCAGATTTTGGAGAATGCACTGACGTTTCTGGCGGCTCTTTTAATATTCCTTTTATCTCCACAAATGTTAATCATTTTCCGGAAGATTTTTTTGGCTTAACTAATGAGGGAATTTCTTACATTACAAATTGGAATTCTGCAATTTACGAAACATCTTACAATCTCGTTTCGTCATCTTGGTCAAATCAAGAATTATTACATTCAGAAATAACTTCTTTCTCCGCTGAAGTAAATTCTTCAGGCTCAATTTGGTTAGTTTACAAAAAATCAAATGATAGTAATATTTATCTGATAAAAAAAGACAACGACGTTTGGTCTTCTTCGGAAGTTCTATTCTCGAGAGAAAGTGCAGAATACAAAGTCGCAGAAATGACTTTCTTGGAAAACGGAAACGCGATTATATTTATAGAAACGCCGGGAAAAATTTACGCATATACTAACGGAAACTTCGATGAGAATCCGGCGCAGAGAATTAATGTCTCACTAAGCTATCCTGCTATTAATTCTGATGTTTTCTCTATGCGCCCCTTGAATAACAGCTGGACTCTTTCTGTAACTTACAGCTCGCCTTATGGAAGACATTTCGGTGGGCAGATGGCTTTAGACAAAGACAATTATCTTTATCAGCCAGCAACAGTTCTTGAAAAAGTATTAATTCGCAATGAAACTGACTTTTATAATGTTCAAGATGTCTGGGGAAACTATTGGGACTATTTATTATTGCCTAGCGCTGTCGCAGTAGACAATATTCGCGGAAAAGTTTATGTTGCAGATTACATAGCGGGATATGGCGCAGCGTTTGCAACTTATTCCGGAAGAGTCCAAGTGTTTAATCAAAGCATGAGAAACCAGACCATACATTACAAACCAACTATCACTAAAAACGGAATTACTGTTCCGACACTCACAATTACCCTGCCTCAAAAAGGCGGCTTTCTATTTCCTATGGGGCTCGCGATTGATGAAACAAATGCGCTGCTTTACGTCTCTGATTCAATGAACCACAGAATCAGAGTTTACGACGCTACATCGTTTGACGCCAATGGTTTTCCAATCTTGTTAAGAGCTATCGGCTCACGCGGAAAAGCAAACGGAAAATTTGAATTTCCTCAAACGCTAGCGGTAGATAAAAACAGCGAGTTATACGTCGCTGATGCGGGAAATCACAGAATTCAAGTGTTTGATAAAAATGGAAATTTCCTGCGCTCTTGGGGCGAAAAAGGATATGGACAAGGACAATTCATTTATCCATATTCGATTGCGGTTGATTCAGAATTAAATTTAACTTTTGTATCCGACCCTTACAGCCGCCGCGCGCAAATTTATACAAAAAGCGGCGAGTGGCTCTACGAACAAGTAATGCCCGTAGACTCTGGAGCGAGTTATTCTTACTACAACTTTTACGGTGAAGTTGGGGGCGTGGTTGCTTTCGGAAACGGCTCTTTCGGAATCAGCGTCGGCGGAAATATTTACAAATTCAATATTAGTTCTCTTGACGATTTTAATGCAAACAAAATTCCCGATGTTCTAGAGCAGTGTCATTCTGATGGTTGTAATGGTTTTTGTTCGCCGCGTTGTTCACATGAGCAAGACCCTGATTGTGAAACTTCTGCATGTGACGATAAATGTCGGAATGGCGATGAGACTGGAGTTGATTGCGGTAACTCTTGCGGAAATGTTTGCGAAACTCAATGTGAGAGTATTGTTCCACCAGCAGGAGTTTCAAAATGTGCATATAAAAACTGCGATGGAAAAATAATCGGCAATCAGATTGCGGCGCCGCCAGGATACTTTTTGTATAAAGTTTCACCAGTTCTTTGCGAATATGAAAAAGAAAAATATTGTGGCGATAGCGTAGATAACGACGGAGATGAATTAGTCGATTGCGATGATTTCGATTGTGCCGATTATTGCTCCTCGATTTGCAAAGACGATGACAAGGATGGAATTGATGAACCTTCTTCTACATGTTTATTAGGAAAAGACGACTACTTTAATTTGGGCTCCAAGGAAGGAAGCTGGGACGACTATTACGTTAATTGGAGCAACGTCACGCTCTTTGACACAATTAGGCCGTTAACAGAAAATTTTGACGTTCCGGCATTAGATAATTTTGTTGACCTGCGCTCAGTCGATTTTAATCTCTCGCTTAACCAAAAAACTCGTGTTAAATATTTAAATAACATTTCCTTAGTTAAAATTTATGAACGTTATTCTGGCAATTCTTATTCGGAATGCTGTTATTTCAATATTGAAGAACCATTAAATCTTAGCAAAGTATTCGAGATAAACGATACGAGCATTTCAGTAAATACATCTGCGTATGCGTACTCGCAATTCAACAAGAGCGCGGAAATTTATTTCTACGGAACTTATTACTCGCCAAAAATTTTGAAAGATAACGGCGATGAGTGTTTTCCTCCAGTTTGCGTTGTTGAAGAAAGAACTAGCGAATATGTCAAGGTTTTTGTCTCGCATTTTTCATCTTACACAATTATAGAAACAGGAAGCCCGCCATTGACAGCGCCGTTGGCTCCTTCAGATTTAAATGTTTTCAATGAAACCAATCAATCGTTAACTTTGAACTGGACTGATAACAGCGACAATGAAGATGGTTTCAAAATAGAAAGAAAAAATGAAACAGAAATATATAGTGAAATAACTGTAACGAATCAGAATATAGAAGTTTTAGTTGATGAAAATCTCAAATCTAACACAACTTATTTTTATAGAATCAAAGCCTATAATGCCATCGGAGATTCAAGCTATACAAATGAAGCAAACGCAACGACGAATGTCACAAGAATAGAATTTTGTGGCGACGGCTCTTGCAACAACGGAGAAAGTTGCTCTTCGTGTTCAGCAGATTGTGGAAGCTGTCCTTCAGATGGCGGCGATGATGGGGATGACAATGACAGTCCTGGAGGAACCTCAGCCTGCATTTCAAACTGGACATGCACAGAATGGACAGAATGCAGTTCGTTCAATCAAAAAACAAGAACATGCGCAGACAGCAAAAATTGCACCATCAAAACAAATAAACCGCT
Source organism: Candidatus Pacearchaeota archaeon (assembly GCA_018304105.1). Taxonomy (GTDB): domain Archaea; phylum Nanobdellota; class Nanobdellia; order Pacearchaeales; family GW2011-AR1; genus UBA73. Next base: position 47,503 of record JAGVWX010000019.1, on the reverse strand, counting down.
CACAACGCTAGAATGCATTTCCGGGGAGCAGCCATCAAACACTTCGGAACTACTTAACGACACTGAACAAATAACCGAAAAACAATCTACCTCGTTGGACCGTATATTTTTAATCTCTGCAGTGACTCTCGCGACTATCCTGGGATTTACAATAATAATTCTTCTCTGGAAAACAGAACTTGCCCATCTTATTCAAAAACACGGCGCTTCCGTCTCAAAATTACAACCGACAACCCGGCAATAATCAAAACCAGAACAACAAGAAAACTGCTCCACGCCGAAATCTTCAGTCCAATTAGATTCAAATAGAAAACAGCCAACGGAACAATTGCAATGCTCAGTGCAAACGAAAGCGCAATTCTTTCAATAATGTCTACTTTCTTTTCCCCAAAAGGAAAAAACACAAAGCTCCAGACCAGTCCGGGCACAAACAAAACATACACGCTCCCAAAAATAACCCTAAAGCTTTCAAGATAAGTCATCTCCGTCGCAACCCCGAGAATTACCGTAACAACTTCCAGCACGATAAAAACTGCAATTCCTCCAAAAATCCAGCTAATGCCTTTCATCTTCTTCCTCCAAAACAAGCATCGAAAGTAAAATAATCAAAACTCCAGCTATCAAAGAAATCACCCAGCTCAGCCATCCAAGGCTTGAAGTCTTAAACTTAATAATGAAAAATCCTAAAATTCCAAGTGCAAAAACAAACCAATAATTTTTTGTCTTTACGCGTTCATGCATCTTGTAGGGAACTTCCGAAAAAACATCCACAATCCCCGCAACAATAACCGCAATCAAAAGATAATTCAAATTCAGGTAAACGCTCACAACTCCTTCCCACAATTGTTCAATCAGCAACAAAACTAAATACGTAACCAACAACGTTTGAAAGATATGATTTACAAGTTCAGCATGATGTCCTTTAAACAGTTTCATTATCCAAACACTCCCGGCTTGTGCACTTTTATTTTTATCCAATCAACAGGAATCGTATAATTGCTTCCAGCTTCAGCCAAATGCGGCGTGTTAAACACAAAGCTTAAAATTCCCTTCTCAGTCACAAACAAATTCTCCTTGGCAATATCAAAATCCGTCGAGGCGATAATCCAATCCCCCTCCTTCTGCGGCACGGCATAATCTGTAATCAAATAATCCGCGCTGTCCATCACCCATTCTGGCGAACTGACTGAAACAACTTTCTGCCTGAACGGCCTGAAATATCCGCTCGGCGTAAAAGCAAAATACTCGGGGCTTTCAATAACAATATCATTCTTTGTGAATGTCACTTCATAATTTCCCTCCGCAACTTTCTTGTAAACAGCTGCATCTTCAACATCAAAGCTAAAACCTTCAACATTTCCCCCATGATTGAAAAGAATTTTCTGCAGCCCTTCTTTATGATAAGTTGTTAATTTTAAAGTCACATTCTTAGTGTAATCAAAATACAATTTGCTTTCCTTCGTTTCAGCTCCGTAAATCTCATTATCTGCCAGGAAAACTTTCTCCGCAACTACCTTGTTCGAATTTATCTTAAGATTCGTAACCAGTCCGTCAAAATCGCTCAGCTCAAGCCTGTAAACTCCCTCGTTCAATCCGCTTGCCTTCAAAACAATTTTCTGCTTCTTTCCCAAAGCCTTGCTCGCATCAACAACTCCATCATCTCCAATCTGTGTCATCTCAACCAGCACCCCATCCGAATCATACAGCATAATAAACAACTCGTCGCTCCCTTCATACCAATTAATATCCCTCTTCTCTACTTCAACTTCCAGTTCCTGCGAAGCGTAAATGTAAAACACGTGCTTCCCTCTCAAAGTCACGTTAATTTCTATCTCGCTATTTTCATAGTCATCTACCTTGTTCATTGTTGGCGTAAAATCCTCGCTTGCAATAGTAACTCCGTCAAGATTTTCCAATCCAACTTCGTCAACCAAAGGCAAATTGTCATTCAATCGATAAACCCTTCCTTTGTGTTCATAACTCCCCAAATCAATTAAAGGATTATACAATCCCTTGTAAAGATAATGCCATTCCTCCTGATCTCTCGCCCCAAGGCTAAGCTTCGCGTTCTCGGGAAAGTTATCTTTGAATTTAACTTCAACGTTTACATTCTCCGCGCCCCGCGCAATCGGCACATCAAAATAAACTAAACCGCCAGTCAAATTCTTGTACGAAACTCCATTGTCGCTCGCCGATTGCGAAACCCTTTCAGCAGGCGTCAGATAATTTTCCCCGCTTTCTCCAAGGTTATAAGTATACTCAAAATCCTGCGCAACAAGAAAATTCGCGCTAATCAAATACAGAACAATCAAAACAGGAATCAAAACCGCAAGGAATCTAAAAACTTTAACATGCCGAGGCCTGCTTTTCTCATACTCTTTGATTCCTTTTTCAACTTCTTTAATTTCTTCTTCAACTTCTTCAACTGTCTTTTCAGCACTTTTCTCTATCCTTTCGACGCTCTCTTTAATTTCTCTACCAAAACTATTTAGAGCTAGAGGGTGGGCACCATCTTCAGATTTAGATTTCTCGTTCTCTCTTTTGTGTTTCCACTGCTCAAACTTCTCGTCCCAGTTCTTCTCTCTATAATCTTTAGGTTCACTCACAGTTATACCTCAGGAGTTTACTACTTCCATTAGATAAAAATTCACTGAAACATGGATTGTTAAAGCTTTTGGTTCCGACAAAAATATAAACCTGTTCTCCCTTCGGATAAACGCTCATTAAAGATTTAGTCTCGTCTGTACTATTGCTATTCCAAAACTTCTCCCAGTCAGCTTGAGTCCATTTATTTTCCTCAAACAGCCCAGGCGCAATCGTCCCTCTGTTTGAGTAAGCCAGCACCCAAGGCGAATACTCTGAAGAAACAACCATAATTCTTGCGTCGCCTTCAACATTCAAATTAATCATCTTAATCAAATTCAAGCTTTCTTCTGTTATCAAGGGCTTTGCATTCACAGAATCCTGAAACGCCACATAACCCGAAGACACAAGCATCAAAACCAAAATCGCAATTCCCAGTTTCTTAGAATTTGCAATCATCAGCGAAAACGCCGAAGCAGCCAGAACAATCAAGAACACATCCAGATGAATAATAAACCTGTTAAAAAAGAAAAACTGGAAATAGACAATAATCCCTGTGACAAGCGTCAAGAAAAACAGCATGTCAAACTTCCTCTGCCACAACAGATGCGCAAAACCCAGAATCGCAAATGGCAGAATGTAAAGCGTTGAAAACTGATAAACAAAAAACGAAATAAAAGTTCCGGGCGCAGTTCCAGGCTCAACAAAACTCTCCGCCACAGGTTTAATCAAAGGCAAAATCGCCTCGTTCCAAAACCCAACATAAAGCAGAAGCGTCAATCCGAGAATAAGTGCTCCGTCAACAAACTTCTTCCCAAAATTCTTTCTATTATAAAATATAAACAGCACATACGCCACTCCAAAAATAAAGAAAGTCGGCAAATGCATGATTCCAACAAGCACACCAAACACAATGAAGAAGAATCTGTAAAAGTTCCATCCTTTTAGCCTTTCCGTTCCTTCTCCACTCTTGCTCTCGCTCTCCCATTTCCCTGCCCCACCAGACTCGGAATAACTATTATCATTACCATCACGTTTCAGGGCGGGAGGGTGGGCACTAACAACAGAAACCCTTTGCTTATGAACGGAGTGGGCACCAGAGAAAACAGAAGCACGAAAATCCTCGTTCCGCTTAAGAAAATACAGTGCAAAAAACAAAAACGCGAGCGCTATAACGTTCTTGTAATACATATAAGTGAAAACCTTAAACTGAATCGCTGAAACCGCATACAAAAGCAACGCAATCACAGCAGTTCTGTTTCCAAAGTAAGCCTTCCCCGCAAAGTAAATTGAAACTCCAAGCAAAACTCCAAAGAAAATAAAAGCCCATGTCAAAATAAATTCGCTTGAAACTCCCATTTTCAAAAGAGGCACAAGCAGATACAAAAATCCCGGAGACATCGCACTCTTAACCCAATCATCAACACCAAATCCCTGGGCAGAAAAGCTCTCAATTCCGTATTTGTAAATTCCGGCATCATATCCAAGAGGAATTGTATTTCCGTTAAGATAAGGAATCATTCTAAAAGTCAAAACAATTAAAATCCCAAGCGCCAAAAGCATGTAATGCAGGTGCTTGTCCAGCTTCTCTTTTTCATCGTCCTCACTATGATACAATGCCATGGCTCCAATCACCGCAATCACAACCGCAAATAGCTCAAAGTGTAGAGTATACTTCCAAAACAAGCTGAATGAAATCAGCACAACTAGCGCAGTATAAACCACGACAAGCTGCCAAAACGTGCTGCTAAAAATTCCTTTCACTCCTTGTTTGAGATTGCTATTACTTCTTTCGTCTGACATTTTTCACATCTCCTTTCTTTTTGCTTCTCATAAGAACATAAGAAAATATCGGCCCAAGAACAAAAAGCACAACCAAGCCAACCGCGCGACCAAGCAAAACAGCAGAAAGCGATTCAGTAGTTGAAATTCCAATCGTCGCAGCCGAGAAAACAGTAATCGCTTCCTGAACTCCAAGATTCCCGGGAGTTAGTCCAATCAAAATGCTTAACGAACCAATCGCAGACAAAAATATCGCAGCCATGAACGATATATCCACACCAAAAACTTTAAACTGAAACCAGAGCATCAAACTTCCAAGCAAGATTTGCACAAGCGTCACAAAGCTAGTAACTAAAATCACTCTCCCGTTCTTCTTAATCAAATGCCATCCATTAATAACTTTAATAAATCTGTTCAGCCATTTTCTCAAGCCCGTTTTCCAATTGCTATTTCCATTATCATCTCCATTCCCATTATCTCTTCTGCCCCTGCTCTTAAGATTTGCGTTGTAATTTCTGGCGTTATAATTATTGGTGCTATATTTTCCGTCTGGGTGGGCGAGCGTGTCACGCGAGTGAATTTTATCTACAACTTGCGAGCGTGACCGCGAGGAGGGTGGGTTAATATCATATTCCTTAAACTTCGGCGACACAAATATAATTCCAACCATTCCAATAAACACAACATCAAATATCACAAAGAGTATCCAAGAGAACATTCCAGTTTGATAATAAATCCAAACCGTTGAGACAATTCCAAGAAGCGAGGCAACAAGGAAAGTCAGAACATAAACCGCAGAAAGCGAAGCAAGAAAGTTCACATACGCAAAGCTATATCTCTTTTTCAAATACACCGCCCGTACCGCCATTCCCCCTCGGAATGGCGTTATCAAGTTGTAGAAGCCCGTCACAACCGACAGCATGAAGCTCTCGCCCATTTTCATGTACACGCCGAATGATTGCATGAGGACGTTATTCAAGTAGCTTATAGCCAGATACGAAACCAGCGTTCCCAATACCAAAACAATAATCAGCCACGGACTTACGAGTGTCAATTCAGCAAAATCACTTCTGTGAGCATAGCCGTAGTATCCAAGCCATGCTAGAAAAACCAGGATAATTCCAACTGAAATAAGTTGTTTGACCCTTGCCATGTTACTACTGAAATAAAATGGTTTTTAAAACTTCGCAAAATCAAGGGCCTTAACTAAAGTAACTATAATTATTTTATAGGGAAAATTTATAATATTTAAAATCGTCAGATAAAAATGAGAACAGAGGAAACAATAGAAACAGTATTATGAAGTTTCCGTTGCAGAAAAAAACACGAACGAAGACGAACTAAGAAATTATTTTCCAAAGTTTGAAAAAATAAAGATGATTTTTTACAGGAAAAGGCCGTCTGGATACAACAATTACGATTTCCATTATGAAAAGGAAGATGGAACTTATCTCGTCTATGCCATTAATCTAGACAAAAAGCCGCCAGAATTGATAAATGCTTTTGCCGCAGAAAAGAACTTCAAGAATTTTGCAAAAGCAGTGGCAAAAAGATATTGGAAGAAGATGATTTAATTGCTGGCTACAATTTCTGCAGGTAGGTGAGTAATGGGAATCCTTCTCTCAAAAGTCCCCTCTTTGCAAAAGATTGTCAGATAAATATAGATTCCGATAGAATCTCTTTTAGGAACAATTACTAACTCAACTTCTTTTATATCCTTGAAAAAGCCCAGGTCTAAACCAGAATCCTTAAGAAACTTGGAAACATCCCTTATCTCTAATCCAACAATCTTCCCGCTTCCAGCAACACTAATAACAAAATCATCAAAAATATAGTTCTTTTTCACTTTTTCATCGTCCAGCTTATTCGAGATGATAACATCATCCGTATCAGCATCATAATAAAACCTGCTACTCATGATTATATTGATGATGAAGATTATTTAACCCTTTCGCCCTCGCCGTTCTCCTCGTTTTCTCACACGCAAATGAAATGAGCAAAATCCCTCGATGATTGTATCTATCCGTAATAGCCAAGCAGAACTAACCAGAGCTAACCAGAATTAAATTGGCGTCCAATTTGGGATAATAACTGCTGTTGAAGTGAAGAGCTTAGGAGATGAGGACGAGTGCTGAGATGATTGACGATTTAATGCGGGAATAAAAAATACGAGGGTTGCAACTACAAAAAATTATAGAAAAAGTTTATAATCGTCCTCTGAGTAATAAAAAGATGAAGTATAATTTCAAACCGATAATAAGTAAAGTGATTTCTATTTTGGAGAAACAGGGATTCTATGTTGAACACATGAGGGGCGATCATATTAAGCTCAATCGAAATCCTCCTTTGAAACGACCAATCATTTTAGTCAATGTAAAACAACCATCAAATATAGTTAGACAAAATTTAATCCGCAATTGCAGGGAAGCTGGAATAAACGAAGAAATTTTAAAAGAGTTAAATGAATTACTAAGATATTAAAGAAAGATCCTGCTAATCATCGGGTTATTACAGCCCTCTTGTTCATCTTCCGTTATTTTTATCAAATTATCTTTTTCATAGGGAACAGACTCAAAGTATAATTCTAAAGCTTCTCTTAACCTGCTTATTGCCTCTTCGATTGTATCTCCTTGCGTTACAACATTAGGTACCTGAACAGAGCTTATGCTGTAAACTTTATCTTTTCCCTTGCCCTCTGGATAAATTACAATATCCAATTCAATTTTCTTTTCCATCTTTTACTCAGCAATTTAGACTATTTATGTTTTTCGTTCCCTTCGTTCATAAGTCATTCACATCGTTATATCGCAAGTTCTAGTGTTGCAGTTCCAGCGTCGCAAATGCATCCCATTTCAGCAAATCCGGCTTTGTTGATTACTAAAGCCAGTTTCAACCATTTAAGTTTTCTATTAGCTTTTTCCTCTTTTTCTTTAGCTTTTCCGGAATGTCTAAGTAATTATCTTCTAATAAAACACTCTCTCCCGTCTTTTCTTCTAATTCTCTTCGTGCATTACCTGCGACTTCCCCGCCTTGTTTTGCGGCGATTATATTTTCCGGAAAACCTTGAACATCTTTTGTTTTAGTAATTCTGGTTGTTGCTGCTTCCCCCAGCATAGTAAAAATAAGTTCCAAGTCGTCCATATGGTCTCTCAGGTTTTCGCGTTTTAGCTTTTTGAATTTCCTGTATTCTTCAACAGTCTTGTCAAATGTTGCCTTGCTTATTTCATTGGTCAAAATAGCAAATTCTATTTCTTTTTTAACCCCCCTATTTTTCCATTCATCTGTAAGCTCCTGCCTAACTGCAATTCCCCTCAATCTTTTCTCAATCCAGTCTTTAGAATATCCTTTTAGTTCATACAATTTTTTCATTCTTTCTTGTGCCAACTCGGGATTCTCTATTTCTTGAATTCTTTCATAACCAACTCTTGCCAGCCATCTTTTGAAAGGTTCTGCTTTTTTAGAAGGAATTGATTGAATTATTCTGAAAATAGTTTCTGTATTGGCACAATCTGTTAGATAATCTTTTTCATCGCTAGACTTAAATTTCAGTTGTCCGATTTTTGCGGACAACTCTGAACCTTCGTCTATTAACTTAGATTTTAAATCAGACCAATATTTTCTAGGGCGAGAACTTTCAGTTAAGACTCCGACAATGTCTACGATAGAAAAGAACCATTCACCATTCACCATTCGCTTTCTTATGCGTTTCCCATTAAAAATGGCAATATGGGTGCCGTCTTCCTCGTCATTTTCCCTGTCACCTTCTTTCCTGTCTTCAACTTCATCTTTCTCTTTTTCCATAATTTGTTCAGTTTATTGAAGTTTAAAAGATTTTGGTGGCAAGGATTTTAAATGTGGCTGGTGAGTAGCAAACAGCCAAGAAAAGACAGATTTTCAACAAAGCGTTAATCAGCGTCTGTAAACGTACCATCCAAACGCAGCCAGCAGAACTAACCAGAACTAACCAGAACTAAATTGGCGTCCGTCCCATTTGAGATAAGAACTGCTGTTGAGATGATTTGTTTAGGGGAGAGTTTCATTTTCTAATTATTACTAATTCTTCTTCATTCAAAATAAACAGACTATTTTTAATTTTTTTAATTGCCTCAGAGTCTATGAGTTTGCTTAAAGTTGCGATAACGTTTTCTGGACTTTGTTTTTTGCACTTTATTAAAATAATCCCCTCAAAATCAGAAGTGTAATTCTTTACAATCTCCAAGAAATCTTTGTCATGCGTTAGAACAACTCTATTTTCTTTCTTTGCAAGCTCGAAAATTTCTCTATCTGGAGAGCCATGCAACAACTCTTCCTTTACGTCTTTCACATCAAATCCTTCTTGCCTTAAGAATCCAACGACGGAAACTGCCACATTTTCATCAGTAAGGAATTTCATTTTATTGAAGTCTGTAAAATTCTTCTCTTTTAAAAATCCTTGCTGCATATTCCAAAGCGGCCAATATATCTTCCCTCTTCAGATGAGGGTATTCTTCCAAAATCCTCTCGATACTCATTCCTGAAGACAGCATTTCCAATATAAATTCTACAGATATTCTTGTTCCCTTCACTATGGGCTTCCCTGCCAAGACTTCATTGTTTATTACAATTCTCTCCATGTTTTATCCAGTCGTGTATATTATTTAAACTCTTTCCCATAGCCGTTCACAAACCCCTCACATCGTCAGCAAATCACAACACAGCCAGCAAAACAAGCACGACAAAGCAAGTAAGGCAATTAACAAGCAAAGCGAGCAAGACCAGCAAAACTAACCAGAGCTAAATTGGCGTCCGTCCCATTTGAGATGAGAACTGCTGTTGAGATTAAGGGTTTAGGGGAGAGTTTCATTTTCTGTTCCGAGACCTCAAAGAAGAATAAACTCAAGAGAAAACTGCCAAAGAATTTCAACAGATAATCGGCTTAATAACTGCCCTCTTGAACTCTCTTTAAAATTAATTTCTCTTCTGACTGATTGAATGTTACAACAAATTTATCAAAAAATCCTTCCCTTCCCAGAAGAATTGGAAAATCGCTGTCGTCAAGGATAACTTTAACAGGAAGGACAAAAGAATAATGTTCATGCCCTTTATGTATTTCTATCTGCACACTGCTTTCTACCGCAGGGACAACACCGCCTATTCCAGACGCCTCTTCTTCCTCTCCCGCCAAGTTCAGTCCAAGTAATTCCGCTATGGATTTCGGAATAACCGAAACATCTGCACCAGAATCAACAAGGACCATAAAGTCGTATTTTGCTCCGGCTCCACCAAAAGTTACTAAAATAGAAGGCGTCTTAATCTCTGAATTGTCAGGTCGTCTTATTCTCTTATACTTAAACGTGATAGTCATTCTAAAATATCATCGCTGCTTTATCTGGCACGCGAGCAAACAAGACTTTTCTTCCTTTCGCTAAGGCTGTTGCTTCTTCAGCAACCAATTTTATATTTTTTCCGTGAGCAATTACTTTCCCCTCAAAAATCGCAACCCATTCTCCGATGTATTTGCTCATATCACTTTCTACATAAAACTCATAATTCATTTCCGAAGGAGATACACTAGCAGCCATACAATAGTTTGCTTTCAAATGCTTTTAATTGTTTCGTTCACAAGCCAAACGCAGCCAGCAGAACTAACCAGAGCTAACCAGAACTAAATTGGCGTCCGTCCCATTTGAGATGAGAACTGCTGTTGAGATTAAGGGTTTAGGGGAGAGTTTCCTTAAGGGGCAACAACTTCAACATCGTAATATCCAAGCAAAACTAAGATAACCAAAAATTTATATGCGATGATGCTGTTAGCAAGCAATGGAACAGGAAATAAATGGCAAAGAATTGCGCCTCTTAAAAAATAAAATAGAGATTTTGGTAGCCGGGCGATTGAGAAAGAAAAATAATCTGACAAGGGCTGTAAGCGCCCAAAATGCGCTCAGTAAAAAAAGCGGTTCGTGGAAAGGCGAAGACGAAATAATGAAATGGAGACAAAAGAGGTAGTTCTCGACGCTTCTGTAGTGATTAAATGGTTTACCAATGTAAATATATTTAAACAATCAGACTGTTTCTATGTTCAAAGATGGCGAATGTATTATTAGACACAAATATCTATGGGAAAATAATTGAAGATGCAGAAGGTATAAACCTCGTTGAAAAAATTGCTCCAGATAATCGATTCGTAATTCATAATTTCAGGCTAATCAGAGATGAGCTAAGGAAAGCTCCAAGTATCCTAAGAGTATATGATAAGTTAGTTAAGGGGACAATGATTCAAGAGAACAAACAAATTAAAGAACTGGCAAAGCAGTATTTTTCAGAATACAAAGCAAACAATGGCGTGAAGAACTGGGCAAACATCGGAAATGACTTCAAAATTGTTGCCTGCGCCAGTTTGTATAACTTTGATTTAATCTTCTCTGACGATGAAAAAACATTAAAACATCCAAGGGCAATAAATGCTTATAAGATAATTAACCTAAGAAAAAAGATAAGAACTCCAACCTTTTACACATATAAGGATCTAAAAAGAAGTTTCTTAACAGGCAACAGCTAACTTTTTAACTTGTTTCATAGCCACAGGATCGTTTCTAATAGAAAGAATAATTTCCTTCAACTCTTCAACCTTTCTCTCATTCTTCCCCGTTAATTTCTTCTTTGTCATGTTGTTGTTATTGTTGTTCTATTATTTAACCCTTTCGTTCCCCTCTCATTCACAAACCCCTCACATCGTCAGCAATTCGTCAGCAATTCGTCAGCAAAATAAAACAGGCGTCCTATTGAAGTATAGGGGAGATGATGGATTTAGGGGCGGGCAATAATCAAGACTCACAGCCTCGAAGCATGGTGAGTCCTATTGGGAAGAAGAGATGATGGATTTAAGTGAGAGTTTTATTTTCTAAGTTTGCCTAGAATAATTATGGGCTATAAAAATTTTATAGGGAAAATTTATAACTCTGAATAAGTCAAAAAAGAGATGACTGAAATCATCTCAGAAAAAGAGGAAATCCAGAAGATAATCACAGAGAAAATCAAAGGAAAGAAATTAATTTTTACAAGCTATTACAGATTAAGCATTGCTGAGAAGGGAATTGAACATAAAAAAGTGCTTGAAGTATTCCCCCAATTTGATAAAGTGACTGAAATAGAAAAAGACACATTAAAATATGGAGACATAGGCTATGAATTATTTTACAATTTAAGCAACGGCACCTATTTCTCAATTGCCACCTGCCCTAAAGACAAGGGAGTTTTAATCATCCATGCAGTAGAGTATAAAAGAAGTCTGGATAAAAGACTCAAGAAAAGTTAATTCAGGATAGGTTCTCTAGATATTACGTTATAGGGGACTCTTTCCACTTCTTCTCCTGCATAAAGAATAAAATAAATCAGATACCCATCTCTTTGCTGCTGAAAAACAATCTCTGCGTTGCTTAGATTATTCAATATCTTAGGGTTTATTCTTAGTGATTCCAGATACTTAGAGGCATTTTTTAGCTCTATGCCAACAACTTTATTATTGGTTGTAAATGTAAGAACAAGATTCAGAACCCTCGCACTCCCAGAAATGGTCTCATTTTTATCTTTGCATGATATTAGCAGCCTATCTGAGAAATCATCATACATGAAGACAAACTTCCGTTTTTCCATCTCTCATTCAGCAATCTCGGCTATTTATGTTTTTCGTTCACTTCGTTCTTCTCCTCACTCACAAGTCATTCACATGTCGTTCACATCGTCAGCAAATCACGACAAAGCAAGTAAGGCAATTAGCAAGACAAGCAGAACCAAGCAGAACCAAGCAGAACCAAGCAGAACCAAGCAAATCACAACACAGCCAGCAGAACTAACCAGAGCTAACCAGAACTAAATTGGCGTCCGTCCCATTTGAGATGAGAACTGCTGTTGAGATTAAGGGTTTAGGGGAGAGTTTTATTTTTCTTTTCCTTAGTCTTTTCTGCAACGATAAACAGAGTAGCAAATCCTTTCTTGTTCTTATCTAAATAATCACTATTTCTTTTATCCTTAAACAAGTTAGAACCAAACCTTTTCGTTCTAAACACATTCTTGAATAAATAGTAAGTGTCCATAGCGATCAACTCCGTAAATCCTCCTCGGACTTCTGACTTAACTATCTTAAAACCAACTTTTTCCAACATCTTCCTCAGTTCTTTCTCGGAGTAATGTCTATGGCCTATAAGCCACCAAGCTGGATCAAGAGCATTTGAAAAAAGACTTTTGTTTGGAGTCGACAAATAAAGCTTCCCACCAACCTTCAAAGTTTTCCTTATGTTCGTCAAAGCTTGTAACTCTGTATTCTTCGGTATATGTTCTATCACTTCAAAGAATGTAGCCACATCAAAATCTTTTCCGAAATATCTCTTCATATCCAATACTGAATCAATAGCAAAATGAAACTTCTTTCCAAGTTTAGGAAAATCATAATTCTCTACGTCAAACGAATGCATTTCCTTAAGTTTTGTCTTGTGGTCGTTGAGATAGTTTTCCAGCCACGCTGCCTTACACCCAACGTCTAATATTTTCTTGCCAGTCAAATCTCCCAATAAGACGATTGATTTCTTTAGTCTTCCGTCGATTGCCGTAGTAATTTTATTGTTCATTTTGTAAGTTCTATTTTGTAGAGCCTAAATGAAACATTCTTTGGTTCTAAACCGGCTTTTGTAAAATATGGAAAATAATCATCCTTCAAAGTAAACTCATCGTAATCTTTTAAATAATTTTCATCAATAAAATAAACTTCCTTACCATCGGCTAACAAATCTTTAATTAAATTAGCTGTATTTTCTTTTCTTGTGTCTTTCTCGAAAGTAGTATATATTGCCGTTTGCCTAGTAGGAAATAAGTATTTATCAAAATAGGTCGTGAAAATAACCGAATCCCCATTTGTATTATTAATTACATCAATACTAAATTTCCTCTCAAAATCAAGACCCGAGTTATAATTTAACTGAGGAGAAACTAATTGAAAGTTAATGGCCATAAACATAATTATAAATCCAACTAAAAAGACTACTGCAAAACTTTTACTGAACCTAGAGAGATACTTTCTTAAAGAATAACTCCCGGCAATAATGAATAATAGATACATCGGTAGAAGATATCTGGTGTACATAGAATTTATTAAAAAAGTAGAACTATATCCAGACCATTCTTTTCCAAGATATAAAGAGGCCAAAATTAAAACAGTTGTAACAAAGAACAAAGAAAAGGGAAGCAAATTTCTATTCTTCTTCTGTAGTCCCTTAAAAACCGTTATAAGACTTGGCACAAAGAAAAATACTATCTGCAAACCTAGCAGATAATTCTTTATATTGTTAATAAAAACTTCAGAATTCGAAAACACAAAAAAATTAGAAACTAAAGAAACACCTTCTAGTGAATCTTTACTGATTATATTTGGAGAGAGTCTTCTTAAAACTTGATTACTGACGGGGCCTAGAAAAAAATTGTAATTAAAAAAATTAAAGATAAACAACAAAAGAATATTAACAAACAAAAATAATCCGACAAATAGTGCTTTCTTATTTGGTTTTCTTACAAAGACAAACGCAATTACAAATGACACCAGAACAGGTAAATAGGAAAACCGAATGAAGACAGCTACAAAATAAAAAAGAGCAAACAGAATTCCTTCAATCTGTCTTTCACTTTCTAAATATCTGAAAAAATAATACATTGCAACGATAAAGAAAAATAATGCCGCAACATCATTGATATAAGCTGTTGACCAATAGATTACTGAAGAGAAAAATAAAAATCCTATAACAGCAATATAACTTGTTTTCGCATCAAATAACAAAGTAGCTAGCTTCTTTACATATGCTGCAGAGAGTACCAACAGAAAAAACGTGATGAAAAAAATTTCATCTAATAGAGCAAGCCTAAAAATAGACAAAACGTAAATATACCCCAAATGTGTTGCGGGTAAGTTTAACCCACCACCATCGATAAATGTTGTTCTAAACCCAAAAATTTGAGAATATTTTTCATTGTAAGGATTTACATAACTCAAATCTCCCGATACAAGAATATTTTTAGAGAAAAATAAATTTTGATTTGCATCTAAAAGCTGAGAAGGTGTTGCATTAGTTTGTCTTGTAATAATCGAAATAAGAAACGCAAACAAAATAACTGTTATCCAAAAGAATATCTCCTTGTATTTCATTTTAATATCTCCCAAGAATCTTCATAAAGATTCCCTTCAAAATTCCAAGTGTAAACATAGCCCCTGTCAAGGGCATTAAAGTTGCCAAGATTGTGAAGTCAGAAAATTTCTCAGATAAATAAACAGAAACCAAAATATCCAGGGCTAATAAAGTCAACAGAGAATATCCAAACAGAACAGGATAAAACATCAAAAGGCCTAACAAAATCGCTAACGCAAACAGCATAGAGAGTATGTAAGGAAAATATTTTCTCCCTGGCTTGAAATAGTAGTCAACAAATTTTGGTCCTCTTTCGTAAGTATGCTTAATGTGATTCTTTAACGAAGTTCTCGGATGATAGGTTACCTTAACATCAGGATTTTTCTCAATCTTGGCCTTTTCTAACAGATTCCACAAAAGCTTTGTATCGTCAGAATTATCCTTGCTTTGCTGATTATCTAATTGCGAAGACAAAAACAATTTCTTCTTACAAAATAAAACAGTAGTCCCTTTACTAATATCATCAAAGTTTGCTTTATTTATCTCGATGGACTTAAAATTTTCAAAGGACCCCTTGAACAATTTTTTCCTAAACAAATAACCGAACCGGCCAAGTGCGCTCTCTTTGTCAGTCAGAGGATTACCGACGATAATCTTATATTTTGACTTAGCAACCTGCTTGAGAATGTCGGAATGAACTGTGCATCGAGAGTCTGTAAACAACAAGTTTTCGTTCTTGGCAAGCCTCGCACCATTCTCGCGAGTCAATGCTCTCCCGCTGTTTTTCTGATTTACAAGTTTAAATTTAGTCTTCTTTTCTTTTCTGATAAAATCTTCTATACTCTTCTTCGTCCTGTCTGTACTTCCATCGTTAACAACGATAACTTCGTAATCTCTTTTAGGATAATCAATTTCCGACAAAGCCTTCAAACAGGTTTTGATCATCTCTTCTTCATTGTATACTGGAACGATAATAGACATTTTCATCTCCCCACCCCTCCAAGAATTTCATCGTATCTCTTGCTCACAACATCCCAGTCAAACTTCTTTACCAACTCTGCCCTCGCTGTTTTCTGCATTTTGCCCATCTTGTCTTTAGAACCCAATAAAGAAATAATCTTCTTGGCAATCTCTTTAGAATTTTTCTGCTTAACAATAAACCCAGTCTTGCCATCTTGAATAGCATCTGCTATAGCTTCCAAATCGGTTGCAATAACTAATGCTCCAGACATTCCAGCTTCAACGAAAGTCAGGCCTAACCCTTCCTTATCCCCTCCTCTCGCTTCAATTGAAGGCCCAACAAAAATATCTGCTGTTGCATAATACTTCGGAAGTTCTGCATTTGCTATCGCGCCTGTAAAAACCACGCTGTCTTTAAGTTTCAAATTCTTGTGAATCTCCTTTAGCTCTTTCTCCAAAGGACCACTGCCCACAATTAAAAGTTTTGCTTTCGGAAATTTCTTCAAAACATCCGGCATCGCCTCAAGCAAATACTTAACTCCTTTCTTCTCCGCAAGTCTCCCGACAAAAAGCAAAAACTCCTCGCCAATCTTGTACTTCTTCTTTATGGAGTCGTCTCTCTGCCTCGGATTGAACTTCTTGCTGTCAACTCCCATAGAAACCACATCTATTTTCAGCTTCGGATTCAGCGTAGTCAAAATCTCTTTCTTTATCGCATTGCTTACAACCGTTATCTTGTCCGCATTTCTCAATGTGAATCTCTTGCTCATCCTAGAGACAAATCCTCTCAAGCCAAAAATATCTCCGCCATGCGTCGTAACCACAAACCTCGTCCCATAAAACTTCTTGCAAATCGCCGCAACAAAACCCTGAGGGATAATCCAATGCGCATGAATCATATCGGGCCTATTTTCCTTAATCTCTTTCCTCAACGCAAAAAACTCCCCAAGCAAAAAGAAAGGAATCTTAAAATAATTCCACTTGCTCTTCTTCAGCGCGGGCAAAATTCCCTCGTTGCTCGCCAGCGTTTCATATCTTCCAAGCCCGTAATGAAATCTCTTGACTTTCATTCCGTCCATGACTTCCTCTTCCTTCGCTCCAGGAAAACTCGGAGCTAAAACAGTAACATCAAATCCCTTTACAAGTCTCTTGCTCAACTCATAAACAAAAGGCGGAATCGTATCCTTCTTCCATCTCGGAAACGTCGAAGCAAACACAAGCAGCTTTCTCTTACTCATATCTTATTTCCCCAATTCGGCGTTGCCCGAAAGATTTATATAATTCAAACAGCTCAATAAACTGTATAGGGGAAAGCGACCTGACGAAAGCCATATCTTGTTATGGGGAGTAGGATAGACGGACGCCCTTACCCTGTATGCTAACTTGTTACTTATCATTTTCTTAACCTCTCTATGTTTAGCAAATTATCCAATACAAGACTTACCTGATATTCTGGTGTTCCTTCTTTTAATTCGCTTTCTTGTTTTATCATTATGTCTTTTCCGTCAACAATATTTACCATTTTTCTAAAAGCAGAATACTGGCTGTTATCAACCGAAATAAAAATAATGCAATTCTCATGCGTTTTCAGAAATTCAAGGACATCAAGATGAATTTCCATATTCTTGCGCATTTCTTTTATTTTTAATTTAAGAAAAAAAGATTTTATATCGTCGCGTTCAATTGTCTTTTTAATATGCCGAAGGTAAGACATCCTATCGCCAGAAGAGCGATAATGTTTAAACCTGGTTAGGTTAGGAAGAAGCTCTTTCAATTTTTCATCTTCAATTATTGCATAACCAATTAAATTTTCAGAATAATCAATAAAAATATAATAATCAAAGTCTTTCATCGTCCCATCTCCTTCATCGTCTTCCATCTCGGAAACGTCGAAGCAAACACAAGCAGCTTTCTCTTACTCATACTCATCAATGCCGCGCTCATTCTCCATCTCCCTCACCCCTCTCTTCATTGTCTTTTTCCTTGCCTCTTTCGTTGCTCTCGCTCTTTCTCTTTCCTTCATCGTCTTTATTGCTTATCGGGCAGGATGTAAAATCTTCTTTCGTTAGCTTAACATACTTAAAACAGCACTTTAGCAATTCGTTGGATAGAGAAAACTTTGATTTTCTTGTTCTATCAAAATAGCTATACAAGATTACTTCTATTCCTGCCCTTTTTTTTATGTCTTGGATAATCGGGCAAAAGTCCGTATCAGAAGAGACCAAAATTACTCTCTTAATGCTGGGATAATCCTCTCTTGTATGGCCTAAGTCAATAGTTAGTAGTGTATCAACCCCTTTTTGTTTAAACTCAATTTCTCCGGCTTCATTGATTATTTTTTGCAATCTTCCCTCTCTTACCGTAACTTCTTTGTTCTTTTTTATAGAAGAAACAAATTTATCATATCCTCTTCTTCTCTTTATTTCTTCATCTGTTGGGCTTGTTGACTGAAACGGCGGGCAGGTATAATAAAATAAGTGCTTGCAAAACAAATTCTGCTTCTTGGCGATTCTTCTTGCAAAGCCGAGTTTGTCAAACTTTAGTCTAATACCCTCGCCAAAAAACTTAGTCAATTTATCTAAGAAACCCTCATCAACAAAAACTAATGTATCTTCCATTAGCAGACACCTCCAGCAAGATTAAAGATAAAATCATCCAGCGACCCCATAGGATCACTGGGGAACATTCTAAATCTTCCAAGAGCGTTCTGTTTATAAATTTTGCCATTCGCCAAAGCTTCTTTCCACTTAGCCTTTGAATCCACGTTCTCGCGCCTCCCTCAGAATTTCATAATATGTATGGGCATTTCTAAGAATCAAGTGGTTCCTGTAAATTTCCTTCCCATAATTCTCTTTCTTATCAAGAAGCATTTCAAGAAAATCCTTATTATTAAAAACATAAAGATGGACTTTCGGATAAAATGCGAGAGTCAAATTTTCAACTCTCCTCTGGACATCAATCGCTTTTTGATTATCTGGAATGACAATTACCAAATCCAAATCTGATTTCTTTGTAAAGTTTCCTTTAGCATAGCTTCCAGTTACAATAAGAAGATAATTGGAAATTTCTTTCAAGCCAGCAAGTTTTTCATAACTCGGAATTTTCCCCATGCTTTCTATTTCATCCAGATAAGATAAATGCAAAACTGACTGATGATTCAACTCCAAAGAAACAATGTCACTTTTTCCGACCCTTTCCAATTCTAAGATTCTTCTTCTCTCCAGCTCTTTCACAGCGTCATAAACCCTCTGATACGACTTTTTATTCAGCCTCTTAGAGAGTTCCCGTATGCTTGCTTTTAGAAAAACATTCTTCCTGAACAAGTTCAATATTTCTTTTTGATTTTTTGATTCCATGTTCCTACAAATATGAGATAATATTATCCCCTCTTTGGGATATTTAAACTTTCCCTCTTCATCTTCATCTGTTGTCCTCCGTCTCTCGCAATCAGCATTTCCTTCCATTCTTAGTTCTCCCAACTCAGTGTTGCCCGAAAGGTTTATAATATCCAAAAGCCTGAAGTTACTAACAGGTAAAGCCTGCTGGTCAGTGCACCTTGAGATGCGCGTTTCAGTACCATCGGGTTCTGTTAACTTAATTTTTTCCATACTTTCTAAACCAAAAGTTTTATATAACTCCATGTTCTATATAACTTGTAAGTGGAATGAACCCCGTAAAAGCACCACGTATGTGATGTATCCAGCGCGTATGCGTGTAATTGGTTGGGAAAATTCATACCATTTACTTAATTTTTTTAGTTACCTCCAATTTTTCTTTAATCATTTTGTAGTTTATTTGAACTATATCCAGCAAAACGCCTTTCTGTCGTCTTCTGATTGGCTTCAACGCCTTCCTTCTGTAAACATTTGCGATGCCGTCGGCATAAGAGCGGATTTTCGCGTCTCCTGTAATCTCTCTTAATTTGCTTAACGATGTGATAAACTTGGAAAGATATTTTTCATTATCTAAAAATAGAATATCTAAATACCTCTTAACATCAAAATAAGATTCGTCATTGCAGATAACGAGATTATCAAAAGAGTCAAGTTCGTCGCGAATGAGATAATAAATGCAGACTGCATGAAGCTGGGCATAATTTTTATCCAGCTCAAAATCTCTTATTAACTCTTTCTTTAGTTTATTCGACAAAACCATGCCTTTATGTTTCTGAGAAGGAATTATTTTAAACGCGATTCCGCTGTCCCCTTCCTGATAAAACCTTCGGCTGACATCAATGTGCATCGTTCTCCCGCCAAAATGGTTTTTTTTCATTTTACTATCTGCTTTTTCACTGCTTCCAAACATAAAAATCCTTACTTTCCAGCCATTAAAAACCTTGCGATTTCTGTAACTCTTAAGTTAGAACAAAATTCTATAACAGCCCCCACCGAACAGAAGATATTTAAAGTTGCAGGAGATAATTAAAACAGGTGCTAAATGGAAGAAACATCTAAAGCTAAAAGAAAGGAATCTATCTTGGACGTAGTTATAACCAAAGAGAAGATTAACGGCAAAGAGTTCTTCGTTGCGCAGGGAGTTCAACTGGACGTCGCCTCACAAGGTCTTACATTAGAAGAAGCTATCGAAAATATCAAAGACGCCGCAGAAATTGTCCTTGAAGATTCCAAAGAAAAAAGAACGTTTATGATAGAACAAGAATCTTCTGAAATTGCTCCCATGCTGACAAGAGTCTTCGTTTAAACTTCAAACTCTTCTCTTGCTATTCCCGTTTGTCTAATTAATGATTGAATTACTCCTCTTGAAATAACTCCGTGGCTCACGGGCACAGGAACACTAATCCCCCTTTCTTCATTCCTATATTTGTCATGCCTGCCCCTGCTCACAAACTTAAAACCGAATCTTTCAAGAATTTTTACCACGTCCTTCGCAGTTCTCGGAACTATTTTTCCCATTCTCTTTTAAGATTAAAGTCGCTAGTGGTTTATATTTTTAGCGGTTTTCAAATGGTCGAAGCAAACACAACCAGCTTTCTCTTACTCATATCAATTCCTCCAATTCAGCGTTATCCGCAAAGTTTATATAATTCAAGTCACTAGACAAATCATAGGGGAACAGGACCTGACGAATCCCGTGCTCGCTTAATGCGATGATGCGGTTAGTAGGATTGACGGACCTCCTTACCCTATGCTTAATTTCTAAGTTACTTGCTTTCATTTTTTAATCTCTCCATATTTAATAACGTGTCTAAAACTAAACTCAGTCTATGCTCTGCAGAGCCCTTTTTCAATTGGCTCTCTTTCACAATCTTATTATTTTTCCCGTCTATATTTCTAACCAGTCTTTCAAAATTAGAGAACTGCCTATCATCTACTGAAATAAAAATAATGCAATTATCATTCTTCCTGATAAACTCAACCAAATCCGCATAAATCTCAGGAGTATCCCTTAACGTTTTTATCTTGAACTTAACAAAGTATTTTATTAACTCCATTTTGTCGACGACTTTTTTAATCGAATGAATATACAAAGACTTGTGCCTGAGTTTTTTATAATGGGCAAATTTTGATATCTTCGGCAAAATTGTCTTTATCTCTTCGCCATCCAAAATTAAGTATCCTAGAAAATTCTCCGAATAGTCTATAAAAATATAATAATCAAATTCTTTCATCTTTCGTCTCCTATGCAAATCACGCAAAGCATCCCAATTTCACTGCTTCCTAACATAAAAATCCTTACTTCTCAGCCATTAAAACCCTTACGATTTATGTAACTCTTGAGTTATGACAAAACATGCAAAGCATAAGCTAACTTTTATTAACAAACGTTTAATCTCTTGACAATGAGTTACGTATTTGAAGTAACTGACAAATCCGGCAAGCGAATTCATCTTTCTCAGGAAAGGTGGACTCATATAAGAAAAAAACATCCGGAAGTTGAAAACGCAGAAGAACTAGAAGAGACCATAAAAGAGCCCGATAAAATTACTTTTCCTAAACTAGATGAGAAAGCCGGTTTTTACTATAAGTATTTCAAACATAGGCCATCGCCTTACAAATATCTCCTCGTCTTAGTTAAATATTTAAACGGCGAAGGGTACATCGTAACAGCATATTACGAGGATAAAATAAAATGACAGATACAATATATGAAATCCATTACGACAAGGAAGCAGATTTTTTAGAGGTATTTTTCGGAGAGCCGACGCCCTGCTTTACTGAAGAACCGGAAGAAGGCGTTTTCATTAGAAAGGATGAAAACACGAGCGAAGTAAAGAGCGTCGGAATATTTGCTTTTGGAAAAAGAGTTTATCTTCTCAAAAGACTGTTGCAAAAGTTAGATAAAAAACTGCCTAGCGAGATTGATTTCTCTGATTAAATACTAAATGGCGACGGGTTTGTAATAAGCCATCATAACTCGCTAACAGAATTAATCTTCCTTACTCTTCCCGCCTTAATATCTTCTTCGCTCCCCTCAATCTGCTTCATAGTCTCTTCATTTGAGAAAACCATAACACTTTCCAAGGCCGTGTCCAGCTCTTTTTTCGTCACCATAGACTGTTCTATAATTCTTAATTTCTTATATAACTCAGCCAAGTTCATTTCTTTATATTCCATACAGTTCTTATTCTTTTCAATTATTTAACCCTTTCGTCATCGCTCTTTCATTCGTCTTTTATGGGCATTCAATCCCGCATAATATCCAACACTCTTTTCATCTTTTCCTTCCGCAAACATCTCAACTTCATTCTCTTTATCATTCTTGTCCGCGTGTCCGCTTCCATTTCCGTTCATCTTCATCTCTTTCACATGTCCATTAATCTTCTTCATCGTTCCATTGACTTTCTCAACATGCCCGTTCAGCGTCTTCATCGCATGGCTCTGGTCAACTTCATTCCTCTTCAACCTGTACAAAAGCTCATCCTGCGTTCCTTTTATCGTCTTCAGCATGTCTGCAACCATCGCTAAAATCCCAAGCGCAACTCCAAATATCATAAAAAAAACAGAAACGTTAAACAAAGTTCTAATCGGCGTCGTCGCGCTGTAAATAAGCCAATAAACAAAAGAGTACGCTCCTCCAATAAATCCCAAAATAAAAACCATCAATGCAGGCATCCCAAAGAAAGTCAATGGCTGCGTATCTCTTGTCGTCTTCGCGATTATTCCCAAACTCTTGAATCCATATCCTTTCACAAGTCCCGTAAAACTTTTGCTCGAAATTACCGACTTTCTGTTTTCAAAATACTGAACCTCGCACGGCACTTCCTTTATTCTCATTCCTTTCTCAACTAAATCTATGAAAACTTCCTGCGTGTAAGTGAACTTCCCCTTCAGGTTCAGCCTCAAAGCCGCCTCTCTCGAATAAGCTCTAAACCCGCACTGCGTATCAGAAAATTTCTCTCCAGTTATTCTGCTTATTAAATTTGAAAATCTTTTATTCCCCCATCTCTTGCTCCAAGGCATGTTCTTAGTCATTTCCGGCTGCAAGAATCTCGAGCAGGTCACCATATCAGCTTCATTTTCCAGAATCGGCGCAATAAGCTTCGGAATATCTTTCGAATTGAACTGTCCGTCTCCATCAATATTCACAATTATATCAGCTCCGAGTCGTAAAGCAATATCGATTCCTTTCTTAAAAGTCGCTCCGAGTCCTGAACGCTGCTTCTGCCTGAAAACATAATCTGCCCCTGCGTTCTTTGCCACCATAGCAGTGCCATCGCTCGAATGGTCGTCAATCACCATTACCTTAACTTCCCCAACTCCACGAATCTCTCTCGGCACTCCTTTAATCACCTTGGCTATGTTCTCCGCTTCATTATACGCCGGACTCATGACAATAACCTTTAACCTTTTACCACTACTCTGCATTACGTCTATCATATTTCTCAAACTTATTAAATCCTTTTAAACCTTGTGCTTTTTACCATTTTAGAGTTACACAAGAACCAATCAGGAGTTAACTAGAATTAGAACAAATTAACTAAAGAAGACCAAGGAACTCATCACGATTCATCTTTGATTGTCTAATTATTTCCAACAACATCCCAGTATCAATTTCTCTGTGCATCGGCACAACAAGGGGAATCTTTTCATTGGCTGTTTGTTTTATCATGATAACATGACTTCCTCGCTGTCGCACTTCAATAAATCCCGCTTTCTTCAAAGCTTTTATAACTTCTTTACCCGATAGCCTCGGTAACTTTGCCAAATGGTTTCACCTCAAATTTGACTACAAAAGTATCTTGAGAGCCATATTGTTCAGGTTCGCCCATTTCTTCCAAATAAAGCCCGACAGCTTCCTTAAGGTTTTCAACTGCCTCCTCTATAGTGTATCCCTGGCTGACAACATCAACTTCTGGGCACAAAGCAACAAACTGCTTTTCTCCTTTTCTTATAATCGCCGTAAAAGATTTCATAAATAAATCACTTTCCTGTATTATTTAACCCTTTCTGCCTCGCAAAACTCAATCCTACTTCTCTTTCTTTCCTTTTCCGCCAGAATTTCCATTATTCCCGTTTGAGTTTCCTGAATTTCCATTTCCCGTTTCCCCACCATCATTTCCATTTCCATTATTGCTCTTCTCAACCTTTACATTTCTGCTGTTTCCGTTATCATTACTTCCGTTTCCGTTATTCCCCTTATCTTGGCTATCATTTTCGTCATCGTCGCTTTCCTCATCTTGGCTATTGTTCCCATCTTTGCTATCTCCATTGCCTTGCTCTTCCTGAACTTCATCTTCCTTGCCGTTTGTGTTTCCGTTATCCTCATGCTCATCGTCTTGAGAATCTTCTACTGTTGAATCTTCATGGTCATCGTTTCTATTTTGTTCAGTTTCGTTTTTCCTTGTCTCGTTTTTTACATTCCCATCGTCGTGTTCGTCTTCATGAGTTTCATTCTTCATTGCTTCATTTCCATGTTGGCTAGTCTCATTTTTCCCGTCATCATCTTCATGAGTTTCATTTTCCCAAGTCCCATTTCCATGCCCATTAGTTTCATTTTCATAAGTCAAGTTTTCGTAAATATTTCCTTCTTCATCGTCTTCTTCGTCAGAACTTCCAGATTCAGAACCACCCCCGTGCGAACCACCGCGCCCATTTTCCTTTTCGCTTTCATTATTGTCATCATTATTTTCTGCGCACTCCCCAACATGATCTCCGTGCATCAAATGAGCAGGAACGGCCGAAGCGCCAACTTTTATCGTGTGCGCATTTTCAGGATTTCCAGGAGGAACATGACAAATAGTTACTTTCCCCTCGTGCTTCTGGACTATCTCAAAACTCTCTCCTTCAACTTTTTGCTCGCTCAAACCATACTTTACCGTTAAGGAAGTCGAATAATTTCCCACGTCAAGACCGTCTGTATCCAGCGTAATCTTATAAACTAGCTTTCCTTTAACTTCGCCGTATCCGTAACCATATCCATACCCATAGCCGTATCCGTAACCATAACCGTATCCAAAATCAGGAGCAGATATTCTTTCTATCTTCATGCCTTCACATCCGGACTTTACCTCGCCGTCAACCGAAAACTCGCAAGTCAAATTCTCCGGACCATTAACATCAATGATTAAATCGTTTATTCCTTCAAACTCTCCCTTGGAAAGTTCAACGCTCGCTGTGAACACGACTTTCTCTCCTTGCTCAACAACCGAATCATCAACTTCCAAAGAGCTCACAAACGCGTCAGCCGGCCCTGCAAGAACTAAAATTGCAATTAAGCTAAATGCAATAAGTCCAGAGTATGTTTTGGAATATTTCATTTTCTCTACTCAGAAACCCAAAAGTTCGCACTATATAAACTTTCTGTTAATGGGCGTTAATGTACTTCCAAATAACTTTTACTGTTATGTAGCTACAATCTTTGCTAAAAAAGTCAAATTATTGATTCACTATATTGATTGGGGGCGGGGTTGAAGACGTGATAAAGGCGAGCATGTTACGCGAGTGCAAGTAATTAGCAAATTTCGAGCGTGGCTGCGAGTGAGCATGTTACGCGAGAGGATATTGCAGATATAATAACAAGCGTGGTTGCGAGTAAAACAATTCTAAGAGATTTTCAGCAAAGCCCTAAAACAGATTAAGAATTATTTTTTCTTCCCGTTTCCATTTCCACCGGAATTTCCATTCCCGCTGACATTGCTATTACTACCCCCGCTATTGCCGTTCACGCCGACATTTCCGTTATTACTATTCCCCTGTCCATTCCCTTGGCTATTCCCGCTGTTCCCATTAGAACTATTTTCACCTTCAACACATTCCCCAAGATAATCTCCATGGGCAAGATGCGCTGCAACTGCGCTTTCACCTATACTAATAGTTTGTGCGTTTCCAGGATTTCCAGGAGGCACATGACAGACAACTACTTTTTCATTTCTCGCAAGAACTTCAAAATCGGGTCCGGCATAACTACTTTCATCTCCTGCAACATTCAAAATAATTTCACTTGAATAATTCCCAGCTTCAAGGCCGTCGCCCTTCACAGTTATGTTATAAGTTAAATTCCCGTCATTGAATCCATAGCCATATCCATACCCAAAAGTAAAGTTCGGCGCAGACACCAGCTCAACATCCACATCTTCGCATCCCGAAAGCTCATTTCCGTTAACATCAAAAACACAAGACCTATTCACCGGCCCAAAAACTTCCAGAGTCAGATTCTGAATATCAACAAACTCATCGCTTCCTATTTGAACATTAGCTGTAAACTCTACGTCCTGCCCTTCTTCGACAGAATCATCTGCTATATTCAACGAAACAAGATAAGCAAACGCTGGCCCAGCCATCAGCAGGATTCCCAAAATCCCCGCAGTCACCAAAACCGAAACAAGTTTTCTCTTTTCCATTAAATTCCCTTAGCTTCATCCTATTTAAACCAAGGGAGGCAACAGTGTTAAAATTTCGCACCAAAGCAAAAACCCCTAAATTTTTATTTAAACCTTCTGTACCTTTCTTACAATTACAGAATAATTTACCATTTCAAAGTTACAGCAAAGACATAAGAGTTAAATACCTTAGTTTTCTGGAATAAGCAGGCAAAGAATGACATGGAATACAAAACAACATCATGGTTTGTCTCGGCAGCAGTAATTCTACTCTTAGTAATAGCTGGTCCTGCTCAAGCTTTTGACCTTTTTCTAAAAGTAAACAACTCATCCCCCTTCCAAGGCCAAAAAATCCAGTTCACCGTAGAAGTTGACATCCAAAATGGCGAATCTCTTCCAATAGAATTCCTAATCCTAACTCTTGAAGGACCTGAATCTCAAACATGCAAATTCTCTCCAAACGGTGAAATCATGGGAAGCTGCAAAGGCATATTAGAAATCAAAAGAGTCGGCACGATTGATTACGGCTACGGTTACAATTACGGTTACTCTCACGGTTATGGTTACAACTTCGGTTACGGATACGGCTATGGCGGCAAGCTCTCAGGCAAACTAACTTACAAAATAACTCTCGACACAACTGATTATTCCTTAGGCGATTACACAACAAAACTCTCAGTTAAAATGAAGAACAATTCAAACACATTCTCAGAAAACGGAGAGTCGTTCTCAATCTCAGCTCTTCCAGCTCAAGTCAACGGCGGCTCAAGAGGGCACAGAACCCAATGTAAAACTACTTGGTCCTGCACCGACTGGTCTCAATGTTCCAACGGTATCCAAACCCGCTCATGCTCGTTAGAAAATCCTTCATGCACCATCTTCCCTTCAGTTCCTTCAGTCGCACAAACCTGCACAACACAAAACCTCGCTCTTCAAAACACTCAACCCAAAAATTCCGGAGCATCCGGCGAATCAGATAACCCCGTTCCAACTGTAACTGAAACTAAAAATTCTCCAAAAGGAATTTCAAGAATCACCGGCGCAGTCATAGGCACATTCCAAAGAGCTTCAATCGCAGACCTATTTTTGCTCGTCGCCGGCTTCGTAATTGTTATCGGCGGGCTTTCAATTCTAATAGCCATAAGAAAAAATCATCTAAAAAACAGGCCGGCATACTACTCTGGCAAGTTTTACTAAAACCTTTAACTGATAAATTTATTAATAATAAAAGATGTTAAAATTTATGTCAGAAAAACTTATAGACTAGGATGTTTATGAAATCACTACTAAATCGTCTCCATTAACCAAAATCATGTTAAGAGGGAGAATTAGGAAACTTTGTTTAGAGAATAACAAAAACGTTTTAGTGGAAAATTCAGGGGATAGTGAAAATGCGGTTCGTTTTGCAGTTACCTCTGGAGGAGATATTTCATTAATTAATAGCTATTTGGAAAAGATTTTGCCCGATGTAAAGATTGAAAAAATAAAATCTAATGTGAAAAATCCTGTACTCTCTAAAATGAAAGTTAATTTAGAAGAAAGATATTTTCTATAGATTCTATTTATTTAATTCTAATAAGGTCTTCACTCTAAAGCCCTTATTTATAGTTTATCTATCTTCGTATCTTTCCCCATCCTTGTAAAAAACTCTTCCCCTGAAAGTCTCTCCATCTTCATACAGCGGTGATTGATAAGCCTGATTCAAGATAGCAGCCAATTCGTCAGCGGTCTGGCGGTTAGTCATAGTCGGAAGGCCTCTCGCTGCAAGACTATATCTCATCCCTGCTTCTTGAGCATCTGAATAAATATTCAATAGTTCATCATCAAAAGTATTTGGACCAAGATATGGCAGCCCTTCCTCAGACAAGCGAAGCACCAATCCCTTCGGAGTTTTAACTAATTCTCGGATAGTCGGCAGCTCTTGCCCAATTTGCTCACCGCTCGCATTGCAATCAAAAAACGCGTATGCTTCTCCGGCTACTCTTCCGTATCTGTCTCCGACTGCTCCGAATTCTCTCCACTTCATCCAAGAATTCTGACTATTCGCTTTGCTTCTATTTACCATAATCTGCTCAAGTACAACATCTATTTAAACTTTATTATTTGCTACCACTATTTAGTAACATATCAATTAAAATTATAATAGATACCATTCTATAATTACAACAGCCGCAACATTTAAAAAGTTCGCCTAATCTAAAAGGGCATGGCTAAAAGCAAGATTCTTGCACTATTATTCACAACATTTGTAATAGCTCTATTGCTAATGTCTGGTCCTGTAGACGGTTTCACGTTAAATCTTTTAGTAAGCAAAGAAAAACCCAAACAAGGCGAGCTGGTAACTTTCACTGCACAAATAAACATCGAACAGACCGAAAGACCCTCAATAAATAAATTAATTCTCGAACTCTCTGGAAGAGAAAAAATTTCATGCACATTTGACAAAGATGGCCAGCCTCTCAACGGTTGCGATAATATAAAAATCACAAAAATCCAAGATCCTGGCTATAACTACGGTTACGACTATAATTTCGGCTACGGTTATGGCTTCGCTCCCGGAACCTTAAAATACAAAGTTGAAATCGACACTAAGAAACTAAAGCCCGGAACATATACCTCTCTTTTCAAAGCCGAAATCAATGACCAAGTTTACACTCAATCCGGAAAAACCATAACATTAAGAGACGACGGTAACAGCGACGGAAGCTCCTGCGCTAAAGAATGGACCTGCAATTCCTGGTCATCCTGCTCTGCCGGCATGCAATACAGAGAATGTTACAGAAACCTCAACGCCTGCGAAATTGAAGAAATGCCCGAACAGGAAAGGCTTTGCCTTCTCGAAGACGGCACAAACTTCTTGGATGAAGATTCCTCTTTAAACTCTCTCGGCATAAGCAATATCGAGCCAGAAACCAGATATTCAATTGATTTTGCGGGCAACAGTTTACCAGAAGGTCTTCAATTTATCGTCATCCTCCTATTGATGAACTGCATCATAACAACAATTAACATAATCGTAAAAGTCCGGGAAAATTCCCATCTCCGCTCCAGAAAGTCCAGAAAATTGCCGCAAATGCCTCCAGTCAAAAAAGAAAAATAATTATCTCTCTCAATAAATAACAGCCCCTAGAATTAATAAAGCCCAAACCATAATATCATATATTATTATCTAATCTTATGCTCTGTCCGGAGTTTATTGATTTTACTAGCATCTTGGGGCGGAGGTGAGGGGTGGTGAGGGTGGGACTCGACGATAGTCGAAATATGTGGGAATCATAAAATCAATCAGAAAACCTATTCCGGACAGAGCATAATCTTACCCACAACAAAATAGTCAAAAGTAATTAGCGAACTGGCTGCCTCATGAGCGAAGCGAGTGACCTAGTCTCTTGTGAGCAATAACAATTGAAGCTATTTTAACCGAGAATTCGTATAGTCAAACTCATCAAAAATCATTACCCAAAAATAACAAAAAATCGGCAATAAGAAAGAACAACTTTTAAACTTTTACTACTTCTTTAAAGTGAAATACATTTATATATAAGAATGTATTATTTCAATTATGAAAAATTACTTCTTAAATAAAAAGATTATTTCAATTTTCATAACATTATTCATCATCTTCTCTTTGCTCATGCTTGGCCCTGTCGGCGCATACTTCTTGAATTTCACAATCCTCGACGATGATATCACCCAGGGCGAGATGCTCGGCTTGCAAATTACAGTCGAAATTAAAGAAGGAGAACTTCTCGACATCCAAAAATTAACTCTGATTCTTGACGGCCCGCAGCAAATTTCCTGCGAGTTTTTCCCAAACGCTACTTTAATTAATTCCTGCCCTGGAATCGAAATCGAGCAGGTTGAAACTTCCGATTATCAGTTTGGATACGGTTATAGTTATGGATATGGTTACGGTTACGATCAGGGATATCTTCCCGGCGCTTTAAAATACAATGTTTCAATTAATTCAGTCTCGCTTCTTCCAGGCAAATACACTTCGAAGTATCTTGTAACAACACCCGGCATAGAACTCGAAAGTTCAAAAAAGGAGATAATAGTTCGCTCTCCTAAATCAGTTCAAATCTGTTCTGTCAGAGCAACCGGCGGCACCACAAATATCGGCGAAAACACTTACACCAAACGCAACCGTTTGAACCTTTATGTTCCGTCCGGAAAAGCTTCCTTGGGAAGGGGTTCCTTCACGGCCCAAAACAGCAACAGAATATCTTACACTTATAACGTCAACAGCGCACAGCAAATCGGCCCGAACAAAATAAAATTCTACGTCTCCGGGGAAATCAGGGAACACTCTGTTACATACAAAGAATCTGCAGTAATAACACTTGACAAAGCCAAGTCAACAATCTCAATTGACGGCCAAACCCTCGACGTAATAAACATGAAAGTCAATCTTTTGGATTGCTAGTCTTTTGTTAACTTAGCGGGTGAAAGAACAATTAATACGCTCTTCCCCTTTTATCAATGTCAAAAACAAGTATCTCCTTTTTATCCTGAAAAACATAATATTGTATCCTATAGCCTCCAACTCTCACCCGAAACGCCTTTTCTTTCGTGCCAACAACTCTAACAACATCAGAGGGAAACGGATTTAATTTCAATTCATCTAGCTTATCCCAAAGTCTTTCCCTTAATTCTTTCTCAGCCTTTTTAAGAAATTTTTCTGGCTGAGAACCGAAGAAAATTTCAAACACCTTAATCACCCAATTCTTTTTTCAAATCTTCCAGTTTCTTTGTTTTTCCCTTTTTGTGCTGCTCAAGAGCGTCTTCCAATTGAGCTTCTTCCTCAGAAGTCATAACAACTTCTATATCCATAATGCGCGTTTTTATAAAATCTATCTCCTTCTTCAACGCAAGAAGTTCCATATACACTTTTTCTATGCTTGCTGTTTCTGTCATATTCCTAAAAGACGTCAAGATTATTTAACACTTTCGTTATCTATCGCTCACAAGGTCGTCTACTTCCCCAGTTTCTTAATCAACCCAGATTCGCTCAACAGCTCTTCCTTCCCCGTTTCCATGTTCTTCAACTTGTACTTTTTGCTTCCGACTTCGCTTTCCCCGAGAAAAACAACATAAGGAATTTTCATTGCGTTCGCATAATCCATTCCTTTCCCGACTTTCCTGAAATCAATTCCTGAAGAAATCCCTTCCTTCCTTAACTTTACAACAAGTTTAATCGCCGCCAAGTCCTGCTCAATACTTAGAATTAGCACTTTAGGAAATCCATCCATTTTCACACTCGCCATTTCAGTAACTCTCTCAAGCCCGAATGAAATTCCAACAGCTGGAATCTCTCTTCCAAGATATTTTCCAACGCTCTTATCATACCTTCCGCCTCCAGCGATAGAATCTTTGCTGTCTTTAACTCTAATCTCAAAAACATTTCCAGTGTAATATCCAAACCCTCTAATTAAACCAGGATTAAAATTGATCTTCACGCCGTAAGCTTTGCAAAGTTCCATCAACTCAACCAGCTCGTCAACCCCATCAAATCCATTCTCTTTGAAGAAAGCCAAATCTTTCTCAAGCAGCCTCAACAGCGTAATAATCTGATTCGCCTCTGCATACTTTCTCAAATTAGCTTTTACTTCATCAATTCCCGTCTTGTCCATCTTGTCTAATTCTCTCATGACTCCTTTAACGTTCTGAATTTCAACACTGTCAATAATCGACTCAAGAAGTTTCCTGTTATTCACAACAATCTCAAACTCAACTTTCAACTCTTTCAAGATGTCAGCAAAGCAAGCCAAGACCTCAGCATCCGGATTTATTGTAGCGTCTCCAATAATATCAACATCGCACTGCGTGAGCTGCCTGAATCTCCTCGCAGAAATCGGCTCATCCCTGAAAACTTCCCCAATTTGATATCTCTTAATCGGCATTTTCATATTCGGATTCTCTTTCAAAATCCTAGAAAGCTGAAAAGTAAATTCGTATCTAAGTCCAAGATTTCTTCCTCCCCTGTCCTGCAGCTTAAACCTGTCCGAAACTGCCTCATCAACTCCTTCGCTAGGTAAATTGTCCGGTCTCATCAGCTCGTCATACTCAACAACCGGCGTCTCCCAAGGCACAAACCCATAAAGCCTAAACCATTTCTCAATAACTTCCTTCACTCTTGCCTTCTTCAGACTTTCAGGCGGCAAAACATCCTGAAATCCCTTAACTTTTGATACTTCCATTTTCATAGTTTCAATAAATCTCTTAGCTTTTTATTAATTTGCTCCAAATCGGAATCCTCCAAATTTCCCATTTTATGAACAAGCCTCTTTTTATCAACTGCTTGCAATTGAAAAATCAACGCAACAGAATCTTTATCCAGCTGGTTTCGCTGAGATTTCCTAATCCCAAGCGTAAAAGAAAACTCTTCTAGAGCCTGCAAGTTAGATGTTAATGGAACAGCCAATACTATATCGGTCATCGTATCCGCCATAATAACGGCAGGCCGATTTCCGCTCTGCTCCCTTCCCTTTCTCAAAGGAAACGACACAACCCACAATTCTCCTTTATCCATTATAAATTATGTTTTTCAAGAAAATTAGCACAGTCTTCCGCGCCCGTTTCTTCCCACGCCTTCATCTCTTCTTTCAGTTCGTCTTCCAATTTCATATTGGACTTAATATATTCTACATCTGCCTGAAGCCTTGCCAACCTGGTCAATATTTCCTTCACGTCTAGATTCATTTCTTGTGCCATATTTTATTAAACCTCCATGAATTTATAAAGATTTAGCTGCGAAACTTGCACATTTTCATTTTTCCATTCCAGTTCAGCTTCGCTGAAAGCGAAAAGCCCGACCTCCGGCCGATCATTTTCTCTTCTCATTTCATTCGAAGCGAAAGGAGAGAGTCGAACTCTCGTCTTACGAGCCACAGTCGTACGTTCTAACCGTTGAACTACAATCGCCATATATTTAATTATATCTCCAAATGAGATTATAAAATTATTTGTTATGTCGCTTAACTGTCTGATATCTTCAGCTTCTTCCAAACTCAAGGAAAAATCAAACATCAACTCACAACCCCTCTGTTCGGGGTTTTTGGTGGCATTATAATTTTTTGAGCGAAGCGAAAACCCTGCATTACTTAAAAGAAAACTTCTAACACCATCAAAACTGAAAACATCCACAACCACTCTGTCCGACGAGGAGTTAGGTATTACAATTTCTTGGGCGATGGCTGGGACCTGTAAATTTAAGCTAGAATCTGTATCAAATTCGCAATCAAAGTCACAACTAAATAAATCACTTCTTGTGATGCCAATGGGGATACCCCCAAGTTTTAGTTGTCATATTCAAAAAAAAGATTGTGAGTTTTTAAAACTTCCTACATCCTAATTACATGCGTATCGCCAGAAACAAATGGCAGCTTCGGCATGTCTGCTTGCAAATATGCCAATAAACTGTCGCTATTTACTCTAAGGCGAAACTCTGCAACTGCCAAACCCAAACCTTCTAAACATGAAATGCCCTTTTCCCTCCTGGCAACACCTTCCCTTACAACCCAGCCTTCAATTTCAGGATTTCCGGACAATATCTCTTTTTCCGTCGCCCCGAAAACATCCATCACCCTTTGTCCACGGTCTCCCCACATAGCTCCAACCATAAACTCCCAGTCCTTGTAAAACAATTCTCTCGGCTCTCCAGTCTGCCTTAAAGCTTCTCGTAAATGTTCCATCGCGCCCATTACTTGACTGGACTCATACATCCCATAGGCATCTCTCCCATTAGTATGAAAATAAAACTTTCCCGGAATCGGCCCTCCGCCCAATCCCACAACTAATCTGTCTTTAAATGGCATGCTCTTTCAATTAAATATCCATATAAAAACATTTCCACGTATGTAGGTTCAATCAAACAACAAAAAAAATCGTCTCGTTTGCAGAATTCCCCGCTTTATCTCTGACTGTCAAAAGAAGGCTATGATTTCCATTCGCAAATCTTTTATTGGACAAACATTTACCATCCTTCAGGCCCCGACACAGAACAATCTCCTTCGGCTTTTTTATTAAACTATCCTTGTAACTGGCTACTTTGAAATTTAGTTCATCAATGTCAATCGCAAAACTAACCTCCCGCCCATCAAGCGAATAATTCAAATCTTCTATAATTGGCGATGAAGAATCAACGTCCAGAGTCTTAATTTTTGAAAGAGCGCTGTGCGACGCAATATCATAAACGCTAAACCAATAGTCTACTTTTTCCAAATCGTAGTCTGCTAAACTAACATTGCCATTGCATGTCCAAGTATCTCTTTTCACAGTGCATAATGAAATGTTTACCTCTTCCGTCCTGTATCCTGTTATGTTATTTCCATATGCCAGAAGAACCTGCTTCGGATTTACTTCATAAAACTGAATCATGTAGTCCTCAAACCAGAATCCTTTTCTCGGGCCAACTTTCTTTATTACAGGCACCTTGCTGTCAACCCAGAATTTAACATGCTTGTATATCAGTCCTTCTGGCATGGCTGCGCTAAATAAAACATCATGAAATCCTTCGTCAAACGGTTTTCTCTTCGACGATGCATTGCAGTTTCTGCACAAAGTAACTTCTGAGTTTTTATCATTGTCCCTATATTTGATATAGCCAACAATATCAGCACCCGTGCTTACATTGACCCAAACAACTCTGGAAGTATAAATCGTTCCATCAACTGGCGATGTAACGAAAATTTCATGTAGAGCGCCTACAACCATAACTGTAAGGTTCTGCGTTGCTGTGATGCTTCCTACCGCTCCAACTATTCCTACTGAGAATACCAATATGCCTATAATTAATATTGAGAATTTAACCATGGATTTCTCGCTATTCTTCTCCTGCGCTGAATAAAAAACATCGCAAGCGCAATTGCGACAATGAATATGACTATGATGCTAATAACAGTATTTCTGGATGAGCCGTCTTCGTTAACAACTGTTCCGATTATAGGAGACGATGCTTCTTGCTGCCCCTCGCGTGTGTAAGCTAAAGTGTCAAAATTCCCATTCGTTTTGCTCACTGTTTCATCAGACACTTTCTGTCCAGATAAAGCTGAACTGCCGCTTCCGCTTCCAGAACTAAAAACAGACATTTGTTTTTCAGTTAATTCTTGCGGATTTTCGGAAACATGAACTAAAAGCCATGTTCCAATTTCAACATTAATCTGCTCAGATGATTCTGGAGTAAAAATTATCGCTCCTTTGTAATCTCCCAGCTTCGAACCTTCCAAACAAACTTCTTCATCAACAGAATTCTGAAGGTTACTAATTGGCTTAGCATAAGAAATTGAAAGGCCATGATCCTCCGAAGTAAAATTATACGCCCCAAAATTCCTTGCTTCGTCAGGAGTCCCCGCCCATATATCTTTGATTTGAATTCCCCCGAAATAATCGCCCGACGAAATTCTTACTGTCTTGCAAGCTCTTTCGTTTAAGCCGAGACTGAAAACCAAGCTTCCCCTGTCTAACTGCAATGACGCGCCAACCAAGCTAGAGAAAACCAATATAAAAAAGAAAAAAGAAAAAATTTGAACTTTCATATTAGATTGCTTCCATAACAGTATACACTATTTGTCCGCTAAATGCTCCAGAAGGAGTTCCAGATGGAATTGTTAACTTCACATGCAGATTAGAAACTGTATTGTGGGGAATTGATAACGGTGTCCAACTCGGTGCAGACATGTAGCTAATTCCTCCATTCTGACTAAAAAGCACATTTGTTCCATTAAAGACAGTTCCGATAATTGAAGTTACAGCTACATTCTGAACTTTCAAATTAGATGCCCCAACTGTTAATGTCGAAACAGCCACGCCGGAATGCCCAGCAACGATTGTCCCAAAATTCAATGGATTTGGATTAGCCAAAAACGTGAAATCTGTGCCGACCTCGCCAGAACCGATTTGCGTTCCTTCAAAGTTCTGAATGAGCTGCCCATTAAGCATTACATCATCAATGAATGCCTCGGATTGTTCAATCCATCCATCGACTTCAATTTCGAAAGCGGTTACCTTGGTGCTACCGTTAATACCGTTTGTGTTATTTCCTAATTTCCAGTCTGTTAACGAATGCCAATAAAAAGTCGGACTGCCGCCGCAGGGTCCTGCATCTCCTGATGATAACCAGGCCATAGCCGCATTATTTACGATACCCAAAGTTCCAAAAGTATTCATTTGTCCAGTAGGATAAGGTGTTGCATCACAATTAGCAGAACTAACTTTAGCATACTCGAATACTAATGCATCATCTTCGGTTCCATTGTTGTCTGTATCAATTTTGACGTCGACATGGGATGCATATCCTTGTGCAACATATTGCTGCCAAGAAATATTTGCTATATCATTCAGAGTTACGGGTTCATTAAATTGTATTCTTACTCGACCTTCCGGACCATTTGCATTATCGAATGGAGCATATAGGTCTACTGACTGAACTCCAGAAGTTACGTGATTTGGAGATAACTGTGCATAAGAACCAACTCCCTGAGATTGTAAGTAAGTCGTCGTGCT
Organism: Candidatus Pacearchaeota archaeon; assembly: GCA_018304105.1. GTDB lineage: Archaea > Nanobdellota > Nanobdellia > Pacearchaeales > GW2011-AR1 > UBA73. The sequence goes on along the minus strand of JAGVWX010000019.1, from coordinate 10,747 downwards.
AAAAGCAAAAACCCCCGTGCTAAATAGTAAAATACTTGTAATCGTTAGTGTTAGAATAAAAAACTTATTCATCTTCTTTCAACCTCCTTTCAATAGTGTGAAATTTATTGAACGCAATTGATTGAATGGCGTTCGCCATGCTTTCACTCCTCGTAAAAGAAAAAGATTCAAATATATAAACTTGTAGCATTTTATCAAAGTAGTAACATTATTTCATAAATGAAATAATGTTTCAAAATAGAAGATTTCCCATCCTTCGGCTTTGTTAAAAAAACAAAAATTACAGGTTTACTATTTTGATTGGGGCGAAAGGGGTGGGCGAGGAAGGGTGGGTTTTTCACTGAAAGTGAAATCCCTGTGGGAATCTTAAACCCTATAGAAAAGATTTTCAACAAACCCAATCTTCCAAGAATTTTATAAACCTCCATCCACTAAAAGTTACATGAAACGCTTCCGCTTTTACGCACTCAAACTCTGTTTGTTAATGATTTTAATTTTCATAATTCAAATTTTATTCTCCAGTTTCATAGACATTCTCGTCTTAGACCAAACTTCCTGGCAGCAACCTTGGCGTTTCGTCACCGCGATTTTCCTTCACGGCGGCATCGCCCACCTCCTACTAAATCTCTTCGCCCTCGTCCTTTTCGGCTCAATCCTTGAAAGCCTTATCTCAAGCAAAAGATTTCTTGTCGTCTTTTTCACAACAGGAATTTTAGCAAATCTAATCGCGGTAAATTTTTACGACTCTTCTCTCGGAGCGTCTGGAGCTATTTTCGGAATTCTCGGAGCTTTAATAATCCTCCGCCCGTTAATGGTCGTCTGGGTTTACAGCATACCAATGCCAATGTTCGTCGCAGGAATAGTCTGGGCAGCAGCAGACATCCTCGGCGCCTACGGCTTCTTCACAAACAACCCATTAAACAACACTGGCAACATCGCCCATCTATCTGGAATGTTCTTCGGCATCCTCTTCGGCTTCCTTTACAGAAAACTTCTCATGAAAAAAAGAAAATTCAATGTCTCTCTCGACGAACACGAAGTCAGAAGCTGGGAAAGAAGTTGGATGAAGAACTAATCTAATATTTATAAAATTATTTCTTCCCTATTCTGTCATAAACATTTCCCTCGGGTCCGAAAACAAATTCCACTTCTTCAACTTTTCCATCTAAACCAATAGGAAGATAAAAAGTTCCACCCTCGGTTCCGCCATAACTAAATTTCGCCGGCGCTCCTTGCTCAATTCCATCGCGCCCCATAATAACAAATCCGCGCGATTCTCCTCCAGGCGCAACTTCAAAATTTTCTCTAAAAGTTTTCTCGACAAAATTTCTCTCGATTGCTTTAAGTTGCGCGTCACCAATCGCCGCTCCAATCGCAAAACCAAGACCAAAACCAGGAAGAAGCAAACTCCCAGCAACCGCCACTGCAACATTTCCAGCGTCAACTTTTCTGTTAAACTTCGCAGTCATTTCCAACGGCAAAACATAACTCCATTGCGTTCCGTCAGAGCCAACAAATCTCGCTTCAGTCGCATGAATATCAACCGGAGAAAAAGAGTTAGGATCACTTTGAACACAAACATAAACCGGCACAAAACCTCTAGGGACAATTTCCCAATACCAGTCCTTTTCAGTTTCTTGTTTCGTTTCGAACGGCTCAACCCCAATTCTAACTCCGCGCTCTTCATAACGATTCGCACAAGTCTCAAAAGGAATATTCGGAGTTTTTCTTAATGTTATACCGCATCCAGAATTCACAACCAATCCTGTCGCCATCACCAGCGCCGTAAGTGTTCTATTCATTTTCCAAGTTGAAGAGTTGTTTCTCTTCTTTCTTCTCCAGCATAATATGGGATTATAAATCTTCCGCTATTCATTCTCTCATCAACATTCCCATCTTTTTTTCTCGGTTTGTAAACAATCAACCCTTGAACACTCGAACCAGCAGCAACATAGACTTGTGAATCCATTACCTTTCTATCATAATCTCCTTCTCTCTTAGCTTGGTTATTTATTGCACTCGCCATCACGATTGGTTTCATCCAGCCAAATGTGGCAGTCGTCGCAATTTTTCCTCTCGATTCATATCCGCGCGCAACATCCGCACCAGAAACCTGAACCCACGAACAATCTCCGTTGATAAACTCAATTCCTCCCCTCGGAATTCTAATTCTTTCTCCCGCGCGATTATCAAAAACAAAAACAAACGGCGCAAATCCTTTCCCGTTTACATTCTCTCCGAAAATCATTTCATTCTCAGGTTTTGTATCAATCGGTTCAACATGAACTTTTAATTCCCTGTCTCCAGTCGAATAACTCATTTGCTCTGGTAAAAAACGCGGCATCGGCTTCGGCGAATAACATCCAGAACTTCCAACAAAAATCGCAAGCCCTGCAGCCGCGCCAACCAAAGAATGTAAATTTCTCATAAAAATCTATCAGTAGTTCATTTAAAAATCTTCTGCCTCATCTTCCAAAACCCTGCCCACCGTAATGCGTTGGATTAAAATTTCCCGCGAGTGGCTTTTGCAGCACTATAGAATTTTCTTCAGATACTCTGGCATTTCTCCTTTTTTTCACAACAATTATCAATATAATCGCAGCCAATACAATAACTGCGGCAGCAATTACAATTCCGATAAGCATCCAGTCAATTCCTCCGCCTCCATCCTCAGGACAGTCTCTTGTCCTTGTTTGATCTGCTTCGCATCCGTTCAAATCCGTGCATTCCTGGTTCTGCTCCTCTCCCGGTCCGCAATCTTTAGACGTCCAATTTCCACATTTCCAACTTGGAGTGCAGCCTTCAGTGCACGCTTGAGTTTGGTTGTAGCTCTTGTTCGTGCCAGGACAAGTGCTTAGGTCTGTGCAAAGTCTTTTTTGCACTCCTCCAACGCAATCGCCCCAAAGCCCGCAATCCCAATCTACTTGGCAAGCCGGGCTCCCTTGCGAGGCAGTTGTAGTGGTTGTCGTAGTAGTCGAAACCGTATCTGCTAGCTCTCTAACCCCTGAATTATCCAATCCTCTGACGAGATAAGTTCCGCTTCCCCCGTCACTGCAATTAAATTCTCCGCTTTTCCCGGGACAAACTATAATATATTCGTCATTTCCTTCGCATTCGTCATCTATCTCATTAATATTGGTTATTGCGTAATCCTTAACGCACACAGCACCAGAGTCATAAATTTTATCAACTCTAAAATCTTTATTGGTGACATCAAGCCCGTCAACAATAAGATAGCCAAATTCAGATTCATCGTCTTGCTTTTCAATCCTGACAGTCTTCAAATTCAAAGGCCCATCGTCAAAGTCATATCTAAATCGCACCCTTACAATATCAACATCATCAACATCCTCAATCAATTCTACATATTTATCGCCCGTATAATTTTTTGAATAGTTAACTGCGCTGTTATTAATCTTCAAGGCGTCAACATCCAGATTATCATGCGCTATATCGCTGAGCTTTCCTATCAAACCGTTATTTCCATAATCGCAATATCCTGTTGTGTTTGCCGGCCTCGTCATATTCGCGCACCTTTTCGTGTCATTATACCATATAACAAAAGTTTCATTTGAATTGCATATAGTAGTCGCGTTAACTGCAGTCCAGTTCGGCATGCATGCTAAACTACAACTTTGAGTTAGCGACGGTCTGCCATATGCGATACCGCAGTTTCTTTGGTCCGTGCATGTTCTGTTTTGAACAGTTCCATTGCAAGCACCCCAGTCTGTGCATGTCCAATTCGGAGAACACTGAATTGCACGAGTAGTTGATCCGATATAAGCCATAGTTTGATTGTAACCATGAACTAAAGCGGAAACAGTAGAATTAACTTGAAGAGTTTTGTTAGTTCCAGTAATTCCCGAAGAGCTCATTGAAGTCGATTCATCTATCGTAAACAATGGCGACGACCAAACAAAAGCCGAATCATTCATATAATTAAACTGTGATTTAAATTTCTCATATGGTTCAATTGGAACCTGAGTCCAGTTATATGCCCCCGCATCAAAATAAGCGCCAACACCCAAGATAGCAAAAATATAAAATGGATTTCCAACTAAATCAGAAGTAAAATTCAAGAACTCCGTATCAACAAAAGTTAAATTTCCATAAAAATAAAATACATTAGACGAATTGATTTCCACATATGGACCGTTTATTCCGCTGTTATCGCGGACTGCATAACCCCCCATCACGTAAGTCGCATTGCTACTCAAACTTTTATATGCATAAAATGCAGTACAGGCACCAGTTCCAGTGTTATTAGTGGCTATGTAAATATTATCTGAAGAAACCAGAAACACGCTGTCCCAAACCGCCTTTATCTCAAAATCTGAACAATTTGCCGGAAAATGAATTGTCAAAGGTGCGAGCATAATCTCTTCTCCTGCTTCTTCCGAAGGTCTAAAAACTATAAATGAATAAACCACAATTCCCACAACCGCGACAACTAAAAAAACCAAAAGCAAATATGCACCACTCTTTTTCATTCTCCCATTACTCTTTCTAGATTAATAAAGATTATCACGCTGTAATTAGTCACAATTTTTAAACTCCCATTTCTAAATAAAGGAAAATCATTAAGTTGGTGCGCTGCTGAGCTAAATAATTAAGACGACAGCCTCAAAAAAGGGCGTCCAATTGCAGCGCACAAAACTTATGTATTAATGCCAGTCATGGAAGAGAAAAAATTAAAAGACGAGAAACTTCGCGAGAAAGCAGCAGAAATAAGCATCGTTGAAGGAAGTGCCGCTTCCGTGATGGACGGCTTTGGCTCAAAATATATTACTCCGTATGCTCTCGCGCTTGGCGCGACGAATACTCACATTGGTTTGTTGAGCGCTCTGCCGCAGCTTCTTGGGACAATCTCACAATTATTTGGTTCAAGAGCCATCGAAAAACATTCCAGAAAAAAAATTCTTTTATGGTTTGTCACTATCCAAGCAATCTTGTGGCTTCCCCTCATTGCCGTCGGCATAGCATATTTCTTTTTCGGCCTGTCCGCCGTTATAAGCTCGGTTTTAGTCATCGTTTTATACACTATCCTAAGCGTCGCCGGTTCGTTTGTCGGTCCTGCCTGGAGCTCATGGATGAAAGACATCGTCATAAAAAACGCAGATTCTTATTTTGGGAGAAGAAGCAAGGTTTGCGGAATTGTCGGCCTGCTGAGCACAGGAATTGCCGGATTAGTTTTGTATTTTCTCACGCCGTTCAATGTATTTGCAGGATTTGCGATTATTCTTTTTGTCGCGTTTCTAGGAAGAAGTTTCTCTGCTTATATGTTCACGAAAAAATACGAACCCAAGTTACAGCATAGCGAGGGCTATTATTTCAGTTTCTGGCAATTTCTGCGAAAGATGTCATCGAATAATTTCGGGCGCTTCGCGATTTTTTGGGCGCTGGTTTCTTTCTCGACGGCAGTTGCATCGCCGTTCTTTGTAGTTTATGAATTAAAAAACCTTGGCTTGAATTATTTTGCCTTCACAATGATATTGGTTGCTCCGATTATCACGACACTTTTAACTATACAGTTCTGGGGAAGGTTGATTGAGCGGTACGGCAATGTCGCCATATTCAAATTCTCCGGTTATTTGATATGGGTGATTCCGGCGTTGTGGGTGCTGACAATTTTTATGGCAAGTTTACATACCTCTTTCGTCGTCATTTATCTTATTCTTGTTGAATCTTTTTCAGGTATTGTCTGGGCAGGATTTAATTTGGCAACGTGGACTTTCATGTTTCATGCAATCACGCGAGAAAGGCTCGCGCTTATTTCTGCTTACACTGGAATCCTAAACTCCCTCGGGGCGTTTATCGGCGCAACCCTCGGCGGGGCACTCTCGTCATTTAGCGGAGTTGCGCTTGGAATTTCCGGGATTGTCTGGATTTTCATCCTAAGCGCGCTGTTGCGTTTTCTTTCCGTCACGCTGTTTGTTCATAGAATTAAAGAAGTCAGAGAAGTCGTCCCAGCCAAAAATCTAAACAGAATATTTCTAAGCGAGTTTATTGGATTGTTTTGGTTGCGGCGCGCGACTTAGAATTTATTTAAAATTCCTGAAATCTGTTTCTCTTTCTAATAATTCTTACTGTAATGGCAGCAGCAATTATTCCAATTAGGAATACTATGATGAGAAATGTTCCGGCAGCTCCTAGAGTTCCGATTACTGCACCGGTTATTCCTGGGAAAGAGCTTGCGTTAGTTGTTTCTGACAAAGTTTCTTCAGGAATTTCAGTTCTTGTTGCTTGCGTTCCTGTTGTTTCTTCATCATCTGCATTAGCTGTTGTGTTGGTCGTTTGCGTTAATAGTTCGATTGTCTTGCAGTCTTTAGGACATGTATTTACACTCTCTCCGCTATCACATTTTCCGTTACCGCATAAATAGTGTCTTCCACTGCTTCCACCGCCAGTATTTCCTCCGTTGGACGTCTGAGTTTTCATCCCCAGATTAATAATTGTAACGTATGGCTCTTCGCAATCTGTACCCTCGCATCGACTTATAGTCCCAGAGCCTGATTTATCCTGGAAACCGGATTTGCTTGCAACGACACTCACGCTATCGCTTTCATTGCATTCTGTTTCTTCAAAACGAACAGCATAAGTCCCGTCTCCAAGAGTGATTGTATTCGAAGGTTCTGCGTTATTGCAAACAACTTTAACATTTACGCCAGAAAGAATATCACTAAAGTCTGCATTGTAAACTTTTCCAGCGACTAATGCCTGCGCGTTTGCTAAATTTAAGGAGAGAACTGTTAAGACTAAGAAAATATAAACAAACTGTGAGTTTTTTGTCATTATGTTTTGATAACAAATTTATTTATAAGGATTGTTACTTTCCAAGATATAGGTTTTTTAGCTACCAGTATGTAGTTATTATATACCGGTTAAAAAAGTTAAATTCGAGCGAGATTCTGAAACTACCAAAATTAGAATCGTTTGCAACGAATAATTCGACTGACAATTAACTAATTAACGCATCGCTTGGCGAACTGGCTGCCTCATGAGTGAAACGAATGACTTCGTCAGTGCCTCAACGACTGAAAGGAGTTGACCAAGTTCAAATGAGCCAAATGATTAAGACGCCAGCTGGCTGCCTCATGAGTGAAACGAATGACTTCGTCAGTGCCTCAACGACGAATGTCGTTGACCTTGTCTCTTGAACAGGCGTCCAATTGCGGCGCGTAACAGTAGCTCATTAACTAAATGTCGAAACTATCTGGGCGGAAGGTGGGTTTTTGACCGTTAGGTCAAATTCGAATTGGGGGATTCCTAAACCAACCACAAAAAGATTTTTAACAGAATCGCACATCTAATCCGGAGTAATAATTATCTTTGTCTGCACGATTTCATCCACCCAGAAATGTATGTCTATTTCGGTTGGATAATTTGGGTCAGGCCACCATAATCTTCTTTTGAATTCGGGCGTTCCGATTAGGTTTTTAGTTATTTTAACTTGGAGCTTTGCTCTGTTGAAAGGCTCATTAAAAATATAATCTTCATTGATGGTTTTACTCTCGTTATTAAAAAGGATGAATTTTCCTTCGTCAATTTTGAAGAGAAGGATGTCATTAACGTCAAAAGATTTAATACTATAGCCATATTCAACCTTCTGATATTCCAGATTGTGAGTTGTAAAAGAGAAATTATATGTCTTGTTCAGATAAACGTTGACTGGGAGAGAAGTGTGGTTTTCAAGATATAGTTCTGTGAGGGGCTCAATTCCTAAAGGGATGAAGTATAAAACTCCTAAAAACGCTAAAACGATTACAACTCCTGCAATAAGTATATATTTCATTTTAACATTCATCTGCTTTGCTTTATTAATTCTTCTTTTATCTTCTTAATTTGTTTTTCTAAATTGGGCAGGTCTTTTTTAATTATTTTCCCGGCGATATTCGGATCAACACAGAATAATAGTGAATCATTTGAAGTAAAGATAGTTTCTAATCAAATCTCTTATTTATCTTCTTAAGATTAAATAAGATTATCTTTTGAAAGCTTTGATATAACTTTGTATCTTCTCTACTTTTTGAGCCCTTTGCGTAGTTCAAGTATTCATCGAGCAGACCGAATGGAATATCCAGTATAGGAATGTCTAAAGATTGTAACAAGTGAAAAGTAATTAGCCTTGTTGTTCTGCTATTACCATCTTCGAATGGATGAATATGCTGAAATTCATTATGAAAATAAACTGCAAATTTTAATGTTTCCTCTAAAGGCACGTTTTTCTTTTTAATAAATTCATTGTACTTATCAAACAGCTTTTCTAGCTCTTCTCTAATCTTCTCGGGAGGAATAGTTTTAAAGTCGGGATTTCCTTTAATATACACCGGAATTGCTCTAATCCCTCCTGCTAAATGTGAACGATGTCTCATTGCAATCTTGTGGTAATCTAGAATTAACTGCAAACTGAGAGGTTTTCTTTCACTTGCGTCTTTTAGCATCTGAAGCATAGCCTCTTGATAATTCTTTATTTCATCAACATCTGCCGTCTTTAAGTTTGCAGGCATTAATTTGTCTCTCAGAATTTTAATTGTGTCTGGGAGAGTTATAGGATTTCCCTCCAAAGAAAGACTATGATAAATAAATGATGCCTCAAATTCGCTCATTATCTTCTGATATCTCGATTCATCCTTCTTTCTTAATTTTCTATATATCCCTAATTCTTTCTTTATCTCGGAAGTATAACTTTTTGAACTTTCAGTAAGAACCGAATGTTTGTATTCAAAATATATCAGCAGATTGTTAAGGAGAACATTGTAAAATATTTTAGCTCTTAGCGGCTTCTCAGAAATTATGAGAATCATGCTGTACTTGTCCAAGATATCAACGTATTTCTTGGCTGTTCTTGGATTAAGTTTTATATTTTTAGAATTAATTTCTTCTTTTTGTAAGGCCTTGCTGATAAACTGTGCAAAGTTTTTATCTAAAATAAGATTATAATTTATTCCATTTTTTATACAATAAAAGATTAAATTATACAGCGATTCTGATTTCTTTGAGATTTCTGCCTGAAATCCCCCTTTCTTTTTTATCAGCAATTTTTCATTTACAAGCTCTCTTAGACATCTGTGTATTGCGTGATATTCTCTTTCGTCTTTATTGAGTTTTCTAACTACTTCTATTGGTTTAAGTGACGCCCTATTTTTATAAATAATCTCAAAGATATCATATTTAGTGACCATAGCATATCTACTGCTTTAGAGTTTATAAATATTACTATTTTGTACCTATAGTTACAGATTTTGTAATATTTTATACAACATATGGTTATAATTTGGACAAGATATCTTATTTTGTATCATTATATACACCTTTTGTAACTTTCTATGCGAAATAGAATGGACGATTAGCTAAATTAACTGCGAACCGAACCTATCTGCGCAGGCATACAACAATTCGCAGAAAAGATTTTCAACAGAGCCTATTTTTCTAAATGCTCTCTCATTTTGTCAATTGTTATTACTTGAAAATAACGTAAACCACAAGTTTTATAAACATTTCCCAAGGTATATTTTGAGAGAGGTGGTGGCGCATCAGAGCCTAATTCTGAGTTATTAGCATGGCAAAAAACACGGCAAAACACCCCCAGAAGTCCAAGAAAATCACGGTAGTGATTCCCGCTTTAAACGAAGAGAAGGCAATAAGAAGAGTGCTAAAAAGTATACCTTCAGAAAAACTGAGAAAAAACAGACAATACGAAGTACATTGCCCATAAGAATGGGGCAACTGTTTTTGTTCAACCAGTGAGGGGTTATGGCAATGCTTACAAAGCGGGATTTGCAAACGCAACCGGAGATATTATTGCAACAGGGAGCAAGCCCAATTTTTCTTTTTTATGGCCGTGGTCTAATTTAAACCTCACAGAATAATAGAAAGATAAAAAAAGCAGGATGCTATAAGAAATAATTATTTTCCAAAAAAATCCAAATGTAATAAATGATTCTGTTATTCTCACTATAGGTATAATCATAAAAACAATCATTAATTTACCAGGGTCGTTCAAAGATTCTACATGTGACAGGGAAAGCAAACAAAAAGCAATCAAAATGCTGTACATGATAAATCCGACTGCTTCATTTATGTTCAGAAATATTTCCGATAAAACCAAAGCCAAAACAAGCAAGAGCACTATTTTCTTTTCCATTATCCTAGTTTAGAATATATCCCCCAGACACTTAATGATGCGATAATTAAGAAGATAATTATTAATACTATTACAAGGGGCCTTAATGCATGTTTAATTTTCTCATTTCCAAGCTCAAATAACATTAGGTAAGCTATTGTCAGCACGCTTAAGATTATTGGGGAGATGTTTCCAATACTGTCTGATACAATCATACTAATAGTCCCAAGTAGAGATATTTAAAGATTACCCCAGACGTTTGTCTAATGAGCATTACAACAAAACAAAAATGCCCCCTCCGGGGGTGGAAATTCCCCGAATTTTATTCAAATCCCATGTTGGGCATGAATTTGTATTCGATGCCCCAGGAGAGGGTTGTGCATTGAACTATTCTTCAAGCTTTTTTCTTGTTCTTTCCTCTGTTTTTGTTTGTTAATGAATGTAAGTTGCTGGAGTTTAATTAATTTTCTGTTTTAACTTTAGTTTTTAATTCTCTAACTCCTTCCAATATATCTTTCTCTAAAGCTTCAACTTTATCTAGATATTTGCTTGGAGAATCGTACTTCTTCTCTTCATAGACATCTTCTTTGTATTTATTGAATGTTAAATCCCAATCTTTCTCTT
>JAGVWX010000018.1 GCA_018304105.1 Candidatus Pacearchaeota archaeon | reverse complement strand
TGATGGAAGACTGATGTTTTGCCGTCGTGGGAAGCCGCACTCCGCCGAAGGCGGATTTGACTCCGTAGAGTCAAACCTTTAGGGTGCGGAGGATGTCACCTAATTCAACATGTTTCTGAAATGATAAGTGTTCTCGCTGTTTTGGCAACAATTGCAGGCATTATAATGTCTTTCGGATATTTTCCTCAAGCGATTAAGATAATAAAAAAGAAAAGTGCTAAGGAGATTTCCTTAACAACATATTTAATATTTTCTGTAGGCATTCTAATTTGGCTATTTTATGGAATAAGCATTAATGACTTTCCTTTAATCTTTGCAAATGTGCTAGCATTAATTGGCTGTGCACTCGTCCTCATCGCTTATTTTATTTATAGAAAATAATTTATACACTCCTTCTTTCTTTCTGACATGGAAATCTCTGTTTTGTTCGTCTTCCTTGCAGCAATAGCATTTGTCTTAGTTGTTTGGTTGACTTACAAACTCGCGGTTCTCAAATCAGACTTGAAATGGCAAAGGAATCTTGTTTCATTAAGAAAAGATATAGCCAATCAGCAAAGGGCAGGAATCAAAGGAAAAGTATCTGAAACATTCGCCCCATTCCTTGAAGGCTTTCCTTTCAAGCCAAGCGAATGCAAGTTTCTCGGCGACCCGATTGATTATGTAGTTTTCGAAGGCCTCGATGAACGTGACGTCAAAGGCGTCCATTTCGTTGAAGTCAAGGAAGGCACATCTCAGTTAAGCAAGCACCAAAAACAAATCAGAGATTTAATTGATGGCTTGGATTCCGCAGACATCACTTTCAAGGAATTTAGGTTTAAGAGCGACTAATTATTTTACAAACTCAACATTTTCCATTAACTCAAACTCTTTGTCTCCTGTCAAGAATTTCATGCTATGCATCTTAGCATAAGTATGTCCTATCGCATCCGCATAAGAAATATCTTGTTTTTTATGTTCTTTCCTAAATTTCATTGCTTCTTTCAGAACATCATCTTCAATTTCGCAGACACAATCTCTATATTTATCAAAGACGATGTTTGCTTTTTCCTCCCCGTGTTCGTTCAGAACAGAATAATATATTTCAGCAAGATTGTAAACTGTCATGTAAACATCATACTCCAGATAAGGGTTATATTTTTCATTTTTCTTAAGAATCTCAACGATTGCATAACTGTCAAAGACATATTCTATTTCTTCCATTTTTTCATTCTTTCTTTATCAGATTCACTCTCCCACCCTTTTCTCATTTCGTCTTTAATCTCTTGTCCTGATTTTTCCCATCCTTTCAGCAATCCAAAAAGCTCGCCTGCCTTCGGTCGCACATCTTTTACTTCAATAATTATCTCTTTATTCTCTTTAATTCTTTTTGCTTCAACAATCTCTTTAGGTAAAACTACTCCAAGAGAACTTCCCCATTTCTTAGCAGTAACCTTTATTTCCATGCACGTAGTTAGATTTAGTTATATTTAAACCTTTTCGCAATCCCAGAAGCAAATCCGCGATTTAATTGATTCTCTTGGTTCTGATGATATCACGTTCAAGGAATTTAGGTTTAAGAGCGAATAACTTTCAATTTTTCTCTTTGATTTCTATAATAAAAGAAACTTTTTTTGATACGTGTTGCCTCAATAATTTCTTTAGCAAGGGACGAAAGATTTCAAAATTTCATTTTGATACGAACAACTATTTAAAAAGAATAATTTAATAAAGCTCTTAGACAGTATTATCTAAGGAGGAAATAAATGGAATTACTTTATGAAGATTTAGCAAAGAAGAATGGTTCTCAGTTGTTTCATATAGAGAAAGATATAACAACCGAATCTATCCCCAATATGCAGATGGAGTTAAAAGAGATTTTTCAGCAGTTGGCAGAGGACTCGAGCTGGGTTTTTGAAGATTTAACGCAAAAAGATACATCCTATGCTACGCATGGATTTCATAAATATCCTGCTAAATTCATTCCTCAACTAGCAAGAAGATGTATAGAAGAAAACACAAATTCAAATGATGTTGTTTGTGACCCCTTTATGGGCTGTGGCACCACTTTAATTGAATCATTGATTTCTGGAAGAAAAGCAGTAGGGGTCGATATAAATCCTGTGGCTTATTTAATTTCTAAAGTTAAAACAACTCCTATAAATCCCAAAAAACTAAAAATCGAGATGGACAAAGTTCTCTCGGACTTAAATGTGTATTTTGAATCAAATAACAAACAAAAAACTTTATCAAACGTAGAAATTTTACCAAGAATACTTACTAATGAGCGAATTGACTATTGGTTTCCTAACAAAAAATTAAGAGAAGATTTAAGCATAATTTTAGGAAGGATAGATACTATTAAGGATAAGGATATTCGTGATTTTTGCTTATGTGCTTTTTCAAATATATTAAAAAATGCATCCATTTGGTTAATGAAAAGTATAAAGCCCACAAGAGATCTTAATAAAAAAATAGATTCTCCGATGAATTTATTCTCTCGACAAATTAAGAAGATGATTAGAGGAAATGAAACCTATTGGAATGTTCTACCGACTAATGTTAAGAGCAACTTAAAAAATTATTTGAACTTAAAAAAAGCAGACGCAAGAAATCTTCCAGCAGAGGATAATTCTTTAAGTTTGATTGTAACCTCTCCGCCCTATGTTACTTCTTACGAGTATGCTGACTTGCATCAACTAACGGCATTATGGTTTGGATATACTCAAAGCGTAGGGGAATTTAGAGAAGGATTTATTGGTTCTGTTCATAAAAAAGAGTTTGATCATAATGGAATAAAAAGTAAATTGGCAAAACAGGAAATAGAAGATTTAGGTAAAAAGTCAAAAAAAGAAGCCGAAGCGGTAAAAAATTACTTTTTTGAAATGCAACAGTGTTTTGAGGAAATGTATCGAGTTTTGAAACCGGAAGGAAGGGCTTGTATTGTTATTGGGAATACTGAATTAAGAAAGGTTCCTATGTTAAACGCAGAAGTTTTTGTTGAGATAATGCTTAATCTTGGTTTCAAGATGCATAAGATTATAAAACGAAGGATACCCTCAAAAGTATTGCCTCAAACCAGAGATTCAAAAACAGGCAGGTTTAGCGCAACAAGCAATTCGGATAGATTAGCTTATGCTTATGAGTATATTTTAATAATGGAAAAACTATGAAGAAATTAAAATGAAATTTGAAGATTTGCTAAAAATGTATGAAGAAAAGAAAAAGAAACATGGTGTTGATACTTATAAACATATTTCTGAACTTCTCAAAGAAGCAAAAGTTTTACATAAAAAAGATTGGCAGAAAAATCCAACAAAGAAGAATGACTACGAACAGTCATGGAAAGGTTTTAAGGGAAATGCTTTGGAAAAGTTAATATTGCATATTGTTGAAGAAGAAGTCAACTCATTAGGACTTAAAATTGTTAGCGGCAAAAAATTTGAGAGAACAGACTTAAAGAATTTGTCCTTAGAACTTAAACAAGTAAAGAAAAATCTTGCCATAGATTATGGTAACTTTGGTTTTCATCTTCCAGATGTGGACTTGGTGATTTATAATCCTCAAGATTGCAAGGTTTTAGCTGTTCTCTCCAGTAAATCAACGTTAAGAGAAAGAATTGCACAAACAGGATATTGGAATCTAAAAATAAAAAATGATGCACTTACAAAACATGTTAAAGTATTTTTTCTTACGCCAGATGAAGACGGAACTTTAACTACGAAAAATCCTGCAAAGAAGGGTAGAGCAATTGTAGAAGTGGATACTGACGGAAGTTATGTTTTAAGCGAAACTAAAATTGAAGAGAGCGACAAAGTAAAAATGTTTGACAAATTTATCGAAGATTTAAAAAAATTGTTGGTAATACCATGATTAAAAAACAAGGGGTGAGAAAAGAATGGGAGAAAGTCATTTCAGAGAGTATAAAAAACAAGCCAAATATTGAAGGGATTTATCCTCCAGAGGTTATAAGAAATAGAGAACTTCTTCTATTAGGGCAATTATTACTGGGAAAAATTGAAGCTGGAATAAACGTAAAGTTTCATGCGGAAATCTATAAAACTATAATGAAACATTATTTTCAACAAAAAAGATGTCTGAAAATATAGATTTACAATCAACGACTCTATGGGACTTTCCAAAACAGAGTTATGGCAGAAATCCTAAAGGAAATTGGAAATTTAATGGCGTTACTCCCGCAGGAGTTATTTATAACCTCTTAAAAAGATATACTAAAGAGGGCGATTTAATAGTTGACCCGATGTGTGGAAGTGGGACAACGATTGATGTTTGCAAAGAAGAGAATAGGAATGTAATCGGTTACGATATTTTTCCTACAAGGGAAGATATAGTCCAAAACGATTCTAGAAAGATTCCTTTAGAAAACAATTGTGTGGACATGGTTTTTATCGATTCCCCATATGGAAATAATGTCCATTATTCAGATAGCCCCAATTGCATTGGTAAAATTTCATGTGAAAAAGAAGAGTTTTATCAAGAACTCGAAAAAGTAGCAATAGAAATAAAGAGGATACTAAAAAAAGACAAGATTGTCGCTTGGGTTATAGGAGACCATTGGAGGAGTAATTCAGGATTTATTCCAGTCGGAATAAAGATATACTCGATGTTAGAGAAACAATTTAGACCAGTTGACATTGTCTGTTTAGTAAGGAGAAACCAATCATCGAACACGCCCCTATGGAAACAAAGAGCAATAACGAATAATTTCTATTTACGAGGGTTCAAGTATCTATTCATAATGAGAAAAGAATAATTCCTTACTACCCGATTCCTTTAAACCCCAACATTTTTCTATCACTCAGAACCATCCTTCCCTATCTTCTCCAAATCCACATCTCCAGAAAGTTTCAAAAACCCGCGTCTCCCTCAAGCCCTTCGTAAGCTCCACAAACCCCGTCCCCTTCAAACCCCCCTCATCATTCCAAAGAAATTTCTCCAATCCCACCCATAAAAAACCAAGTTGCCCGCCCAAGGAAATCCCACCATCCCGTAACATTTTTAAACCCCCAATCTCATCTCACCCCGTAAGAATCTAATCAGGAAAACAAGACTTTCAACCTTGAGTTCCAAAATAAACAGGGGGAGTTGCGCCCAAAACAAAATGGTAATAACACGAAATGTCAACAAGATCAAGACCACGAGCAGGAAGTTTACAATTCTGGCCTAGAAAGAGGGCTGCAAAAGTTCTTCCAAGCGCAAATTGGAGGCCAATTCATTCTACCAACGAGGGAGTTTTAGGATTCATCGCATACAAAGCAGGCATGGCTTCCGTGATGGTAAAAGACCTAACCGATAAGTCAATGACTCTAAACAAACAAATCGTCTTTCCTGTGACTGTTCTCGAAGTCCCTTCAATGAAAATTTACTCTGTAAGATTTTATAAAAATGGAAAAGTCTTAACGGAAATCGTTGTCTCAAATGATAAAGAACTAAAAAGAAAAGTCAAGCTCGGCAAAACTTTAGGCAATTTGGAAAAAGCCCCCAAAGATTATGATGATATAAGAGTCATCGCATTTTCTCTTCCAAAACAAACAAATATCAAAAAAACTCCCGACATGATTGAACTCGCAATTCAGTCAGAAAATAAACTGGAATTCGTAAAGAAACTAATTGGAAAAGAACTTTCTCTTTCTGATTTTTCAAAATCCGATTTGCTAGACGTTCGCGGTCTAACAATAGGCAAAGGCACTCAAGGCCCAATAAAAAGATTCGGCGCAACATTAAGGTTCCACAAATCAGAAAAGGGCCTTAGAAAAATCGGTTCCATAGGTCCATGGCATCCTGCAAGAGTCACATATCAAGTTCCAATGGCGGGTCAGATGGGTTATTTCTCAAGAGTCGTCTACAATCTCAATCTCGTTAACTCAGGAAAAATTTCTGATAAAGACATAAATCCAAGCTCGGGCTTCCCACATTACGGAAAAATCAAGACTTCTTACGTTCTATTAAGGGGTTCTGTTCCGGGCCCGGCAAAAAGACAAATTCTTCTAACTCCTTCTTATCGTCCAACTAAGATGCAGGCAAAAAAGAAATACGAATTTCTCGAGGTGTTACAATGACAGTAGCACTAATTATCCCATTACCAACTCGCTTGCCAATGACTGGAAGGCAGATAATAAAAAGATGTACTGCAGAGCAAACAGCTTTCCTTACGCCAGATAATGATATTACGGTTTTCGTAGGTAATTCTCCAGATGAAAGACAAATCTATTTAGCACGTAGAAATGCTGCTGGAACTCCCGAGCAAAGAGTTTATGATTCAGAAAAGGTAGGATTTAATTTCCAAGGCCGTATAATGCCTGGCGGCCATTGCTCCGCACCGATTTTTGGTTATGGTGTGAATAGAATATTTGAGGAGTTAGGATTATGAAAGCTCAACTCTATTCTTCAAAAGGCGAGAAGAAATCTCAAGTCGAATTGCCAAAAGTTTTCTCAGTCAGGGTTAGAGAAGACATTGTCAAGAAATATTACGAAGCAGACAAATTCATTCAGCCTTACTCGCCATTCATTACCGCAGGCCTTAGGCAAAGTGCTTCTGGAACAATCTCCCACCAAAGGCATGATTGGAAAGGACATTACGGAAAAGGTATTTCAAGAATTCCAAGAAAAACAATGTGGCGTCGGGGAACCCAGTTCTTTTGGGTTGGCGCAAACGTTCCGGGAGCAAGAGGCGGTCGTCAGTCTCATCCTCCAAAAGGCATAGGAAAAGAAAAGAAAATAAACCAGAAAGAAATCCAGATTGCAATAAATTCAGCAATAGCCGCAACAGCAAACAAAGAACTAGTCATAAAGAGATATTCAAGTTTAGATAAAATCGAGCACGTTCCGTTCATAATTGAATCACTTCCAGAAAAAACAAAATCTCTCAAGGAATTAATCCAAAATATCTTCGGAGAAACCTCAAACCTCGCTTTCAGAAACAGAGAACTCCGCGCCGGCAGAGGCTCGATGAGAGGAAGAAAATACAAATCAAACGCTGGCGTTTTAATCCTGACAGGAAACGAAGAAAAAGCAAAGTTCTCCGGCTTCGATATCAAGCCAGTCAGCGAAATCTCAATAGCAGACTTTTATCCTCTCGGCAGGCTGACAATCTACACCCAAAAAGCTCTCGATGAATTAAGCAAAGAAGGTAAAGAACAAAATAAAATTAAGGAGAGTAAAAAATGATTCTCAAGCCAGTAACTTCAGAAAAAGCAGTCAAGCTAATAGACATCGAAAACACATTAATCTTCGAAGTCGAAAAGAAAGAAAGAAAAGGAACAATAAAGGCAGAAGTTGAAAAAATATTCAAAGTCAAAGTGGAAAAAGTCAGAACTTTAATTCAAAACAACAAAAAAGTTGCATTCGTAAAACTCAAAAAGGAGAACCCCGCGATTGATGTCGCAACTAAGTTGGGGATGATTTAATGGGAAAGAGAATAATTTCACAAGCAAGAGGAAAGGGAAGCTTAACTTACAGAGTCAGAAAACAAGCATACAATAAAACAATTGGTTATCCTTCTTCAGACAAAAAAGGCGAGGCAGAAATAATCGCTTTAGTTCATTCCGCAGCTCATTCCGCCCCATTAATAAAAATTTCAATCAACGAGCAGACATTTTATAATCCGGCTTTCAATGGAGCGTATGTTGGCCAGAAGATATTCTTAAATGGTGAAGCCAAAGAAGGAAACATTCTTTCGGTTGGAAAAATTCCGCTCGGAACACAGGTATATAATCTTGAAAGAAATCCTGGCGATGGTGGAAAAATGATTCGGACAGCGGGCTCTTTCGCAACTCTCACAAAGAAACTTGAAAACAATTCTATATTAATCACAATGCCAAATAAAAAAACAATCACGCTCAATGAAAACTGCAGGGCTACAATAGGAAGAATCGCAGGCGACGGAAGAATACTCAAGCCTTTCGTCACAGCAGGAAAAATGCATTACAAGATGAAAGCCAAAAACAAATTATGGCCACGCACTTCCGCAGTCAAAGTCAACGCAGTCGACCATCCATTCGGCTCTGGCAGGGGCAAGAGAATCAAGCAAAAAATTGCTAAACGAAACGCTCCTGCAGGAAAGAGAGTCGGGCACGTAAGGCCGCGACAGACAGGATACCACGGATAAAATGGAACCAAGACAAATTTACATAACTGCTAGAGAAATATTTGACACTGACTCAATAGGATACTGTTGTATAGACGATGACGGAAAATTAATGGCGGGATATGGAAAATCTGAATTATTAATAGGCCAAATAAAAGCCTTAGTACAACGAGGATTTAAATTAGTAACCGACAGAACTCTGGACGGAAGGCCAAACACTATTCCGCAATCAACAAGAACAGTTTTCACAAGGGAAGGGTTACTTAATTAAAATGGCAGAACATGAAGAAGTACAGGTAAGAAAGAAAGAACAAAATTACCGGGGCAAATCTCTTGAAGAGCTTAAAGAACTCGACGTCAGGGAATCAGCAAAGTTCATGCCTTCCCGTTCAAGGCGTTCCGTCTTAAGAAACTTTGACGTAATCCAGAAGTTTGTAAAGCGCTGCGAAAAGAAACTCGAAAGAAACAAAAGAATCAGAACTCATTTAAGAGACATTATTATAGTTCCAAAGTTAGTCGGCATGACTATCGGAATCCACAACGGAAAAGCATTCCAGGAAATTACAACCACTGTTGAAATGATAGGCCACAGGCTCGGCGAGTTCGCAATGTCCAGAGGAAAAGTGAACCACGGAGCAGCAGGGCTCGGAGCAACTAAATCATCTCGCACTCAGAAGAAGTAAACATGGCAGAAGAAAATAAAATCAAACAAGAGAAGAAAGAAATGAAACCGATAGTTGCAAAACCTCTTCCGGTGGACAAGGAAAAAGCCAGAGAGATAGAAGCGCAAATGAAAAAAGAAAAGCAAGAGACCGAGCCGGATGAAGAAAAAGCTCAAGAAAAAACCCAAGAGAAGAAAGAATCAGAAAAACCAAAAGTCAAAGTAGAGCTGAAAAAGAAAGATGAAGCCATCGCTATGGGGGTTTCCCTTCCGATTTCAAAAAAACATTCAATGTACATCGGCAGTTTCATCAAAAATAAAAAAATTGATGACGCGATAGCAGATTTAGAAAAGGTCATTAAGCTAAAGAAAGCGGTTCCATACAAAGGAGAAATTCCTCACAGAAAAGGAAACATGGAACGAGGCCGTTATCCAGTCAACGCTGCAAAATATTTCATTAATTTATTGAAAGGACTGAAAGGCAATGTTATAACAAACCAGATGGAACTAGACGAAACAAGAATTTATCTTGTTTCTCCGTCCTGGGCAACTCGTCCGCAAAGGCGTGGCGGCGTGCGAGGAAAAAGAACAAACATCATAATCAAGGCGAAAGAATTTCATGAAATAAACAAAAAGACAAATAAGGAGAGCAAGAAATAATGGAAGAGAAAAAATTTGTAAGCTTCAAGAAAGATGAATTCAGAGTTAGAGAATACATAAAGAACGCCCTCGGCAAAGGAAGAATCAGCGCAGTAATAATAGAATACACTCCAGTCGGAGAAAAAATAAAAGTTTCAACTTCCAGGCCAGGTCTTGTGATTGGAAGAAAAGGAGAAAAGATTGATGAACTGACAAGAGTCTTGAAAAAAAGATTCAAGCTCGACAATCCCCACATAGAAATTGTTGAAATCATGCAGCCGCTTCTTGACGCGCAGTTAGTCGCAGACGAAATCGCGATAATGCTCGAAAGAAAAGGTTCTTTGAAATTCAAAGTCATCGCCTACAAGATGTTGCAGCAGATAATCAAGGCTGGCGCTCAAGGCACTGAAATCACTCTCGCTGGAAAGCTGCCGAGCGACAGAGCAAGAACTTGGCGATTCAGCCACGGCTATCTGAAAAAGACAGGCGAGCCTGCAAAACTTGTAGACCGAGCTCAGTCGCAGGCAACAACCATTGCTGGTGTCGTCGGAGTTTCAGTGGCAATCCTCCGCCCAGAAGTCGCCCTAAGCGACCAAATCAAAGTCGATGAAACACTAAGGCAGAAAATTAAAATGACTGTTGCTGAACTAGACACAGTTAAAGAAGAAATCAAAGAAATAAAAGAGACCAAGCCCAAAAAGAAAACAGTCAAAAAATCCATGCCAACAAAAAAATCGACTGAGAAAACCATGGAGGAAAAAGAATAATGCCCATCTTAAAAAATTCCGAAGTCAGAAAAATGAACGATAAAGAAATGGCAGACAAGCTGCAGGATTTGAAAATGGAATTAGTAAGAGCAAATGTTACAGCAAACAAGCCTCGTGCCAAGACCAAAGAACTTAAAAGGGCAATTTCAAGGATATTAACAATGATTAACTCGCAAAAACAATCAAAGTCACAAAGCAAACTCGGTTCCTCCCAAAAAAAGGAGCTGAAGAAATAAATGGATTCAAACGAATTCGGCTTACCAAGTGAAACCGATGTGTTTGAAGAAATCGCGAAAAGCGAACAGCAGATAAAAGTGACAACCCAGACGAGGAGATACGGGAAAAAAATAACACTCGTCGAGGGTTTTGACAAGCACGTGGATGTCAAGTCCGTGGCAAAGAGCCTGAAAGAAGGGCTCGCTTGCGGCGGAACAGCAAAGGACAACGTTGTAGAACTTCAAGGAGACCACAGGAAAAAGGTTAGGCCTATTCTTGTGAAACTCGGATTTGCCGAGGATTCCATAAGCGATTAATCTCAAACCAAGGTTAGATAAAATGGCAGAGAAGAAAGAAAAGAAACAGCCAGTAGCGGCTGTCCGCGAAGAGAACAGAAAAGAAAACAACTTCAGAGAAATAGTTAGAACTTTAGGAATTTCTGCAAGAGGAAGAGTTTTCCAAGGAAACGTAATAAGAAAATTTCACAAAAGAATAACAATTGAATTTGAACGCACAGTCAAGCTCCAAAAGTTCGAAAGATTCATGAAAAAAAGAACACGAATTCACGCAAGACTTCCTGACGAATTTGCAGACCAAATCAACATGGGAGACCTAATCAGAGTTCAGGAATGTCGCCCATTGAGCAAGCTAATTCACTTCATTGTCGTTGAAAAAGTCCGCGACGCAGACTCAGAAAATAACAACAGCAAAGACAAGGAAAAAGAAATTTTGGAGGAACTGAAATGATAAATCTTACAAAAGGAATCAGCATGGAATTGCTTGATGAAGAAGTGTTAGAATCTCTCAATAGAGTTACAACTCCGATAGGTTATAATAATATTTGTCCAAAGGCATATGAAAGTTGTCCACTCTCGATAAATCTGACCCAATTTGAGAGGATTTGTTCACGACAAGAAAGATACTCAACCTGTCCTATACTTTTTGTAAATGCTCGCGGAGGAAATGAATAATGGCAAACAAATCATCAATCATCTCGGGAAAAGCAATAAGCGCAAGAGCAACACGCGGTCTTAACATCGGAAGCATGGTAATAGCCAGCGACAACTCTGGAGCTCAGATTGTAAGAATCACCGGAGTCAAGCACGGAAAAGTTAGAAAGAAAAGACAGCAATACGCAAAGCTCGGCGACTGGGTAAAAGTCTCAGTAAGAAAAGGCAAGCCAGACATGAAAGGCCAGGTTTTTGACGCTGTTGTAATCCGCCAGAAAAAACCTTACAGAAGATTCACAGGAGAAAGAGTTTGTTTTGAAGACAACGCTGTCGCGTTGATGAAAGATGATAAAGGAAATCCAAAAGGCACTCAGATTAAAGGACCAGTAGCAAGGGAGGTTCAGGAGCGTTGGCCATCCGTGGCTAAGATAGCCCAATATGTTTTGTAACATGGCAAACACTAATGCACCCGAAATCAGAATTGATATTTCTGCAGGCAAGACGCCAGAAGAACATTATAAATGGAATATTGAAAGTGCTGCCCAAGCACTTTTGAGAAGACCAGATGAAATGGAAATAACTATGGCCGTATATCGATGTCATAGAAGCGCCCTCAAAAATAAAGGAATAAGCGAAGACCGATTAGTAAAAGGAGATGAAGAATTATTGGCAAGAGTTAATCAACTTGTCGATGAAACAAACCGGAGGGCTACTTATCCTAGCAATTAACATGAAATCCACATTCTCAACCGCTTGGCAATCCTCGAGCCAGCCTCGAAAGCAAAGAAAGTTTTCGGCAAACGCGCCGCTTCATCTTAAACATAAATTTTTAAGCGCGAATCTTTCAAAAGAATTGCGTAAGAAGTATGGCAAGAGAAGTCTTCCGATAAGGAAAGGCGACGAAGCGCTTGTCATGCGCGGTTCGTTCAGAAAGAAAAAAGCAAAAGTCTCAGTTGTCGATTTGAAAAGAACCCGCCTCGCTTTAGAAAGCATTCAAAGAGCAAAGAAAGACGGAACAAAAGTAAACGTCTGGTTCCACCCAAGCGCGCTCCAGATTCAAGTCTTAGCCTTGGACGACAAAAAAAGAATTGAAGCATTAGGGCGCGGAAAAACAAGCACAGATTCAAAATCTAATTCGGGAGATAAAAAAAATGCATCAGACAAGAGCACAGGTAAATAAAAAAATTCCAGTTCCAAGAAAGGGCACGCAATATGTAGCCAGGTCGCTCATGGACTTGGAGAATTCTGTTCCAGTTGTCATTGCCGTGAGAGATATGCTCAAGCTTGCAAAGACTGCAAAAGAAGTCAAGCACATGATAAAGCAAAAATCCTTAAAAATCAACGGCAAAGAAGTCAAGGATTACAGGGATTCTATCAGAATGTTTAATCTTTTTGAAGCAGACAAAACTTACATTCTTTCTTTAACCCCTCAAGGAAAATTTGTCCTTGAAGAAACCAAGCAGAAGGAAAGGCCCTGCAAAGTGATTGGCAAAAAAATTCTTGACGGCAAAAAAATCCAGATTAATTTTCACGATGGTTCAAACATTCTTTCAAGCGACAGCAAAATCAAAACCTATGACACGATTTATCTCGACACGGAAGGCAAAATCAAGAAGCATGTCGAGTTCAGCCACGGAAAAGACTGCATAATTACAAAGGGAAAGTTGCTTGGCCACAAAGGCAAAATTGAAAACATCGAAGAAGGCAAAGTCACAGTCAAAGTTAAAGAAAAAAATGTAGAAGTTAAACTCGAGAAAAACGGGGTAATTGTATTATGAACACATTCAATACTCTAATCAAAAAAGCAAGAGACCACCAGTCCACCTTAGATGTTTTAGCAGGAGTAGTAATTGCCGGAGCAGCTATGTCAATAATTATTCCGATAGCACTTAATCATTCTGAAGCCCATAAGCAAACTCTTCCGCCAACTACTCAGACAGCATTTTATCGGCCAACGTCTAATTATTCCGAATCACAACCAGTCATTTATGAAGGAGACAACAGAAGATGAACGAAAAAAACCCAATGCGAAAAATAAAACTTGAAAAGGTCGTGCTTAGTTGTGGTGCTACCGGCCCCGATTTGGAAAAAGCGAGAAAACTTCTTGAACTTCTTACCGGAAGAAAAGCTCAAATCACTCAATCCGGTCCAAGCACAAGAATTCCTAACTTCAACGTCAAGCCAGACATGCCCCTCGGCACATCAATCACATTAAGAAACCAGGAAGCAATTAAAATATTAAATCAATTATTGGGTGCAATTGACAACAGAATCAAGAAAAGGCAGATAGCAAAGAACGGATTTTCATTTGGCATTCACGAATATATTGAAATTCCCGGAGTCGAATACAAAAGGGAAATCGGAATCCGCGGATTGAATGTCACAGCTTCTTTTATTCGAGCAGGCGTCAGAGTAAAAAGGAAAAAAATAAAAGCTGGAAGAATGCCCCAAAGGCAGTATGTTAAGCCTGCAGAAATCATCGAATTCATGAAAGAAAATTTCAAAACGGAGATATACGGAAAATGATAACTGAAACAGCAACACAAACAATAGCACAACCGAAATTATCATCGGGAGTGAATTATTCATTAGCAAGAGACGGAGTGAGTGTAGTCATTGGAAGATATGTTGAAACTACTCCTGCAGGTAATTGTAGATTTGCATATACAACAACATCTGGCGCTGATGGAACGTTAAATATAAATTTCTGTACTGTTCCTGCTTCGGAGATTAGAGCTGTGCATATCAATCATACAGTCGAAATTTCAGGCGCGTCATTAAGAGAAGAATCCTGCCCTCTTGAAAAATTCGCGCAAGAGCATCCAGGTGTAGCGGCTCATTTCGTAATAAGGGAGAGAAAGAAAAATATTTTTCAAGAGCCTTATGAACATTCAAGAATTAACGGAGCACAAGCAATATGACAGCAAGCGATTGGAAAAAAATAACGAAGCAATTAAGAAGCAAGCCCGCAGTAATGCAAAAATTCCTGAGACACAACAAGCCAAAAGACAGAAAGCAGGGCGTCGCGGCACAAAAGTGCGAGCGCTGCGGTCGTTTCGGGGCACACTTAAACCAATACAACCTTCACATCTGCAGGCACTGCTTCAGAGAAATCGCAGAAGAAATAGGTTTCAAGAAATATAGTTAGGAGAAAAATGTCACAAGATACAGTCGCTGATACATTGAATAGGATGATGAACGCTTTGAGAGCAAGAAAGCCAGAGCTAACAGTAAAAACACATTCTAAATTCCTTCTGAGCGTTCTAGCAATAGCAAAACTCAAAGGTTATGTCGAATCATATCATATAGATTCAAACACCAAGCTCTTGAAAATTAAACTCGGCAAACTAAACGGCTGCAACGCGATAAAGCCAAGATTTATAGTAAAGAAAGATGATATAGAAAAATACACCAAAAGATACTTGCCCGCAAGAAATCTCGGCATCTTAATAATTTCAACATCGCAAGGCCTCGTTACCCATCAGACTGCTCTGGAAAAAAATCTCGGAGGAAGCTTAATTGCTTATTTCTTTTAACATGAAACATCATATATTAGAAAAACTTCCGGTTCCCGAAGGAATCTCCTGCGAATATTCTCATGGAATTCTGAAATGCACAGGCGGCTCAACAACATCAGAAAGAAAAATTTTAATTTCATCTACCGAAATCAAAGTTCACAACAACGAGATAATTCTCGAATGCAAGAAAGGAAACAAAAAAAACTTCACGAAAGTTATGTCTATGATTGCTCATATAAAAAACTTATTTGCCGGCCTGCAGAACGTCTTCGTCTACAAGCTTGAGTCTTGCAATGTTCATTTTCCCATGACTCTAAAACTTGAATCCGGAAAAGTTGTAATAAATAATTTCTTGGGGGAAAAAGTTCCAAGAGAAGCAAAAATTCTTCCAGGAGTAGAAGTCAAGATAAATGGCCCGCAAATCACAGTCTCATCAAATTATCGCGAAGCTGCAGGCCAGACTGCCGCCAATCTTGAAAAGGCAACAAAACTTCGTGGCAGAGACCGAAGAATTTTCCAGGACGGTATTTACATAACTGAAAAGCCGGCCAGAGTTGGGGAGGTTCGTCCTAATGTCAAATAAAACTTTCGTCAGAAGAAACATGAAGAGATTTTCCAAGCTCGGAAAGAACAGAAAGAAGCTTCAAAGATGGAAAAGGCCAAAGGGAAGAGACAACAAAATGAGGCTAAAGAGAAAGAGTTATCCTGCTACAGTTTCAGTTGGATACAGCTCGCCAAGAAAGGAACACGGAAGAATAAATGGCCAGATTCCAGTATTGGTTTACAACATCAAAGATTTAGGAAAACTTGGAAGCGATAACGTTGCCATTTTAGCAAAAGTCGGAGCAAAAAAGAAATTGGAAATAATCAAATTCGCAGAAGAAAAAAAGATAAAGATACTAAATGTTCGAAATGTTCAGGGAGATAAAAATGAAACTAGAAACTAAAAGAAACCTCGTTGCTCGCGCGTTAAAAGTCGGCAAGAATAGAATCATCTTTAACACAGCTCGTCTTAGCGAACTGAAAGAAGCAATCACAAAGCAGGACATACGCGATTTGAAAGAAGCCGGAGCAATTCACATAAAAGAAATACGGGGAAGAAAAACTCAGAAGAAAAGAAAAACAAGAAAGAGATTCGGTAGTTTTAGAAAGAAAGTCAGAGGCGGAAAAAGAAAATACGTCATAATAACCCGAAAGCTCAGGTCTTATCTGGCGTATCTAAAAAAGACCAAACAAATTCCAAAGGAAAACTATTTAACGCTTAGGAAAGAAATTCGGGCAAGCATGTTCAGAAGTTTAGCTCATATGAAAGAAAGAATCTTGCAATTCGGAACGCTCAAAATCAAGGGAGTAAAAAATGCCAAAAACACTAAGGCGAAGAAGACGAGAAAGAAAAACTGATTATAAGGCTAGATTCAGTCTCCTTAAATCAGAAAAACCAAGACTTGTAGTTAGAAAAACAAACAGGTATATTTTAGTTCAAATTATAGATTCGGACATAGCACAGGATAAAGTAATCGCTGAAACAAGTTCGAAAAACCTTTTATCAAAAGGCTGGCCAAAAGAAAAGCAAGGCTCTTTAAAGTCTCTTCCAGCAGCTTACCTTACAGGATTTCTATTGGTAAAAAGCCTGAAGACCAAAATCGGAGAAGTTATCTTAGATATTGGTTTGCAGAGAAATGTTCATGGCTCAAGACTTTATGCCGTCCTGAAAGGCGCTGTCGACGCAGGCCTGAAAGTTTCACATAATCCTGAAGCGCTTCCAGACATAAAAATGATAACCCGAAACGAAAAACTTAAATCAACTTTCGAAAAGGTAAAAGGAGCTTTGTAAATGGCAGAAAAAGAAACAAAAAACGAACCGAAGGATCTCATTGAAGCAGTTCCAGAAGAATTAGAAAAGATTGAGATAGAAGTAGTCGCAGAAAAAGAAGTAACGGAGGAAATTAAAAGATTGGATCGCCAAGACAGATCTCAAGACGCCGTTGCTTCCTGGGCTCCAAAAACAAGGCTTGGAAAACTGGTCAAAGAGGGAAAGGAAAAAGACATAGACAAAATACTCAAGTCTGGAAAAAAGATTCTTGAATCTGAAATAGTTGACAAGCTCTTGCCTTTAGAATCCGACTTGATAGCTATCGGCCAGGCAAAAGGAAAATTTGGCGGCGGTAAAAGAAGAGCTTGGAGACAGACTCAAAAGAAAACAAAAGAAGGAAACGTTCTGTCCTTCTCAGCAATGGCAGTCGTCGGCGATAAAGACGGCCACATAGGTTTAGGTTTTGGAAAAGCTTCTGAAACTCTTCCCGCAAGAGAAAAATCGTTAAGGAATGCAAAGTTAAATCTTTTGAAGGTAATGTTGGGTTTCGAATCTCCAGAAGAAGAAAAAGACAAGACCAAGCCCCACACAGTTCCATTCAAGGTCGAAGGCAAATGCGGAAGCGTTCGGATTGTTCTCTGGCCGGCGCCAAGAGGAACAGGTCTCGTCGCAGGCTCAGAAGTCAAAAAAATTCTTCATCTAGCTGGCGTAAAAGACGCTTACACTCGTGCGACAGGCCACACAAAAACAACCTTCAACGTCGCCAAGGCTTGCGTTAACGCTTTAGAAAAAACAACAAAGATGAGGTTGCAATGATAGTCGTAATAAGAATTGCCGGAAAAGTGAATTTATCAGGGGATATTAAAGAAACTTTAAACAGAATACACACTCATAGAAAATATTCAGCAGTCTTGCTTCCAGAATCTGAAAACACATTTAAGTTATTAATGAAGATTAGAAACTTCGTTTCCTACGGCAAAATCAATACCGAAACTCTTGCCAAACTTTTAGCCGAAAGAGGACAGCCAATTAAGGCGGGCGCAAAAATAGACGCAAAGAAAGTCATGTCTGAGTTAGAAAAGAAATCCCTCGGGGAATTAGGATTGAAACCTTTTTTCAGGCTTCATCCTCCTAGAAAAGGTATAGAATCAAAGAAGCACGCTGGAGAAACAGGCAAAGGCGTTCTCGGAGAAAATAAAAAAATAAATGAGCTAGTAGAGAGGATGTTATAAAATGAATTGGAAAGAATCTGACAGGGGAGTTTTTCTGGTGAACGTTTTAGGAATTGTATTCGATACGAAAACAAGAAAGATTTTGATTGGAAGAAGAGAAAATGATACTTACATTAAAAAATTAACATGGTGTTTTCCAGGAGGAAGGCCTAGCTATACTGATGAATTAGAAGACTATCTTAAAAGAGAAATAATGAAGAAAACAGGCCTCAAAGTAGAGAGTCTTGGGCCTGTCTTTGCAAAAACCTATCCAGAAAAGCGAGAGTTTTTAACGATTTATTATTTATGCGAGGTTATTGGCGGTAAGGAAAGGGCAGGAGAGAAATTTGTCGAGATAAGGTGGGTAAATCCAATAGAAATAGAGAAGTATTTCACGACCTCTTTTCATCCTAAGCTAAAAGAATATATTTTAAACCTAAAATGAAACTCAAAAGAAAAGAATCAGGAGAGTCAGAATAATGGCTGGAAAAGGAATTGTCTGGGAATGCGAATGCGGAAACATCGAGTACGGTGCATACCCTCCAGCAGAATGTTCTGAATGCGAAGCAGTCGACAGTTTTATCAAGGTCCCAGACGATGAAATTGAAGAGCGCGAAGCAGAAAACGTTCTGGCAAAAAGAACAGCCGAGGAGGAAAATTAAATGGTAAACAAAAAAAGGAAAAAAGTAACAAGGTTCAGAGGAACTCATACTCATGGCAGGGGCGCTAAGAAAAAAGCCCGTGGCTCGGGTAATCGTGGCGGAGTCGGTCGCGCAGGAAGCGGGAAGAAAGCAGACCAAAAAAAAGATTTAATCAACTTCCCACCAGGCAAAGATAAAACGCTGAGAAGAAAAAAGAAAATTAAATTAAAAGTCATCAACCTTTCTCAAATTTCCGAGAAGTTTGCGGGAAAAAAAGAAGTCGTTCTCAAAGGATTCAAAATCCTTGGTGAAGGAGAATTAAAAGAAAAAATTACTATAACTGCAGATGCCGCTTCAGAATCCGCAATAGGCAAAGTTAAAAAAGCCGGCGGAGATATAATGGTAAAAAAGGCGTAAACAATGGCCCTCTCGTTAAAAAGTATACTATACAACCTCCCCGAGGTTAGGCGACCAACTGAAAAAAAACTTAGTTTCAACGTTAAATTAAAATGGACGCTAATTATTCTGGCTGCGTTTTTCGTTTTAGCGAATATAGACCTTTATGGATTGTCCACTAACTCTCTCGGAAATTTAGAATTTCTGCAGGTCATACTCGCGTCTCAGTTCGGTACAATAATGAGTTTAGGCATCGGTCCGATAGTCACTTCCTCAATTATCTTGCAGCTTCTTGTCGGTTCAGGAATCTTGGGCATAGACACGAAAACCGAAGAAGGAAAGAGATATTTTCAAGGCCTTCAAAAAATAGGCGTTATTTTCTTCATAGTATTTGAATCTGTAATTTATGTGGCTATGGGTGGTTTGCAAGCTTCTCCTGCTCTTGCCTGGGGCGCGCAGATTCTTATCTTCCAATTAATCCTTGGCGGTCTTGCAGTTATGTTCATGGACGAAGTCGTGCAAAAATGGGGCTTCGGCTCAGGCGTCTCGCTCTTTATTGTGGCGGGCGTTGCATGGAGCTTGTTTAATGGCCTATTCCAATTCATTGACGCTGCCGGCGCAAATTGCCTCGCAGACTTCTCCGGCACTCCTTGTGTCGGAAACGTTTTAGTAATAATTCAATCAGTGATTAACGGCGCGCCAAGAGACGCCCTTTCTGCTATTGCAGCAATCATCGCGACAGCGTTAATCTTCTTCGGCGTTGTCTGGGCACAGGCATTGAAAGTTGAAATTCCTCTTTCTTATGAAAGAATAAGGGGTTACAGCGTCAAATGGCCTTTAGCTTTCTTCTATTCCAGCGTCATTCCTGTTATCTTGGTCGCGGCGCTTGCGGCAAATATTCAATTATTCGGAAACCTCCTGCAAAATTGGCTTGGCCATCCGACAATCCTCGGAGAATTTATAGATGGCCGTCCAATTTCAGGATTGTCTTTCTGGATAGGCAGCACAAATATTGTTGAAGCAGTAATCAGGGGAAGCTTCCAGACATCTTTCATCTGGCAGACATTAATTCATGTTTTGTTCTATATGGCCTTCGCGGCTTTATTTGCAATGTTCTGGGTTAAAACTTCAGGCATGGACGAAGCAAGCCAGGCTAAAAACATTCTTTCTTCCGGATTGCAAATTCCCGGCTTCAGAAAAGACCGACAATCATGGGTGGCCTTGCCATCGGGTTCCTGGGTTCAATCGCAAACATCATAGGAGCAATGACGGGGGGAACTTCAATTCTTCTCGCGGTTATGATAATGTATCAGCTTTACACAAGCATTGCCCAGCAGCACGCAGTAGACATGCACCCCGCATTAAGAAAATTCATGGGATAATTCCCAAACTTTAAATAACCCGATTCATAATTTTAGTTAAGAGATGAAAAAATGAAATCTACGAACAAACTGCTTATTGTTATGGCGTTAAGCCTAGCCATAGCGTTTTACTGGGATAAACTTGCCTTTATCAAAAATCCAATACATGCAGCCTTCGACCCAAGCATAGGTGCGCTTCTCAACTGGAACGTGGATATCGGAATGGTTATTATCGCAGCAGTTATTGGTTTGATAATCATTCTTGTTCAAAAATATACGACCGATCAAAAAACTCTCAGAGAAATAAAGAAAGAACAAAAGCTTCTCCAGGAAGAAATAAAGAAATACAAAAACGACCAGCAAAAGTTTCTCGAGCTCAACAAAAAACAACTTGAACTTTGGCCTAAGACAATGGACATCACGCTCCGCCCGATAGTTTACACATCTGTTCCGATAATTTTGTTTTTCAGATGGTTCAACGACTACTTTGCAGCAAACCCTGTAAAAATATTTGGTTTCCTTGGCTGGATTTGGGCTTACTTAATCTTAAGCATAATTTTCACATCAATATTTAGAAAAGTTTTCAACGTCGCTTAAGCAGTGTTTTAATCTTAAAGTATATGTTATAACAAATACCTAACATCAAATTAAATTCTTCAGACGAATTCCTACTTTACATATTTCTTTAACTGTTCGCCTTGCAATCTTTCTAATTTTTCGTCTGCAATTTTGATATAACCAACTTCAAATCTGTTAAGGTCAAAATTTTTCTCAAGAATATCTTTGAAGACTTTCAAGCCAAACTTTATTCCTTCTTCAATCATAATGTCTTCTTTTAAATCCTTCCTCAGAATTTCTTTAATTTTTTCATCATTTTCTCCGATTGCATTCGCCTTGTAACCAAAATAATTTCCAGTTACGTCTGAAGTATACAAATGCGACTTTCCTTTGTTCACTCCGGCAAGCATCACTGAAATTCCAAATGGCCTTGCTCCGCCATATTGTGTAAATGCCTGTTGTTTGTCTGCAATCATTCTTATTATTGCCATCGGCTCGGCAGGACTGCCGTATGTGACTCTGTTTTGCTGCGCAACAACTTGTGCGCTGTCCATCAAAGTTCTTGCGTCAGCCAGCATGCCTGCAAAAGATGCCATCACGTGGTAATCTACTTCAAAAATCTTATGGGCCGATTCAGATGAAATTAATTTGTCTCTGATTCTTTTATCAGCGACTATTACAACTCCGTCTTTGCATACAATTCCTATGCTGGCGCTTCCAAGCCTTACAGTTTTCTCTGCATACTCAACCTGCAGGAGATGTCCATCTGGCGAAAACATAGTCGCGGCCCTATCGTAGCCCATTACCTGATGCTGCATTTCTGATGGCATATCCATTTTTCACCTAGAAAATATAACTCTACAATAACTCAACCGTTTTTAAGCTTTACTGAAACAGCATTACAATAATGTTTATTAACCAAAATAATTTTAACACGCTCATGGCTCTAGATGATGAGGTATGGCAGGAGATAATCGTTCCAGTAGTAGCAAACCAACTAGGTATTGAACCAGTAAAGGTAGAAAGAGGAAAATCTTTAGTTAATGATTATAATGCAGACAGTCTTGACATAGCAGAAACCGTTATGAATACCGAAGAGGCGGTGGAGAAAAGATATCATCTCGCAAAGTTTACAATACCCGATAGCATCGAACCAGAGCCAAGAAACCTTGGAGAGTTCTGTTCATACATTTCTAAGCGCATAGCCGACGAGCAAAGCAAGTAAGCAATAACAATGTTTATTAATTCTCGGATAATCAACTCATAAAATGTCAACAAACGGACTATTAAGACAACAAATTTTACAAGACCTGGCCAATGTACTTGACCTCGATCCAGAAGAAGACGGAACCGAAGACAGCAGATTAGATTCTTTGGATCTTTCAGACGATGAACTTCTCGAAGTAATCCGGGAAGTCGGGGACTCTTACAAAGCATCTCTTCCAGATAATTACACGCCGCCAGAATGTTTGTCCAAAGTTGTTACAGATATTTTAGATTACAGATGATTAACAATAATACTTAAAAACCTCTTCTCCTTACAAAGACACATGTCAAATGTAGAAGCAAGAATGAAAGTTAAGGGCAAGCATTATGAAATCTCTGTCGATTTGGACGAAGCGCTAAAAGTTAGAAACGGCCAGGGCGACGTGGCTTCCGCATTGCAGTCTGCTGAAGTTTATCACGACATCAAAAAAGCAACCCGCGTTTCAAAGGAAGACTTGCAGGATGCATTCGGTACAACCGACATTTATGAAATAGCAAAGCAGATAATGCAAAAAGGTGAAGTCCAAAAGACTCAGGAATTCCGCGATGAAGAAAGAGACAAGAAGGTTAAGCAAGTCATACAGTTAATAATTAAGAACGCCACAGACCAGCACGGCCGTCCATATACAGAAGACAGAATAAGAACCGCCATCGAAGACGCGCACTACAGCTTCGACTCTCGTCCCGCAGAAAGGCAGCTTCCGGATGTCATGTCCAAATTAAAAGAAATAATTCCTATTAAGATTGAAACAAAAAGAATCAAGCTTACAATTCCTGCCCAATACACAGGTCACACATACGGTCTAGTCCAGGAATACAAAGAAAGTGAGGAATGGCTCTCAAACGGAAACCTCCAGGTCGTCCTGGATATTCCGGCAGGCCTCCTCATGGATTTCTTCGACAAGCTCAATCATATAACTCACGGCTCAATTCAAAGCGAAGAACTCAAGAAGGTCGAGTAAGATTTCTTAGATTAATCTGCACAAATAAACAAATCGACAAATGTCTCAATCTTTCTGATTCTTCTTTTCAATAATCTCATCAATCTCTTTCCTGAGCTCTTCTATAAAAAAGACTTTTTTGTCAGCGTCTAAGATTTTATGTTTAGTCAGTTCATCAAATATTTCTTTCTTTTCCATAATTATTTGGAGCTGTCTTAAATCCCTCCCTTCACGATAATTGTTATACATTTCTCCAAATCCCCAGATGGCCAAAGGGATGCCTACAAGGTAGAAAATATTTGTATCTTCCCTTGGAATATTATTCACGCTACTAAAATACCACGCAGAACTCATTAAAACAAGCGCAATAAATGTAATTAAGAAATCATATCTAACATACCTTGGTATTTCTCCAAACCCATTCATTTTGAGATCCTATTTCAGTAAAAATCTTGAGAGGCTAATAATAATGGACAAAAGGATTGACAACGTCCCCATTACAACCAAAGGAGTCGTACCCATCCCAAAAATTATTAACATCGTTCCGACAAGAGCAAGAGCCACAATAAGGAAATCTCTGAATCCTCTCTTTTTCCCCATCAATCTTCTACGGGTTATTTGTTTTTAAAAGTATCTCCCATGTTTATTGCCTGCAAGCTATCGGGGTAACCTTATTTCTGAATAATATAAGAAAGACATAAATATTGTGGTGACCTGCTACAAAACGAGGAGAAAACGATATGAAATATAAATATGACCCCGAAACAGATGTACTAGTAATAACTCTCGGAGTCGAAACACCAGACTTCGGAGAGCAGAGAGAAAACATAATAACACATTACACAAAAGACGGCTTGCCAATAGAAATAGAAATCCTTGACGCCAGCCACACCGCAGTAAAAATCCTTGAGGCCATTACAAGGACGAAGAAGGTTGGTAAATAAAAGTAAATTCGGGAAATTGCGAGGAAGAGAAGGAATTTTAAGTGACAGAAAACAAAGCATTATGACCCCAAAGGCTATTTACGTTAATTATTTAAAATAGGGTTTGTTGTTTTTAGAATGCCTAAATTCTGTGAGGTTTGCGATACCCCTATAAGAACAGGAAGAAAATACTGTTGGCGACATAGAAATTCTGGGTATGGCTCTCCGGCTAATACGAATAAACCTAATGGGAAACTTACACTATATCTTCTTCTTGGAGCGATGGCCGTGATTTTTCTAATTGTTGCGATAAAGTTTATAGGGGCTATTGTTTTTTTAGCTTATAAAAACACGGAAGCAGTTGGTTTGTTATTATTCTCGCTATTACTCTGGGCGCTTATAATTGCAGGAGTAGTCTATGGTGTAAAATATACTTATGGAAAATTAAAAAGCAAAAAGGAAGGGGCGCTGTTTAAATGACTAAAATCTGCCAATATCCCGAATGTGATAGAAGAATAGTAACGGGAAGAAAGTATTGCTATGAACATAGGCATACGGCACAAGCAGAAGGAAGGCCACCATGGGAACGAATAGAAAAAGGATATGTAAGATATAAATTAGGATGGTTTTGGCTTTCCATTTATAGATATTTTTACTATTTAGGAATCTTTTTTGTAATTGCAGGATTATTATTTAATCCTCTGTTAGTTATCGCAGTTGCATTAATAGTTTTAAGAGTAATTGTAGCTTTTAGGATATACACGATAGAAAAAGAAATCGCAAATAGAAACCAAGATTACATGGAATGGACTAAAAAGTGTGCTGAGGTTCTTAGAGAAGAAAGAGAATTTAAAAGGTCGATATACTGAAGCCTCCGTTTGTTAAATGGCTTTTTCCATAATCTCCAAATCTTCCAAAACCTTTTTAAACCTCAATTTCTAGACTTTTCCGAAAGCAAGGAATAAATTACTATTATTCTGTTGTTTATTACAATTACAATGAGAAATGAGATTAATGAGGCACACGAAGCCGTTGAGGATTCAGGTTATAGTTCTGACGCTAAAAGAAAAATTGTTGTTCCTGGAGAAGTGATTGTTGAGGGCGAAGATTTCTTGCCAGGAGAAGGAACAAGAAGAGAAGGTTCTAAAATCGTCGCGAGCAAATTCGGTCTTGCAGAAGAAGCAGGCCGCGTTGTCAAATTAATTCCAATTTTCGGCGCGTTCATTCCAAGAAGAAACAACGTCATCATCGGAAGAGTTGTTGACTTGACATATTCTGGATGGTTAATTGATATTGACTCAGCATCATCTGCATTTTTGCCTATCGACGAATCTCCAAGATTCATAAACCGAAATGAAATGGACCAATTTCTCGCAATCGGTGACGTCATCTCAGCAAAAATCTGGACAGTCAAAGGAAAAAGCATCGACTTGACACTAAAAGGAAAAGGCCTGGGCAAACTAGAAGACGGTTTCATATTCAGAATAATTCCAAGCAGAGTTCCAAGAATAATTGGTAGAGAAGGTTCAATGGTAAATCTCATCAAAGAAAGAACTGGATGCCAGATTACTGTCGGACAAAACGGATGGATTTGGATAAAAGGCCCGTCAACCGACGCTGAAATCAAAGCGCGAAGAGCAGTTGAATTTGTCGCAGATAAAGTTCACATAAATGGTTTAACCGACAAAGTCGAATCTTGGTTTGAAGGGGAAGATGGAAGATGATAGATAGAAAAGTTAACCTACGCTTATTTGAAGAAGGAGAACAATTAGTTGATAGGGTTGGCTTGTGGGTTGGAAATTCTGATGCAGAAATAGGGGGGAAATCAACCTACGCCTACAGAACATCTCCAAAACATGAAGGTATTACGTTAAATACAGTATCAATAAATCAAACAGTAGAATCTGGTGATAGAATTCATATTTGTGGAGGATCTTTAATTTCTATTAGGCTTCAAGATCCAAAATATTGTGAATTAAAAGATGCATTAATTAATTGCGGAGGATGGCAATAATGACGTCAAAGAAATCAGATTTCAAAAGGCCTGATGGAAGAAGAGTTGATGAGTTAAGAAAAATAGTCGCGAAAGTCGGAGTCATTCCAAACGCGGACGGCTCAGCAATGTTCTCATTCGGCGACACTGTCGCAATCGCAGCAGTCTACGGTCCAAGGCAACTCCATCCCCAGCATATGCAGGACCCATCAACAGGAATCTTAAGATGCAACTACGATTTGTTAAGCTTCTCGGTTTACGATAGAAAAAAACCCGGCCCATCTCGTAGAAGTCAGGAAATTTCAAAAGTAACCGAATGGGCTTTGCTTCCTGCAATAGACCTAAGCGCCTTTCCAAATACAGTCGTAGATGTCCAGATTTACATTCTCCAAGCTGATGCTGGAACAAGAACAGCCGGAATAAATGCTGCTTCAATGGCCCTTGCTCACGCAGGAATTCCAATGAAAGATTTAATCTGTTCGGTAGCTCTCGGCAAAACAGACCAAACATTAATAGTTGACTTGACAAAAGAAGAAGAAGACTACCATGAAGGCGAAGGCGCGACAGACTTTGCAATCGCTAAATTAGCAAACCATGACGAATTCACCCTGATGCAAATGGACGGAAAAATTCAACCCGAAAAAGTAAAAGAACTTTTAGAAATGGCTAACAAAGCTTGTTCAGAAATCTGTGAAATTCAAACCAAAGCCCTGAAAGCCGTAGTGGAAAATTCCAGTGGCTCATTGGAGGAGAATCAAAATGAGTAGTATGGATGTATCAAACTTGACAAAAGAAACTCTAAGAAAGATGTTTTCAGAAGGAAAAAGGTTTGATGGGCGAGGCTTAATAGATTTTAGAGACATAAGCGTCGAGTATGGAGTTTCAAACAAGGCAGAAGGTTCCGCAAGAGTTAGAATAGGCAAGACCGAAGTCGTTGTCGGAGTAAAGCTTCAGACCGGAGCGCCTTATCCAGATTCTCAGGACAAAGGAAACTTAATGGTATCGGGAGACTTGTTGCCTTTAGCTTCCCCAAGATATGAATCTGGCCCTCCAGGATTTAACGCAGTCGAGTTGCCAAGATTAGTTGACAGAGCGATAAGGGGTTCTGACATGATAGAATTAAAAAAACTCTGCATAAAAGAAGGGGAATTAGTCTGGACAGTTATTATAGATGTTTATCCAATAAATGACGACGGTAATATGATTGACGCATCAAGCATCGGAGCTATCGCCGCGCTTCACAATACGTTAATGCCTGAAATTGATGAAAAAGGAAAAATAGACTATGAGAAGAAAACAAAAAACAAGCTTCCTCTTTCTAAGGAAACATTGCCCCTTTCTTTCAGCTTCTTCAAGCTTGGAGATTCGTTAATCTTAGACCCAACAAGAGAAGAGGAAGAAGCCTGCGACACAAGAATCACTTTCGGAATCTCGCAATGGAACGGGCAAATAATGTTAAACTCTTGTCAGAAAAAAGGAGAGCTCCCATTGACTCAGGCAGAAGTCGAAAAAATAATGGAAATCCTTCCCGAGAAGTTCGGAGAGATAAGCAAAAAGCTTAAAAACTTCCTATAAAATTCTTATAAATGGAAAACAAATTTACCAAGTATGAAACGGCCCGCATCATCGGAGCAAGAGCATTACAGATAGCAATGGACGCTCCCTTATTGGTCAAGCTAACCAAAGAAGAATTAAAAGAAATGAGATTCGACGCTTTGAGAATCGCAGAATACGAGCTCAATGAAGGAGTCTTGCCAATCACAATTCATCGGCCTTCTCCAAGAAAGAGCAAGGACAGATTGGGTGCAATAAAAGAAGAGCAGCTTTCAGATGAAGAGCTAATTGCAAAAGCCCAGGAAGTTGAAAAAGAAATAGTAGAAGACGCAAAAGAAATCGGTTTCGTGAATGAGGCTGACGCCGATGAAGAGCCTGTAGAAGCCGAAGACGATTCTTCTGAAGAGAAATAATTTTATACTTTGAATTTTGCTGATTTTAATGGAAAGAAATACTTATTTAACATCTTTACCAAAACAAGAAAGAACCGCTTTGGCTGAATTTCTGAAACTGTTATTTGCAGATAGACTAAGTCGGTTAGGCACATTCGGAGCATTGGCCGTCGGAACAACAACCTATCCTTACGAATATTGGTTAAAACTTGAAAGAGATTTAAGGGGTAAAGACCCGGAGAAATTAGATTTTGTTCAAAGAAGGGGAGAAGACATTGACATTCAACTCTGCAGCGAAAATTGTGGTTACGTTATCCCTGAACCAGAAATCAACGAAGCTGTTGCAGAAATTTTAGAGCAGAAAGGAATCAAATTTGAAAGGCAAGCCGATAGATGTACGTCAAGAGTTTCTTATTTGGGCGTGCCTCCAGAATATCGCGCACAACACGGCCAATCTGTACTCAGAATAAAAGACGTAAATTATGGGGCGCCAAATCTAAGAGCAGAATTTGAAGGAGCAAGGCCAATACACATAATTTATTCTTTTTCCGAATGTCTTGACCAAAAACTGCAGCGTGAAGAATCTCAAGGTCTCCCCCATGTTGTTTTATTCAGAAGAAACGCATATCAAGAATTCAGGCATGCAGTAGAACGTGTTAACAGACAAGGACTCTTGTTTAGTCCCTTATAATCCAAAACCCTTAAATCCTTTCCTCTCTTTATCTTTCCATGTTCCTAAAAGAAGTGCATGCTAGAAAAATTCTCGACTCAAGAAAAGAACCTACCATAGAAATATCCATCGGAAATATAAATGCTTCATCCCCCTCTGGAAAATCAAAAGGCAAATATGAAACTCCCCCATTTCACAGTTCTCTCGAATGGAACATAAAATTTCTCAACACTTCAACATTCAATTTAGAAATCCATGAGTTCCAAGACTTAAAGAAAGTGGAATCTTTCATAAAAAAGAAAGCAAAATTAAAAGACGCAAAACAATTCGGAGCTAACGCACTTTTCGCTCTCGAGTCAGCAATTCTTAAGGCACTTGCAAAAGAAGAAGGCATTGAATTATTTCAATTGCTCAATTTTAAACCAAAGAAATTTCCTATTCCTGTTGGCAATGTAATCGAAGGCGGTCTGCACGCCCACAAAGAAAATCATCCGGTTTTTCAAGAGTTTCTTCTTATCCCAAAAACAACTTCTCCAAAGATAAATTTTAAATCGCTAAAAGAAGCGCATGCAAAATTAAAATCAATTCTAAGCTCAAATAAAAAAACAGACGAAGGCGCCTGGGAAGTTTCAATAGACAACGAACAGGTCTTCGAACATCTTTCAAAATTCAAAAACTTTCGAATAGGAACAGACGTTGCGGCATCCTCTTTTTTCTGCAATGGAAACTACGAATATAAAAATAAAATTCTCGATAGAGAAACACAAATTTATTATACAAATTCTTTAATTAAAGACTTCAATATCTTTTATTGCGAGGACCCGTTGGATGAAGAAGACTTCAAAGGCTTCAGCAAGATTCATCGCTCAGATAGTCATCTCGTCGTTGGAGACGATTTAACCGTTACTCACATTGACCGTTTAAAAAAAGCAATCAAACTCAAATCAATAAATGCAATGATAATAAAGCCAAACCAAAACGGCTCTTTAATCGAGCTAGCAAAAATTTTCAAGCTCTGTAAAAAGCACAGCATAAAAACAATTCTGTCCCATCGTTCTGGAGAAACTTTAGACGACGCTCTCGCAGACTACGCCGTTGGCTTCCAGGCAGACTTCATAAAGTGCGGCGTCTCAACAAAATGGCGAGAAGCCAAGCTCAAGAGGCTGGTTGAGATTGAGAAGATAGTTAAGAAGATTTAATTATATTTTTTACTGCCATGATTTGGCGAACCAATTTATCTAGAATAAACTAAATCAACTAAGGTGCAATAAAACTTAAATAGTTAAGATTAAAATGATTACTGTGGGTGAAGAATTAAAATTATATAACGTGCGAATGGTTGTTCATGGTGGAAGTTGTGAACACACCATAGGAATAGATGAAGAAAGCGCATTATTAGAATATGTTCAGGACGTAAGAGCAAGAAAACCTTCCATTCAACGAACATACCTTCTTGATGCCTATGCTCATAACGAACTGCGTGTTGAAGAAGTTCGGGTTCCAAATGTTAAAGTTTCAGTTAAGCGTTCAGAACAAATGGCTTCTTCCAGATAGTTATTCTATCATTTTATCAATCCCAAAAAGTCTTTTAGTTCGAGCGTTAGCGAGACTTAATAGGACTTGCTGACAGTAAGTCTTAAAAACCCACAATTTCTCAAGCATTCATGCCCGTAAAGAAAAAATCTGAAGAATCTGAGAAGAAAACAATTAAGAAGAAGACTTCTAAGAAAGAAGCGGCAGAAGAAAAGGTTTCACTAACAGAAAAGGAAGACAAGTTAGCAAAGCTGAAAGCAAAGGCAGAAGCTCTCGCTGGAAAAATGGAAACAAAGGAAATCGATGTTTCCAAAGAAATGAAAAAAGAACAAAAGCCTGGCGCGCTTGCTCCAATTGAAGACTATTTGAAGAGTTCTATTCACCTTGGAACTAGAGCAATTACACCAGACATGAAACCTTATGTCTATAAGCGAAGAGCAGATTCATTGGCTGTTTTCAACACAGAACTTCTCGACGACAAACTCAAGGAAGCCGGAGAATACCTTGCAGGTTATGCGCCGGAAGAAATTGTCGTTGTATGTAAAAGAGAAGCCGGAGGAAAAGCAGTAGAATTATTTTCAGAAGTTACAGGTATAAAATCTTTCATAAAGAAATATCCTGCAGGAATTCTTACAAATCCAAATCTTGACGTCTTCATGGAGAAAGAATTATTGTTCATCTGCGACCCATGGACTGACAAGTCAGCGCTCGCCGACGCAAAAAGAATAAAGATGCCAGTCATGGCCATCTGCGACACGAACAACTACACAATGAACATTGACAAAGTCATTCCTGGAAACAACAAGTCAGCAAAGTCCCTCGGCTTCATTTTCTATCTTCTTGCAACAGTCTACGTGAAAAAAAGAAAAATGGATGTCAAGATTCCAGAAGTTTCTCAATGGGTAGAAAACTGGGACACGCTGACGCCGCCGAAATAAAATTGCGTAATTAAAAAATTCTAGCAAAGTTTAAATAAACTATTTCTTGTATTAAAATATGAATTATAAGCTTAAATATTATCTAACTTCTCTAGTTATTTCTTCCATTTTCTCAGTTTTCTTATTTTTCATACTTCCTAGTAGTTTTATATCTTCATTTTCAGGAGGTTTTTTCCCATTTGGCGACTTACTTGGGGGAGTGATATATTTATTTTTCTTATTTTTCATACTTCTAATTCTTGCAATTCTTTTTCCACTAATAGCTGCAATAAAAGCGCCCAAGGGAATTAAGCTAAGTGCTGCGTTCTGGTCTTTCTTAGGATTTCTTACGCCAATAGTTATAATTTATTTTGTTCTTCATTTAATATCCCAAATTAGTATCTCTAACTTTAAACAATCTGAAAAGCTAACAACGAGCCTTATCCAAGAAGCAATAGCCGAAAATAATCCTAAATATTGCGAAGACCTTTTTGACCATTGGAAAACTCAAAAATACGACGATAGAAATCATCAATCCCAAAACACAAAAGATAACTGTTATTTTTGGTTAGCTTATAAGACAAATAACTATTCATATTGTGCAGAAATTGGAAAGAATCTTGAATTAGATAAATATTCGGCTGATCCAACGATGGAATGTTGGACATTTGCAGCGATCAAAACTCATAATTTATCTTATTGCTATAACATAAGCACAAAATCATTAAACGCAGAAAATTCAATTGCTATTTCAAATTGTATAACTTCAATCGGCAAATTAACAAATAATTCTTCCAAGATTTATAACCCCGATTCGACTTTCTGTGCGGATCCAACCTGGCTTTGTGACAAATGCAAGACAATGAATACAAAACCAATTTATTGCGATTATGATTATAATTTCTATGTTGAACGGTGAGACCTCTTCATCCACAAATGAAAATCTCCACAACATTTATATACCAATTTTTTCTCAACAACTCAACACTATGTTAACTTTAATGAGTGCCTTAATGGTTTCCGTCGGAAAAGTTACGATTCACAATCATAATAGAATCCGACCAATTGCATATTAAGGTATGAGGTATGCAATCGTCGAGTAATAATTCTAAAGTCTAAAACTTTAATAACAATAAACGGAGGAGCAGAGCTGTTTGTCTGTCTCAGCGAGTCCTCGAGTTCCGAGAGGGATCGAGCGCACGACAGATCAAACATAATCACGTTAGGATCAAGATTCAGTATCTTCTTGCCGAAGTATGAGTCAGGAGAAATCCAGTTGATCCTGCTGGGGGCTGCTGCTATCTGGTTTGCAATTAGACATGCAAGTCTTTTTTGTTTCGCAAGAAATGAAGGGCGAACTGCTCAGTAACACGTAGCTAACCTGCCCTAACATTGGGGATAACGTCGGGAAACTGACCCTAATATCCAATAGGAGACGGTGACTGGAATGTCCTGTCTCTCAAGTTAGGATGGGGCTGCGGCTGATTAGCTTGTTGGCGGGGTAATAGCCCACCAAGGCGTCGATCAGTAAGGGCTCTTAGCGGAGAAGCCCTGAGAGGGAATCTGAGACACTATTCCCAGCCCTACGGGGTGCAGCAGTCGGGAAACTTCTGCAATACACGAAAGTGTGACAGAGCAAGCCAGAGTGCGTTTCTATAATTGAAACGCTTTTATGCGATGTAAAAAGTCGCATGAATAAGGACTGGGCAAGACTGGTGCCAGCCGCCGCGGTAATCCCAGCGGTCCAAGTAGCAGCCGCGTTTATTGGGTCTAAAACATCCGTAGCTTGCTTCGTAAGTCTCATGTGAAATCCGGCCTCTTAAGGGTCGGGCGTGCATGAGATACTGCGTTGCTAGAGACCGGGAGACGTGAAGAGTACAGTTTGGGTAGCGGTAAAATGCGTTGATCCTTACTAGACTAACGATAGCGAAGGCACTTCACGAGAACGGGTCTGACAGTGAGGGATGAAGGCTAGGGGCGCAAAGTGGATTAGATACCCATGTAGTCCTAGCAGTAAACACTGCACACTAAACATCGGTACCTCCTCGAGAGGTATCGGTGCTGTAGAGAAGTCGGAGAGTGTGCTACCTGGGAAGTATAGTCGCAAGACCGAAACTTAAAGGAATAGGCGGCGGGATACTACAACCAGTGACGCGTGCGGTTCAATTAGTTCAATTAGATTCTACACCGTGAACCTCACCAGGATCGACAGCAGAATGAAGGTCAGTCTGAAGGGCTTACCTGACACGCTGAGAGGAGATGCATGGCCAAC
Organism: Candidatus Pacearchaeota archaeon; assembly: GCA_018304105.1. GTDB lineage: Archaea > Nanobdellota > Nanobdellia > Pacearchaeales > GW2011-AR1 > UBA73. Next base: position 50,206 of record JAGVWX010000018.1, on the reverse strand, counting down.
GTCAGCCTGTGTCGTGAGATGATCTGTTAAATCAGTTAACAGGCGAGACCCGCGTGCATATTTGCACGAACAATATGCAGACCGCCCTCGTAAGGGGGAGGAAGGTGCGGGCTACGTTAGGTGAGTACATCCCAAATACCCTGGGCTACACGCGCGCGGCAATGCTGCATTCAAAGGGCCGCAACACCGAAAGGTGAAGCTAATCTCATAAACTGCAGCTTAGTTCAGATTGTGGCTTGCAACTCAGCCACATGACGCTGGAATTGGTAGTAATTGGTTTTTATCAGAGACCAGTGAATAAGTCAATGTCCCGTGCTCTCACCGAAATAAATGTGCTTGGCAGCTTTATTATCTAGGCAGTTAAAATCTGTCCCTCTTCTTGACTAGAAGAGTGTAGCAGAAGGCAGGCGTAAATATCTTGGTAACAAGAACGCTGAAGGGCCGAAAGCAAAATCCAGCCTCTACGTCGAGAGGCGTGCTCGTAAGAGTTAATTGTTAGCGATTCATGCATGGGTCGGTGACATGAAGAAGCTAACTAAAACGTTAATTGGATGGATGGAAAAGAAAATAAAGTGACCCAAGGAGATCCTAACTTTCAATAATTATTGAAAGAAGGAAGTCAGCTGATTTCATAGTAAACTAATTTTTAATTAAATTGGCGAAGGGAATCAACCGAAGTATAATAAAGTTTAAATAGTAAGAGATAAAGAAATTTCTATGATTAAAGAGCATTACGCTGTTTATGAGGATGGAAAAGGAATAGCAGTGTCTGATAGAATGGTCTTGGAAAATCCAAGACAATATATCACACAGATAACCCAAACTGAAGCAGAAAGAATAAGAAAGGCAGGTATAAGGGAAGCAATTCCAAATATCGACCTCGTCAGATTTGGGGATATAGTTCTTGAAACTCTTGTTTCTGTTTTCGGGCTCGCCGTATACGGGAAAACCGTCCGTGCGGTGGGGAACCAAGTAACTCGCAAGAGTGAAAAAGGAAATGCCCGTCAAACCAACCGAGTTTAGCCTTGGCGAGGCCCGTTAGGGACGAACCTTCGTTAGACAAGGTAGGTTAAGTCGTCACAAGGTATCTGTAGGGGAACCTGCAGATGGATCACCTCCTAAAATTTTCGTAAGAAAATTTTTAAATTAAAATTCTGTTGTTGAAGATGACATTATAATTATTTCAATGAGATGCTTGCATACCCATTTCTCTAGCTCATCTGAAAGATGAGCGCTTTATCTGAAAAGATAAGCGCGAAAAGTATTTTTCAAAAAGAAATGAAAGTTAACATTTTTGTGTTTTCTAAATTAATAGCATAAAGAGTTTGTCTAAATTCAGGTTGCTTTTTACAAAAACTTCTTTTCCTTCTTTGTGCTTTGTAACCAATCCAAAATTTTCAAGTGAAGAACAATAATTAGAACACTTATTGAAAGCCAAATTTGCTTCTTTGGAAAGAATTGTTATACTCATTTCCTTATCTTGAGTCAACTCTACAATCTTAAATTTGCTTATGTTTGATAACTCACAAATCTTCTCAAAAATTTTCTGATTCTTTAAAGGTAGAGTTCTATGCATACACCAACTTTGGTAAGATTTATATAAGAATTTAGCAAACTAATATTGGTGTAATGTAAATAATTGATAAATAAAACATGAAGCAAAATAGCAAGAATAAATTAACTGAAAGCTATGGAGGAGAGTTTTTCCGTGAGAAAAAAGGAGCCACAATCAAGTCAGCTAAGGTAATTGCGCCCATTGTGTTAGACATTTTAAAGTCCAAAAGCATCGTTGATGTTGGCTGTGGCGAAGGAGAATTTCTAAAAGTCTTTAGCGAATTAGGAGTGAGAGATTTTATTGGAATAGACGGGCCTTGGGTGGATAAAACCCGATTAGAAATCCCCGAAAAGAATTTCAGGATGCACAATTTAGAAGAATCATTAAATCTCAATCGCAAATTTGACTTAGTTATTTCTTTAGAAGTTGCAGAACACCTCAGACCAGAAAAGTCGAAAATGTTTGTTAAACAACTTACAAAGCTGGGGGATAACATTTTATTTTCTGCGGCTATTCCATTCCAAGGGGGAACTAGCCATCTCAATGAGCAATGGCAAGATTATTGGGCGAATTTGTTTAAAAAAGAAGGGTATGTTCCAATGGATTATATAAGAAGCAAGATATGGAACAACCCTGAAGTGGCCTTCTGGTATTCTCAAAACATGCTCCTTTATGTCAAGAATAATAATAAATTCCAGCAAGCCGAATTTATCAACGTAGTGCATCCAAAACTTTACACGGCAAAGATGGAATTTTATAATAAAATGAAGAGACTCTTTCTCCCAGTCAAATGGTTTCTTTCTATTTTTCGGGCAAAATAGGAGATCAAATAAAATTTATTTTTTTCAAAAGAGAAATGGAAGTTAACATTTTTGTGTTTTCTAGAAGAATTTAAAATCAAAGAAATCCTGAACAAACAATGGAAGAGTCTCGTTTTTTATTTTTCAAGTTGATTGTATCAGTTGTCATGAGCTACATCTCCTACTTTTTTCTCACAGGCTTAATTTTTGGGACAGTTGCAGTATTCTTTGTGATACTAATTAACCTTGGCTTGCAAGATTTTTCTGTGCAGTTCTTTAGATTATTTTCATTCATTGTTCCTAAAACCACCGAAGAGAAATTTTCAATCAATTTTGGTGATATATTGAAGATATTTTCATTTATTGCACTAATTCCTACACTTGGTAAAATAATCTGGTCGAAATTTTCAAAAACACCTCCAAATAAAACAAGAGAAACTGCCAAAAGAAAGATTATCCTTCTTGTAGTTTTCATCACCGTTGTTTATGCGATAGCTTTCTTATCATTTATTCTTGGAAGCAAGTTCGAAGCGTCCAATGCAGCTCTTATGTACTTGATAATAGTCATATTTTTTATTGTAACACTACTATCTGGAATCTTTTATCTTCTTTTTTCCAGTTTAGAAAAATATCTGCTGGCTTTTTCTGACAACAATCTCGTAACCGGGTAGCGTCAAACAGCCAATCGCAAGCCTTAAATCCTCGCCCATAGTCTAATTATCATGGGAAAAGTTAAGAAAAAAATAATTTATCTTGCACTGCCACTTCTTTTCGCAGGATGCTTAGCAAACAGAGACGTGAATAAGCATTTTATTCCTGAAGCAAATCTAAGAGAATCTGGCTGGCCTTCCTGGACTTTCGCTTGCGGTCGCATTGACCAAGGTTACGCACTAGGCGTTTCATTTCAAAGAAGAAGACAAACCGAAATCTTCGGACTTTCATATTCCAACGGAAAAATTAAGCCAGAAAGCTTTTCTTACCACACAGATAAAGAAGGAAGAAACATTGCAGACTCCAGTTTAGAATTTTAATTCGATATGCAAAATCTTAAAACAATTTAACAAAACAAAAATCTGCCCCTACACAATTTTCATTTCTGAATCTATAAATTTTCCATTCAAGAAAGGAGTGGCTAGCTTATCAAAAATTTCCTTAGCAAATTTCTTCTTTGCTTTTGCATATTCAAATTTATTCTTGCCCCTTTTCACCTGAAACTCCTTAAATCGAATCTTTATTTCCTTTGTTAAACCAAGGATCATCTCTAAATCGTCATCGAATTCGTATTCCCTCCACTTGTGAGGTGCTTCAATACATACAGTAAATCTTACATGTCCATATTCCAAAGAAGAACTAACCTCTGCACCACCGAAATTAATGCTGTAGTAATCGTCATCGTTATGCAAAAATCTTCCCAACTTCGTAGATTTTCCAACCCCCTTCAGAAGTTTATATAACTCGCATTTGGACTTATAAATTTTGTTATACTTTTCTATTAATTTTTCATCAGGCTCATCTTTCATTTATTTTATCCTTCCTAATTCTTCCAGCAAAGCATATTTTTTCGGATTTGCTTTCCTAATACTACTAATCAATTTGATAACTTTATTTTTGTTATCGGAAAGTATAAGAGCTTTTTTCAAACATTCTACTGCACTCCTATACGAGTCTCTTCCAGCAGCATAGCTTATTACCTGTTTAGCTAATCTTTGATATAAGTCAGCAGATTCATTCGGATAATCTTTTTCGATCACAATTGCTGTCTTTTCAACAGCACGAGGATGTTCTTGACACATAAACATTGCAGTTTCATAAGCTTTCAAATATTCTTTTTCAAAAAGACAGAATTTAACTAAGGGGTACTTGTCACCATCTCTGTCGAGATAATCAATCAATTTTTCTTTCCATTCTACCCAAATATTTTTGGCAAGACAAAGCTGTTTCAATTTTTTTATTGATTCATATTCTGTAGGATTTTCTGTTACATAGTAAAAAAGATTTTCTATTGCTGGAATATCGTCTCCGACTTTCTCTAAAATCTTACTTTTTAATTTGAGTAGATCATTTTTTTTAAATTCTTCATCCCCATTCAGATTTTTGATTTGATTGTCGCATAGCCTGAGGGCTTCATCTAGATTGTTAAGTTCTATTAACTTCTCAATTAACTCTTCAGCTTGCCCATATGCCTTAGCCAAATGAATAAATTCATCATTCAAGTTAAATTTACTGTAAATCTCAAGAAGTAGATTGATTAGTGTATCTTTGTCATATTTATCTTTTGTAGAATCTATTCTACCACGAATTTTTGCTTCTGCAAAATCCAGATCGCTTTCGTCAATAAATTCTAAAATCGCATCGTAGAAATAGTCTTCAAGCCCATAATCGTTCTTAATGCCATAATTCAATATTGTTTCAACGAATTCTTCTCTTTTTTCTTTATTACTAGACAAGTCAGATTTTTTGAAAAGTTCAGAGTATAGCTTCACCCAACTTCCAATAAACTCTCCATAAAGGCCATCCGAATCATCAAAAGATTCAATTCCTTTAAGCAAAATCTTTATACACAATTCCATTTTCTTTATCATATCACTGCTAGAAACATCGTTTTTGCTTGCAAACTCTACCCCGCGCAGTATTCCTTTCAGTTCCTTTACAGCTGCCCTTGTTTCATGATAATCATGATAACCAAATGTCAACTTTTCAATCTCCTTTTGTAAATTAGATTTTCTTAAGTTAATTCTAGACGCAAACTTTGGTTCTTCTTTCAGAATAAATAATAAATATTCTATCAGCTCTTCTTTTGTTTTGCCTTCTAAGACTTCTTTAAACCTCGGCTCTTTTATTTTTTCGTTTATGGCAGCGTAAAGTACAGCAGCGCCGTGTTTACAGAATTCTCCTTCATATGGACAATCACAGCCTACTCGTATTGAGTTTTCTCCTATCTCTATTTCCGTCGTATAATCATCAGAACCCAAAACGGTTGCAGAAAACTTATTGCCTTCTTTTATCAAATTTGAGATACTTCTTTCTTTGTAATAATCATATCCCCTTTTTGCAATTTCCTTTCCAAACTTTCTTTTTATAAAAGAATCATTTATCTTCATAAAAATTCTCCAAGGTCTTCTGTTTGTTGTGCATTCTATTTTTCCATGCGGTAAGTTCTACCGTCCAGTTCTTTTTTGACATATTAATCCATTTCTTATATGAACTTTCTTCGTGCGCTTTGAAATCTTCTTTACTGCAATTATTCACTTTACAAAAATGATCGGTCAAAATATCTATAAAATTATTAGGCAGTTCACAAGAAGCAATTTTTACGTTTACTAATCCTAAATGTTTTATATAATGACATTTTTCACATAATGCTTGGAACCCCATAAGTTTTTGCATATCTCTTGTTTCATCGTAATTCCAAAGCTCATGGCAAAACAATTTCCCTTGTAATTTGCAGATTTCGCACTTATGGCCTGCCTTTTTGTAAACTTCTTTTCTTATGTTATTCCATTCATCTCTTGATAAACCGCTTCTCAAATTTCTATACCATGAGCTTTTTGGTACTAATTCAATCTCTAATTTCATTAAATTAATTATGCTTTATCATTAATAAAATTTTTCAATAAACTAAAAACTTAAAAACCACTCTTCTTTTCCCAACTAATCAGAATTACAATGGGCTCATAGTTCAATGGTAGGATACCTCACTTGCACTGAGGAGATTCGGGTTCGATTCCCGATGAGTCCATAGACGAATCGGGTTTACCCTCGAATGGCGCGTAGCGACGTTCGAATGTCTGAACTTCGTTCAGACTTGATGAGTCCATTTTGTTCCACAAAGTCCCATATACAACTCTTTAAACAAAATATTCAACCAATTTTAATGGTTACAAAAAGAAAAATTGTTTATCACGCAACTGGAAGAATTACTGCGAACGGTGTTGAACTGAGTAGAATTAAATGCGAATTAACACCTGGAGAAGCTAGGGCATTAGATGAAGCAATAGGAAATTCTTTCAATGGCAAGGTTGCCTCATTAAGATACTCGCCAGATTATTTTCCAATCGATGTCATAATTTATTCACGAGAAACCCCTCCACCCAAGCCGCGCACAGAAGTAAATCCAGACCTTTTCGCCTAGCAAACATTTTTTAAATCTCTCATTTTCTTTTAGTCATGAGTCTTATAAAAAATTTATTCATCTGGATTCTTAATTTTCTTCTAATTCTCTTTCTGTCCATATCTGTAATCTCTTTGTCATTCGCCACCACGATTAACGAGCGCACCCTCAACGCAACCGTTAATGAAAATATCGAGCCATTTGTCGGGGCAAAAGTCGACCAGTCCTTTACAGATTATACGGCAGAAAAAACAGAAGCAGCGCACAAATATGCATTAGAGGTTTGCAAAACAAACAATGTTTATGAAATAGCCAGCCAGGACGAGAACAAAATTTACATGAACTGCGACGAAGTCCGAAGCGCAACTCCCGAACAATTTCTTGTAAAAATGAAAGGCACGATAAAAGATTACGTCATGAATTTTATTTCGGAATCTCTAGAGGAATCAACAAAACCTCTAAAATATGTAACTCCTGCTATTTGGATTTCAATAATCATTTCATTCGTTCTAGTCATAGCAATTATTTTAATTTCTTGGGGATTTCCGTTCAGAACATTCGGCATGGTTGGCATAATCGTCGGCTCACCTTTCATAGCTTTGCTTATTTCAAAACCTTTCATTTTAGAAAAGGTTCAACACCAAATTCAGAATTCAATTCCTCCGGAAATTTTAACGCCTCTTTCCCAATCAACCGTCTTAGACGGAATAACTTCTTTAATCTCAACCTTCCTTCTCGTCATGGTTGCTGGCTTCGCAATTCTTTTTTCAATAGGTTTAATTCTTTTTTCCATTAGTTTACTTGTTAAGAAGAAAAATCTGCAAGTTCAACAGCCTTAACTTCCCAAAACGTTTAAATACCCTCGTTAATCTAACAATTTACTCTTCGGAGGAAACCAAAATCGTAAATCATAATGTCATAAATCATTTTCACTTATTTAGTGATAATGGTGTTTTACCGACGGTAGAATATCATGCAGAGGTTATATTCAATGAAGCAAGTAGGAAAGGCAATAGTTTCCACAATTAGGAATCGGAAGGAAAAAAACTAAATCAGTTTTTTATCAAGATTTTATTTTATTTAAGCTGTTAGATGGATAGCTTGGTTTGGATTGTGATGAAGGACGTGGCAAGCTGCGATAAGCCTTGGGGAGCTGCATGCGAGCTTTGAACCAAGGATCTCCGAATGCGAAAACGTGTTCTTTGAAAATCCCGAGAGGGAGACACACGCCGGGAATTGAAACATCTTAGTACCGGTAGGAAAAGAAATCAATAGAGATTCCCTGAATAGCAGCGAGCGAAACGGGAATAGGGCAAACCGAATCTGCTTTCGAAAGGAAGTTAGAGATGTGGTGGAGTTGAGCCTAAGTTGTCGAGGGGAAGTTGACTGGAACGTCACGCTTCAAAGGGTGATAGCCCCGTACTCGAAGACAATATGGCATGCTCCGACAGAGTAGGGCTTCCTAGAATGGATGTCTGAATACGGCAGGATTAACTGCCAACCCTAAATATTAATCCAAGTCCGATAGCGAACTTAGTACCGCGAGGGAAAGCTGAAAAGTACCCATAATAGGGGGTTAAAAGACTTGAAATCTATCAGTTACATATGGTTACGGCATTACGGTGTTGTAACGTACGTTTTGAAAAATGGGCCACGGAGTGTATCTATGTGGCGAGGTTAAATTGAAGCCATAGCGAAAGCGAGTCTGAAAGGGCGCTAGTCACATGGATACGACCCGAAGCCGGATGATCTATTCCTGAGCAGGTCGAAGTTTTTCGAAAGGAGAATGGAGGACCGAACCAGTGCTATGTGCATGTGCTTGGATGATTTGGGAATAGGGGTGAAAAGCCAATCTAATTCGGCAATGGCTGGTTCCTGTCGAAATATGCCGTAGTATAGTCTTACTGTGCTTGCCAGCGGGGTAAAGTACGGATAAGGTCCGCAGGATCGCAAGATTACGGGACTTCTTCCAACTCAGAACCTGTTGGCTGTATACAGTAGGAATGGGGGGCAGGGCGTAAGGTTCTGTTCCGAGACGCGAACAAGCGAGACTAAAGTTAAGGTCCCAAAAGATATGCTAAGTGTAACAAACTAAGTCTTAAACCTGAGACACTAGGGATGTAGGCCCAGAAGCAGCCATCATTCAAAGAAAGCGTAACAGCTCACCTATTGAGGTTTGAGGCGGGGAAAATGGACGGGGCTAAGCATATTACCGATACTTTAGAGGCACTCGAAAGAGTGTTCTGGTAGGCAGGCGTGGATTCTGCGCAGAAGTGTTCTCGAGAGAGTGCATGGAGCGGGATCCAACGAGAATCGTGGTGTAAGTAAGATCTAATTGCCCTGAGAACGGGCAACGCCGAAAGAGCAAGGTTTCCTTGGCACTATCGTTTAACCAAGGGTTAGTCGGCACCTAAGTCACACCTTAACTGGCTGTGGCGAATGGATTTCTGGTTAATATTCCAGAACTGTTGCAATTTTCCGCACATATCGCTTTCGGATAAGTAGAGGGGCGAGAGCTCCAATCAAGTAGAAAGGCGTTGAGCGTAATGCATAGATGCGCAAGAATGCTTGATGAATTTGCTGACTCCAGGAGCCCATGAAAAGTATGTGCTTTATGGATTGCAGCAGCCGTACCTAGAACCGACACAGGTGCTCTAGCTGAGAAGGCTAAGGCGTGTAAGGATAAACTGGTTAAGGGAACTCGGCATATTGGCCCCGTATCTTCGGTATAAGGGGTGTCTATAGACGTGTTTGATTCATTAAGCGCGTTCGTAGATCGCAGTAACAAGGACTGCCCGACTGTTTATCAAAAACGTAGCTGAGTGCAAATCCTAAAGGACTAGTATACTCAGTGAGACCTGCCCAGTTGCGGTGTGTCAAAGTTCAGTTCAATGGACCTAAGCCCCGTAAAACGGCGGGCCTAACTATGAGGCTCTTAAGGTTGAATAGTCAACTAAACTGCCTTACGGTATTCGTCGCAAGATGAGTAACGCTCTAAGTCACAAGTTAGGAAAAAAGAAATAAACAGTAACAATAATGTTGAAGTTAAAAGTTAAACCAATAGAGAAAATCGAGCTATATGCTGGAACATCCGGGAATCCGACGATACTCAATGATAAATAAAATAGCCGAAATTGATATTGCTCGCTTCGCTCGCTAATTATCCAAACTTAACTTTCAAAGTTAGTCGAGATAATTTTAGTTATGCGGAGCATCTTGTCAAAGACAGATGCGGAGCAAATTATTTAAGCAATTTATCGTTAGTAAAAATTCGTTCGGTGCGGACAATCAGCAGGGAAGATTTCTTGAAAAAGAAAAACCCTCAGAGACTTCATGCTCGAAATAATTTTAATTAATTATTAAGATAAAGTCCGATCTTCATAGCGATATGAAGTTAACAAAAATGAGCGTAATGCCTTGTCGTCTGAATGGCGACGTGCATGAATGGTTTAACGAGGTAGTCACTGTCCCTAGCCAGAACCTTCTGAACTCACTTTACCGGTGAACAAGCCGGTGACTCCTAGTGGGAAGCTGAGACCTTGTGGACCTTTACTGCAACTTGTTGTTGCGGTGTTTAGTGAAATGCATAGCATAGGTAGGAGCATCGATGTCTAGCTTAGGCGAAGACGGAGCGATCTTGTAATACTACCCATTCCGTTGAACATTGCTCACTCTCTTAGAGGGGACAGCATCAGGCGGGCAGTTTGGCTGGGGCGGCACCCTCCAGAAAAGATATCTGGAGGGCCCAAAGTTAAGCTCAGTTAGGTTGGAAATCTAACGTTGAGTGCAGAAGCAAAAGCTTAACTGACTGTGTTTCGCACAGCAAAGAACGCAGAGATGAAAGTCTGGTTCAGCGACCCCACGTGACAGAAAAGGTACCCCAAGGATAATTGGCTGGTCGCGCCCGATAGTCCATATTGACGGCGCGGTTTGGTGCGTCGCTGTCGGCTCTTCCTATCCTGGTACTGCACAAGGTACCAAGGGTGTCGGAGTTCACGCATTAAAAGGGATCGTTAGCTGGGTTAAGAACGTCAAATAGCAGCGATTCTTTAGACGGCGCATAAAAATTACAGAGAAAAATAGCCAAGTTGTTAAGCTCATTTCATTCGCTTAATTATCATAACTTAATCTGAAAAGGTTGGTTAGATAATATTAAATCGAGCGGAGCGAGCAGATAATTTAGGCAATTTTTAAATTGTAAAACAAACATTACCAGAAAACACGGCGTTGCGTAAAAGTAATTTTACGAAAAATAAAATCGGCTCATATCGGTGAAACCTTCTTCCAATTAACTGTTATCCCCGTAGAGACTTCGAATCCTTGATTAAAATCAAGGCGCATAATAAAAATAACCCAAAGCAGATTATGTGAAAAATCCGAGAACGTTAGAAATAATGTTAACACGCCGATCTCCTTTCGTAAAATAGCCAATATTATTGTAGCTCATTTCATTCGCTAAGTTATCATAACTTAACTTTCAAAAGTTGGTTAAATAATTTTAAGCGAGCGGAGCGAGCGTATGATAATTTAGGCAATTTACAAGAAAGGATGAAGGTATAGTCCACTCTTTATCGAAAGATAGAGGTCAAGTACGTGAGACAGTTTGTATGATATCTACTAGGAGTGCTGTTGTCTGAGTGGAACGACCCTTTAGTACGAGAGGAACGGGGGTTGGCTGCCTCTGGTGTACCGGTTGTTATGAGCAGGCCGGGTAGCTACGCAGTGAGCGGATAAGTTCTGAAAGCATCTAAGAACGAAGCCGTCCGCAAAACGAGACAACTAAGGCCGTCATAGAAGATGACGTTGATAGAGTTGGTGTGTAAGATTCAAGGCAACGAGAATTTAAGCACTCAACTACTAAAAGCCTTAATTAAAAATAAAATCGCTTCCAATTCCGGAGACGATTGCCTTTCGACTGACAATTTATTGGCGGTCGAATGAAAAGCTCTGCTTTTCTCTCCTACTTGCTTTATTTTGATTTTGCCGCAGCAAAAGTGGAATTATGAAATTGTTACGCAATCGCTTTATTTTGATTTTTATCTTTTCTAACAGATTTGAAGTCATCGCAAGATTTATATCAAATAAAAACTTAAATTCAATATGAATTTTAAACCAACTTGGTTGAAAACCCCTTTGTCCATTGTTTTGGGATTTATCCTCGGATTTTTACTTAATATGTTTTTAGCTAATTCATTTCCAGATTTATTTTTAATTAAAGCTAGCAATCAGTTTGAAGCGTTTTATTCCCTCAATCAATTGGCTTTTTGGACGGTCAATATTTTGACAATAATTTTAGTTTATACCATCTGGAGTTTATTCCAAAAGAAAAGATAATTTTAAATTTTACTCAAACTTCCTACTCGCATCAAACAACCCAACAATCTCAAATATCATCGCGATAGCTTTCAGAGCAACCAATCCAATCAAAGAGTATATTGCAATGGTTGCAGTGCCCATTATCGAATTTTCTCCGCTTAAGCCGGCGCTGGTGGTCGAAAATGCATTAAGTACGTTATAATCAAAAATTATAATCCCTGCCAGGAAGCCAAGTCCGCAAATGAATACTAAAATGTTAACTATTCCAGCGACATTCAAAAATCTAATTCCCCTTCCAGCTTTAGTCATTCCAATCGAACTAAGAATCATTCCTACAACATGCAACAGCAAGGCAACAACCCATAATATCGCTAAAATTAAGAACACAATCTTATATGAACCACCATCGTCAGTTCCACTGAAGAAATTAATCGCCTGTTCATAAACAAATAAGCCTGCGATGACAGCAAGCGCTAAATAAAGTACCCACGAAATTATGGAAAGCCACGAGCCCAGAACCAAGGCACCCTGGTTAGTTCTTTTCCCAGCGACGACAAATGAATATTTATAGATAGAGAAAACTAACACAAGCACGGTCGCTAAAATCAAAACAGTTAAATTGTTTTTTATCAAATTCATAAGAAACTCATTTGCCAAAAAATTAATGGCAACAAAAACAACGAGAACCAGCAAAGTTACGATTCCAAGTATTCCCCCTATTTTCATCCACTTTCCTTCGGTGCCATTTCTCACGTAACTTTTTTTTTCGCTCAGATCAACTTCTTTCTTTTGCTGAATTCCCTGCAATGGCTTTGTAACTATTTGAGTTTGATTAGATGGCTGTTGCATCGAAGTTTGCGGCTGATTAGAATATTTATCATCTTGCGATTTATCAAAGAGGTCAATCTTGTCCGAGACAACTACTTGCGGAACGTTCATCGCGCCAATCGCATCGTCAACATCTCTTTCCTGAAACCCGCCCTCCAAAAGCTTTCTTTTCAATAATTGTATAGAAAACCCTCTTCTCTTTCCTTCTTCCAGATATTTAACTATATCTTGATTCACCATCTTCTAAATATTAAAAGAATTCTCCTTTTTATAGTTTCTGTTCGGTAGTCAATCCAGCAGCGATATCAGCTTCGAAGAGGTTTGCCATGTTCGTCGATTCAGATAAATATTTAAACAATCTTCAATGACCCTATTCACCATGGTGTACTTTAAAGAATTCAAAAGATTCTTTCTCCTTAATCTGATTGGGGCTTTAATTATTTCTGCTGTAGTTGCCATAATTACTGTTCTTATTGGAGAGTTTAATCAGACAGCCATGAGGACGCTGTTCACTCTTTTGATGGTCATCGTTCATTCTCTAATCAGTCTAGCTTTCATATGGGACGACTCCAGGCAGGACACCTTCGAACGACTAACCTTCTTTACTAACGTCTTGTTTCTGATTATCGTTTTGAGTTTTATTACTTCCATTCTTGGAATATGGAAGTTAATTCCCACCCATACGGTCTGGAATTTATACCAAACCTACTTCGTCATCGGTTTCGCCTCGCTCCATTCCAATATTTTGTCTAAAGCATTGGATAAAGAAAACTATCTGGATGTAATGATATATCTTAACTATGTGTTTATAGGGCTTGTCGTATTAATGCTGCTGCCCGTAATTTACATAACCGATTCCCTCATGGTTATCGGAGAGCTTTATTATCGGATTCTAGGAGCCGTCGGAATTATTGATGGAACCTTGAGTATCTTAGTAATTATATTCTACAAACTTTACACGCACAAGCATCCCCAAGAGCAGAATGTCCTTGCCGGAGGAACACAAACAGGCAAAGCGCAAAGGAAAGGACTAAGCATCTGGGTTTGGATTTTGATAGTTTATTTACTAATTCAGGTCGTGTTGCCTCTAATAATATTGAGCGGGTTTTGGATTTTTTATAGGTGAAATGTTCTTGACTTTTCCAAAATCAAAAGCCTTAAAAACCTCAACAAATCAGTTCTATCGTGAGTCAGATAGCTGGCTTCGGAACGTGTCATTAAATTGACGAAGACTCTTATAAGTTTTCGTTCTGAGGAAGGTCCGGGCATCACAAGAAGCGATCGGTCGAAAGGCCGAGTGTCGCGAGGCACAGCTCTGGAACAGAAACGCCACCGCTTGCTCCGAGAAATGAACCATGCGGGAATCGAAGAAGAGCAAGACAGGATGAAGCAACCGCCAAAGCCGCGGGCTTAGACAGATGCTAGCACGAATCGTTCGTCTCGCAAGAGAACGAGATTCGACAGAACCTGGCCTATTTCTGACTCACACTTTCAATCCATGAATAGAAGACAAACACAAGTACAGCGACACGTTGAATCTGCAGTAACAAACGGAAGAGGATATTTATCTAATGAAGAAAATCCAGTATGTTCAACGATAAGAAGAATAACTGGTGAAGCTGACGATTCTGAAATGATTCTGCGTGCAACTCTCGCGACAATGGAATACAGAACAGCAAGAACCGACAAAGAAAGAGGGCATTACAGGGAGTGTTGGATGCAATTATTATTAGATAGCACGCAAGTTAGTTTTTAATTTCTCGTTCGATTCCCGAAATGGGAAGAGAAAGCGAAATCCAAGATTTCTCATTCGAACGCAAACAAGTTTGCATCCGAGGGAATCGAACCCTTATGCGAACAGAGTGAGTATCGGGGTTAGATTCTCTATTCCCCCTTAAATCTTTTTGATGGGAAGAGAGGGAATCGAACCCCCGACACCACGAGCTTCAGTCGTGTGCTCTCCCACTGAGCTACCTTCCCTATGTAAAATCAACGTTCCGATTTTATATGAGTTCAATGAACGAACTCCTATGTAAAATCAACGTTCCGATTTTATATTTCCCTATGCAGGTTCAGAGAACCGAACACCATAAATCATCAAGAAACGAATATCCTTTCAACTTCATATATCCTTAAAAACATCCTAAACAAATAATTTTCATGCCCAAAAGAGAACTTTCTAAAGAAGAGCCTAAAAAAATTGATGACTGGGATTTTTTAACAAAATATCAAATGCTCTCTCCCGAACTCAAACTGTTACATCAAATAGTTCTGCTTCGTTCAGATACGGACACAATTATTTACATCTTGCTTTCTTTCATTCCGTTGATTCTGGCTTTGAAATACAACCTCGCAATCGCATTCTTCAGCGTTACGATATTGCTTTATGGTTTTTACCGTCATCTTAGAAAAAGAGCCGACCTAAAACACCGGTTCGAACACGCAAGCACGTTTGGCGTGAAATAAAAAGTTTTATAAAAGACTCTTTCTTAAATCCACTATGGCAAAAGAGGTAAAGAAAGAAGAAAATTCTAAAGCCAACCATAATAGTTATGGTGTTGCGTCTGCGGTATTAGGCATCGTTGGACTCTTATCTCCAATTCCATTATACGGAATAATTTCTGGAATTATCGCTCTTGTCTTTGCTAACAAGCAAAATAAAGTTTGGAAAAACGGATGGAGCAAAGCCGGCAAAATTCTTGGAATCTTAGACATAATTTTGAATATCTTAACATGGATATTCTTTGCATGGTTAATGAAAAATCCAGAATATCTGTCTCAATACGGAGGACTCTATGGCTCTCAATAAATTTTCCCCAATGAAAAACAAAAAAGCAGCAATCGAGCTTTCAATCGGAACAGTCGTAATAATTGTTCTGGCAATGACCATGC
Organism: Candidatus Pacearchaeota archaeon; assembly: GCA_018304105.1. Lineage (GTDB taxonomy): Archaea > Nanobdellota > Nanobdellia > Pacearchaeales > GW2011-AR1 > UBA73. The sequence goes on along the minus strand of JAGVWX010000018.1, from coordinate 34,704 downwards.
TGATTATGGGGGTAGTTCTTGTTAGAAATATTTTTAGTGGCGCAACTAGCAGCGTAGATACTTTGAATGATAAAGTAAAGGGCGAGATAACGAGTTTGTTTTCGGAAGAAGGTTCAAAAATCGCGGTAAGGCTGGGTGCAGACAAATTAGCTAAGATTAAACAAGGAGACAAGGTAGGCATAGGAATTGGTGGAAAGACAGAACCGGCCCCGGGAGCTCCAACAGCAAGTGCTTCAACAAGAAGATTGACATTCGCTTTAGAGAAAACGAGTTCGGTAGAGTGCATAGGCCTATCTATTGAAGGTTTCCAGTTTAACCAAAATGGAAATAAGTGGACTACGCCATCATCATTTGATGACGAAGAGGGTCCAGACGGAATGAGTATTTTATTTTTTGAAGCAGCCGAAGATGCTCCGCCATGTACACAAAAATACAAAATTCATACTTACGACATGGATCACACAGGTTCTAATGAAATAGCCTCTGCTAGTTTCAGAGTTCAAATAATCAGCGGTGGAATTTTCTCGAATTAGTTAACCTTAAAAACTCCCCTCGTTTTTTCGTTCTATGGAAGATTATAAAAAATATCGTTGGTTTTACACTTTGTCTGGAAAGCTAGTAGTTGGCGGTAAATCCTCGACGCAAAACGATGAACTCTTGATAAAACTAAAAAAAACAAGAAAGAATTACATTGTCATGCACACTTCTTCTCCAGGAAGCCCATTTTCAGTCATTTTGTCAGACCCTTCTGAAGTATCTGAAAGAGACATCGAAGAAGCAACGGTTTTCACAGGTTGCTTTAGCAGAAAATGGCGTGAGCAAAACAAAAAAGCAAATGTTAACATTTTCTCACTTTCTGATTTATACAAATCCAAATCAATGAAATCCGGTACCTGGGGCGTCAAAGGAAAAGCTAAACAAATGACCGTTCAGTTAGAACTCGTCTTGGCAATTCAGGAAAAAATCTTGAGAGCAGTTCCGGAACTTTCAGTAAAAAACAAAAAAGACGTCCTTCTCAAAATCAAACCGGGAAAAATTGACAAAACAGAAATGCTTCCAAAGTTTCATGTTCTTCTGGACAAAAATTTCTCTCAAGAAGAACTATTGTCCGCGCTTCCGCCCGGAGGAATTTCAATTGTGAGCAAAAATGCCTAATCCAACACTATCAAAATTTCAAATCGGTAAGAACGGTCTCACAGAAGGAGTCTTACAATCCCTTTCCCAGGACTTAAAGTACCACAAGCAAGTTAGGGTATCAGTTCTCAAATCTGCGTGTCGAAACCGCGAAGAGCTCAGCAAGATGGCCGTCAAATTAAAAGAAAGCTTGCCAGTAAAAAATTATAGAATCTTGGGTTATACGATTATTTTAATTAAATAATCGTATATTATAAGGACAAGAAAGAAAAGTTTAAATAGAGATTCTTTAAGAAAATATCATGGCAAATAAAATACAAGTAATTTATGAAGGATGGAATCCAAATCAAGAAGGAGTTACACATGTAGCCATACGGACAGAGACTAATCCCCCTTATATTTGGAGAGCATATTTCAAAGGAGAAACAATACCAACATTAGGTGACGATATGTTAATCGCACCGATAAAAGCTGCCCGAAACGTTTTCGATTTTAAAGAAGGTAAGTTAGCAGAAGTTGTTGCAAAAGAAAGATAATCATCCAGTGAACTAATTTTCGTATACTACAATTGAACAACTAAATAACAATATTTATAAGGCAATCTTTTTACCTAGTTTCACGTTACTTCAAAATGGACATCAGAGAGATTCAATCAGAGAAATACAACAAAGCATTAGCCGAAGCATTGAAATCAATTAAAGAATTTGAAAAACCGGAATGGGTAGACTTTGTTAAAACATCAGTTCATAAAACTCGTTCAACTGTAGAAGAAGACTTCTGGTATAAGCGTTCTGCAAGCATTTTAAGACAAATTTATATCAAAGGAATAGTCGGTGTTGAAAGGCTTCGAACTAGATACGGCGGAAGAAAAGACAGAGGCCAAAGACCTCCAGAATTCAGGAAAGGCGCAGGAAAAATGATTCGGTTGAGTTTGCAGCAAGCGGAAAAAGCGGGCTTTGTTGAAAAAGTTAAAACTCCAAAGAAGTCTGGCAGGCAATTGACTGAAACAGGCAAGGCATTCTTAGAAAGTGTTGCATCAAGAGGAGGCAAATAAAATGCCGGAAACAACTCAGAAAAAAACAAAGCTTGCTGTCGCAACTCGAAGAACAAAATGGGCGCCATTTTGGGCAGTAATCAGAAAATTCGGCTCCGGTCATAGGTCTCACCCGAGCGCAATCACAAAACAAAGGCGCCACTGGAGGCGAACCAAACTAAAAATCCTTCCAAGAAAGGCAAAGAAGGAGCATCTAGGATAAAATGGCACAACAAGTAGCAAAATACAGAATTCAAGCAGCCTCAGACCAAGAAAGACAAAAGCTTAACGATAAATTAGGTTCGCGCCTTTTAACCGTAGCAAATATTGTGGCTGTAACAGACGCCTATAACTCTATAAGAAGTGAGTCTAGCCGCGTTTTTCATTTTCAAGATACCACATTAAATCATTATGGTTCAAGAGCAGATTATCAACTTGAAGTTTTCGGAACCGATGCTGCAAGAGACGCGGCAACCAAGACCATAGCTGAAGTAGCAGAACCTAAACTAGTCTTTGAGGAAGTAAGATAATGGCAGAAAAAACAGTTACAACAAAAGTTGAACTCGAAAGAGAATACATAATTCCATTAAGAAACGAATGGAGAAAAGGAGCGAACTACGAACGAGCTGGCAAGGCAATAAAGACAATTAAGAAATTTATCGCTAAGCACATGAAAGTTTCAGACAGAGACGTTTCTAAAGTCAAACTAGACCAATGGCTAAATCAGGAAGTCTGGTTCAAAGGAAAGAAAAAACCTCCAGCCAGAATAAAAGTCAGAGCAATTAAAGAATCAAATGGAATGGTAAGAGTCGAGCTCGCCGAACTTCCGGAATTTGTTAAGTTCGAAAAAGCAAAGAAAGAAAGACTAAACAAGCCTTCTGAAAAACCAAAAGTCGAAGAAAAGAAAGAAGAAGTTGAAAAAAAAGAAGAAAAAACAGAAGAACAAAAGAAAGACGAAAAAGAAAAAGAGCAATCCGTCGCAGATTTCAGAGAAAGAGAAGCCAAGCAAGAATCAAAATCACAGAAGCACCTGACAAAAGCCAAAGATCCGGGCTTCCACAGAATGGCTCTAAAGAAATAATTTATAACCTTCTTCTCTTTCAGATATCAATGAGATACAATAACATTAACATCATAGGTTCTAAAAAATTTCAAGAACAAACAGTAAAAGCCTTAGATTTAATCAAAGGGAAAAGTAAAAACGATTTCAACAAAATTAAAAAATACTTAAGGAAAATAAAATCTGCACAAATCTCGGGCATGATACTCGAGAAGGCCCAGTTCGATGTAAGCAATAAAAACGCTTTCAATTCATTGGAATGGTATGCAAGTGCGATAGTTCATGACATCCATCACTATTATTTGCACACAATAAAGAATCTGCCTTGGAGAAAAGGGAATATGGCAAAACACGAAACCTTATGTGTTGCAGAGCAGGTTAAATTTCTAAAGAAAATTAAAGCATCCAAAGAGCTGATAGATTATACAAAGAATACCTTAAAGACTAAATTCTGGTATGTAAAGAACAGGACATGGTAGAAAATATTATAACCTCTTCATCTAATTAACTTCATGGGTAAATTGCAATCTCTAAAAGCAGACCTTCACAAACTTTCAAATCCAGAAAAAGCAAAGCTCCTGCAAGGTTTTTTTAAAACAGGGAAAGGCCAATATGGCGAAGGCGACATCTTTCTTGGAGTTAAAGTTCCCGAATGCAGGGCAATAGCAAAGAAGCATTCCGATTTATCGCTTAATGAACTCGCAGAACTCCTGAAGTCAAAGATTCATGAAGAACGTCTTACAGCACTTTTATTGTTAGTTCATAATTATCAAAAAAATCCAAACAAGAAAATCGTAGACTTTTATCTCGCAAACACTCAGTTCATAAACAATTGGGACCTGGTCGACTTAACTGCGCCTAGAATTTTAGGAGACTATCTCCTCGACAAACCTAAGAACATTCTCTACAAACTTGCTCGTTCTGACAGCATCTGGGAAAAAAGAATTGCAATTATTTCGACTCTCGCATTTATAATTAACAATCAATTCGAAGATGCAATAAAGCTCTCAGAAATTCTGTTAACCGAAAAACACGACCTGCTCCATAAAGCAGTCGGCTGGACGTTAAGAGAAATCGGAAAGAAAAACCCCCAAGTTCTTGAGACATTCCTAATTCCGAATTACAAAAAAATGCCGAGAACAATGCTTCGTTACGCTATTGAGAAATTTCCCGAAGAAAAACGTCAGGCATATCTAAAAGGAAATCTTTAAATATAACTTAATGTTATACTTTTTATGGCAGCAATAACGAGGATTCGAGCATTGGGCGGTTCTTTGGCGGTGACCATACCGATAGAATTAGTCAGAGAAAAAAATCTTAAGGAAGATGAAATCGTAGAAATAGAAATAAAGAAACACAAGAAAGATTATTTTGGTGCATTAAGAGATCTAGGCAAATTCGCTCAAAAAGATAGAATGGAAGATCGAGAATGAATTATCTAATTGATTCCTCCCTTTGGATTGAATATCTTTCTGGCAGCCGCGCCGGAGAAGAGGTTAATAAAATTATTAATTCAGATGATGAAATATATTCGCTGGCTGTAATAATCTCTGAAGTAACAAGCAAAGTTAGGAGAAGCAAAAGTAATGTAGAATTAGCTTATGAATCAGTAATAAAGAATTCAAGAATATTTGATATTTCTCCAAAAATTGCCAAAGAAGCAGGTATTTTACATGCAACAATGAAAGATAAATATGGAAGTTTTCCTCTTGTGGATTCTTTAATTATCTGTTCAGCCCGAGCACTTAATGCAAAAATTCTTACAACAGATAATCATTTCAAATCTTTTAAGGAAGCAAGGATTTTGTGATAACGCTATGGCTCTCGAAAAACCAATCTCCGAATTAATCCAATTCTCTTTGATTAACTTAGACAAGCCAGCAGGCCCGACGAGCTTTCAAGTTTCGCAATTCGTAAAGTATGCGTTAAAAATTTCCAAGACATCCCACATGGGAACTCTCGACCCGCAAGTCACAGGAGTCTTGCCCATAACCCTAGGAAGAGCGTGCAAGCTATCCGATTACTTCATGCACAAAGACAAAAAATACGTCGGAATAATGCGCGTTCACGAAGACATTTCTCTTGAAAAATTAAAAAAAGAAATGTCCGCGTTTACTGGAAAAATTACCCAGCTTCCTCCGGTTCGCTCGCGGGTAAAACGAGACTTCCGCGAAAGAGAAGTCAAGCAGTTTGAAATTCTTGAAAAGCAAGGCAAAGATGTTTTATTCATTGCAAATGTTGAAGCCGGCACTTACATCCGAAAAATCTGCTCAGACCTCGGAGAAAAAATTGGCGGCGCGCACATGCTAGAGCTCCGCAGAGTTAAAGCATCAATCTTTACAGAAAACGACGACAATTTCGTCAACCTTTACGATTTTGAAAAAGCAGCTAAAGAATATTTAGAAGGCAACGAACTTCCATTAAGAGAAATTCTTGTTCCAGCCGAGCAAGCAATAAAGAAAGTTCTTCCAACAACACAACTTTCTGAAAAAGCAAATCTCAAGCAAATACTCACAGGAAAACCTCTCTTCAAAACTGACATAGATTCAATTCCCCAAGAAGAAACCTTTGCGTTATTCCAAGATGATAAATTTCTAGGCATATATCATAAAGTCGATGAAGGCGACATCATTGCAAAGGCAGAGTTTGTGTTTAATTAAAACAAAGAATCTTTTTCTTTAGTTAAAAAATTAATATATTCAATTTCTCCCAGTTTTTCACCCTTTCTGGCAAGGTAGATATCTTTGAAAGTATTATTTTCAAGTAAAATCCGACATTTCTCTTTTTCTTTCTTATCTAATATCCCCCTCATTTTTGATTCAACCCCAATAACATTATAATTATGAAATCTCTTCTTTTCAGTTGGGTCTACAACTGGTCGAAACGCAATAAAATCTGGAAAACCTGTTCCGATTCCAAGCACTTTTTTAAACGGATTGAACTTTCTTTTTGCTGGGATTGTTTTTCTGGTCTCGAGGTCAACATTTTTTGTCCATTTGTCAGTTATCCATCCTTTTTCTTCCAGGTCCTTTCTCACTTTCAACTCGAACCTCGCCCCCGCCGCCCTGCTCCTCTTCCCCATAACCGACTTTCCGTTCGCCTCTTTTTTCTCCTCGATTTTTGATTCTAAAATTTCAACTTTTGACATTTTATCCTTAGTAAAACAGCTCAGCTTTACCCAACGAACTTTTTATTTCTACATAAAGTAAAAAAGCACAAACTAAAATGATTGCTAAATTCAAAGTAAGCAATATCCAAATTAATTTTGACCTTGAGAAATCAATCTTTTTTATAAAAATTAATGAAGCTAAGGGTACAATGAAAATAAAAATTCCTGCAACAATCCACGCGACTTCCTCTAATAAGCCAACTTGCCTCTCAGCAAATACAAAATTATATGCTATAGGGATAGACAAAACTAAAGCCAAAACAGCCACAGCAATAAAAACCACTTTCCTCATCAACGGATCTGCCAAATCAGAATTATAAATCTTCCTAAAACCTACTTGCATACCTATTAATTATCCAGCCTATTGCGATAATAATCAAAATTACCGGAATCCAAGGAATATCCACATTCAAATAACCCAAATCTGAGAGCAGCCAACTTATCGCAACCACTAACAGGATAACCGCCAAGGTTGGAAATCTTCTTTTTTTCATATGTACAATAAAAACCAAAAAACAAAAACCTCTCTTTACAAATCCCTCGCTTGTATAGTGCGCCGACCGTTTGCTTTAGCCCTTTCGCCTGCTTGCATCACGCTCCAAACAATCATTTCATTTAATGCTTCAGCAAAATCTCCCGCGACGTTATGAGTCTTCGCGACATCCTTTACTCTGGACTTGACAATAAGCATTTCTTTTGCGGTGCCCTTTCCGGGATATACATCTTTTGCCTGAACGGTTCTTCTGCCATTCGCACTAGCGCGTCCAACAGCGAGGTTTACCTGTTCAACAGCCATTTTATCTAACGCATCAGCAAAATCCCCCGCAACGTTAAACTCTTTTGCAACTTCCTTTATCTTGCTTCTTACAATTAGCTCAGCCATTATTTCTCTTTACCTCCATTTTCTCTTTCTTAGCATCCAACGGTTTCATGAATGGAAATAAAATCACATCTCGGATAGAAGCGGAATCTGTGAGAAGCATTACCAGTCTGTCAACGCCAACTCCAATTCCCCCAGCCGGAGGCATTCCATGCTTCATTGCATTAACAAAATCTTCATCAAGTTCGTTCGCTTCTAAGTGCGCAAGGAACTTTCCAGATTTTTCACGCTCTTTGATTTGTTCTCTCAATCTCTTCTCCTGTTCAACCGGATTATTCAGCTCAGAATATGCATTGGCTAGTTCCATTCCATTGACAAATAATTCAAATCTCTCAACCTCTTCTTCATTTTTTCTATGTTCTTTTGTCAAAGGGCAGATTGATTTTGGATAATCTATAATAAACGTTGGCTGAATCAGATGCTCCTCAACTTTTTCATCAAACAAAAACTGAACCATTTCATCCTTTGTCCCGCTAAATCCAATCTTTTGCGTTTCTCTTTTCAAAGCACTAATATCACAAGGGTCTAAACCAGCATATTTCTTTATGGCTTCTTCAATTCTCATTACTTTAAACGGCGCCTTAAAGTCTATATCCTTTCCTTGATAACTTATCTTAGTGTTTCCATTCAGCTTTTTGGTAAGTGTTTCTAGCAATTGCTCAGTCATTTTCATTACATCGTTGTAATCCCAATAAGACGCGTACGCTTCCATCATAGTAAACTCTGGATTGTGGCTTCGGTCTATGCCTTCGTTCCTGAAATTCTTGCAAATCGTAAATACTCTTTCCATTCCTCCAACTAACAATTTCTTCAGATAAATCTCTGGAGAAATAGACATGTAAAGAGTCATGTTCAGCGCATTCAGCTTCGTAATAAATGGTTGTGCTTCAGCTCCGCCATAAAGTGGCTGCAACAAAGGGGTTTCTACTTCTCTAAACGCTTTGTCTTTCATAAACTCGCGTAAGATATCTAAGATTTTTTCGCGCTTTTCAAAAACTTCCTTTACATCAGGATTCATAATCAAATCAAGATATCTCTTTCTGTATCTTTCTTCCTTGTCCTGCAACCCATGCCACTTCTCAGGCAAAGGCAATATAGACTTAGACAACATTTCTAGTTTTTTTACCAAAACAGAAAGTTCCCCCCGCTTTGTTCTAAAAATCGTTCCTTCAACTCCCACAAAATCTCCGATATCAGTATATTTTTTATAAAACTCGACAATCTTTTTGTCTGTCTCTCCATCTTGCAATAACAACTGAATGTTTCCAGTATTATCTCTTAGTACTCCAAAAGCAATCTTTCCAAGGTCTCGCGATGACATCAGCCTTCCTGCAATCTTCACAGCATCTTTTTTCCTTTCTTCTGGCTTAAGTTTTTCATATTTCTTCTGCAGCTCTTTTGCATAGTTTTTTACATCGAATTTGTAAGGATAAGGGTTCACTCCAATTTTCTTAAGTTCATTCACTTTCTTCAATCTCTCGCTTACAATTTGTTCTTCTCGGCCCATATTCTTTATAGAAACAACGCGTTTATAAGCTTTATTTAGCCGATTCGCTCCAACCCTAAATTTTAAATAATACAGTTTCTTGTTTTTAAAATGGAGGAAATAATGAAAGAGGAGAAAGAAATTGACTCTGAGGAATCCGAAGAAGAATCAGATGAAGACGACCCTGATGAAGAAGACTCCGACGACCCCGATGAAGAAGTCGAAGAATCAGATGAAGAAGACTCCGAAAAAGTAAAAGACTCAGAAGAAAACAAATAGACAAATAATCGTCTATTTTCTTTATATTTTTACAACCTTAAAATCCTTGAAATCCTGAAACCTTTCTTCCTTTTCTTCAACCTTCCTGATTAGAGTATGTTGCGTTCCTCGTTTGCAGATAGCAGCCATCTCATCGACTTTGCTCTTGTCGCCCTCTAAAAAAATCTCCATTCTCCCGTCTTCCAATTTCCTCATATATCCTCTGACATCAAACCTTTTCGCATTCTCAAGTATGAACTGCTCAAAAAACATGCTCTGAACGCCCCCCGTCAAGGTCAACCTCGATGATTTCTTCATAAAAACAGTAAAAGCCCTCGCTTAATATAGTTTACTATACATAACTCATTTCTTCTTTCTTTTCCTTCTTCTCAGCAAGGCTTTCGTCTATCAACCTAAGATACGAAATTTCCTTCCACTCTTTGCCTAAAAGTTTTGCGCCCTGTTTGTCTATCTCCAGAGGAAGGCCCGCGAGGATTACGCTCTGCTCCGCGCCATCAATAATAGAAAAATTCGGGAGCTTGCATTTTATAATATCATGGACAGAATACTTTATCGGCCATTTCCTTATCTTGCTTTTGCCTCTTGAAAAGAATCCTTTGTAATGCTCCGCAGAAAAAGCACCAAGCATATTTGACAATGAGGCAATCATCCCAGTCTCCGGATGAGGTGCCAGTTTCGGCAATGAAATAACAAAACTTTCCAGCAAGAGCTTTGGGTAATAAATCTCATCAAATTTCAAGAATTCCATATTTTGAACGGTCTGAGTTTCTGTCTTGTTTAAATCAACAAGGCTTATGTCGTATCTTTCCGCAAGTTTGTCGTAACCTAAAACTTCGAACAGTTCCTGCGTGTTTTCTCCATCAGCTCCTTCGGCAATAAACACTTCTGCAACAGGATTCTTATTCTCCAGAACAAACTTCAGGACATTTTCAACAAATTCTCTTGGCGTAGATTCTTGCAGCTGACCGGATAGAAACGGCTTCAAGACAATCTTATCATACTTCTTCAGTTCTCTTTGCAGCTTCAGGATGCCAAGAAGCTCAGGAACAGTCTTTTCATAAGACTTAAACTTCATTGATGCGCCCTTTACTTCTGAAACCATCAGATTTCTCGGTTTAGAGAGTTTTTAATTATTATTATTCTTTAATAAGCTATTTAATCAGCACTAAGGCAGGCCAAACATCCTCTTAATTAACTGTTCCAGAATGGAATCGGTTGCCGGACTGAACTTTGGTTTTTCCTCACTGTTCCAGGATAAATCTTCTTCAGGGTTTTTCGGATTACAATCGCTTATGCCCATTCCATCTTTGTCAACTAATCTTACACATTTGCTATGGTCATAATTCCACCTGTAATAAAAATTGACTTCAGGTTCATCTTCACTCACTTCGGTGTTAATATTTTTCTCATCTTCCGCAATTTCCTGCTCCATGACTTCATCAGGAATTACAGAATTATTTTCAGCAGGAGACAAACTTACATTGTTCACCGAGGTATTATTAACCGTTTCATTTATATTGCAATTACCCGAAACGCAGTCGGTATTAACAGTTTCATTTGTCTGGTTAGTTTGGATTACCGTCGTCGGGCATTCAATTAAAACAACTTCATTCAAGTTCGTGCAATTTGTCATATCTTGTACCATTTCATTAGTGATGTTTTCAATGCGAATGTTCATTATTATTCCCCCATAAGGGCACTGCCAACATCTAGGTGAAGAGGTAATTATCTGATCGGCAATGCTGTTCCCACTATCGTTAGACTTTGCTTCTTTTCCACTCGGCGCCGGACTGCTCGGAAGCGAATACAAAGAAGTGTTTCCAGAATAAGTAGAAGTAACTATGATAATTCCCCCTTGAAGTTTTTGAATCGGTTCTTTGTTCAGAAATCCAGCTACCGCAAAAATCGCAACAGCCAAAATTATAAATACAAAAACTAAATACCACCACTTTTTCATTCATTAAACAAGGTTTTCATATTTTTAAAGTTTCTTAACTGGAGAGCTCTTTAATTTACAGTCATAAGTTATAGGCTGCTCGTAAACAGTAATTAATTTGCAGTAGTGTCTGGTTTATTATTAATTATCTTCATTATTATAACTTGCTTGGCTATTGTTTAACCGCTTTAAAGTTTTAAACAAGACTAAAACTAAAGTCGTCCTTCGGCTTCTCTTCTGTCAAGCTCATTATTCACAATCGCAATGGTCTGCGAGGCAAAATAAGTTCTCGGCCCGATTGAAACCGGAGTGTACAATTTTTTCAGCCTCTTCAGTTCCTTTCCAGGCAGGCCTTTGTGGTCACCAAGAATAAAAATCGGATTTTCTTTTATCTCAACTGTTCTAATGTCCTCTCCTTTCTGGTCAAGCGCATAAATATTTCTTCCTTCTTCGGCAAGGTCGTTCGCAAGTTCAAGAAAACCTTTTTTCTCAATCCAAAATCCGGGGAACACTTCATTCTTTTCTCCTTCTTTGTATTTGTACAACAACTTTTTTATCACCGCAGAAACATTCGTCTTCGCCAGATAAATTTTGTCAACTCCCGTCTGCCCTTCAGTAACAGGTTTTATTTCAATATGTCTCGGCGGCGTCGGAGGCCCGGCAAAGCACAGATGCAGCGTCGCATCTGTTCTAATAGCATGGCTCAAAAAGAAAGTCGAAATAACGGTATGAATCGCAATATCAATCCTTCCGGATTCTTGCAAATTTTCCTTAATATAATTTCCAGCCGTCGGTGCAGTTCTCGAATAATAAATAAATTCTCTCATTATCGTAAAGTGATAGCAAAGTTTAAAAACGTTTAGAAGTCTTATTTTTCTATGGGAAGAAGATTAACAACACTAGGCCTAACGGGATTAATGGCTGTAGCTCCAACAATGAACGGTTGCACAACTTTCGCTCCAGCATACGATTCTCAAGGAAGATACATTGGAGAAAGAAGAGTTGACGACCCAGGCAAGACTGTACAAGTCCTCGGAATGTTAAACGGGGGTCTTTTTGGATTAGCAATGCAGGGAATGGGAAGCCATGCATCTAGCGAGCAGCAAAGAAGGCAAAACGAGCAATACAGGTTGAATACTCAAAGGCAGATTGACCAAATGAATTCTCGCCCAAACGATGAAACCGTTTATCAGAATAATTCTGGACAGTCTTTAGGAAATGCATTTTTTGCTTGCAATCAATGGATTGATTCAAATAACAATGGGCTTGCAGAACCAACAGAAGTTACTGGAAGGAAATCTTCTTTCTCTGTTGGAGAAGATATTGAGTTCGTTTCAACGGTACTTAATTATCAAGGGGAACTTCTCCGCTTTCGGCTTTACTATTCAGATGGCTCTCAAATAACACTAGACCCAAATATCCAGACATCCAGCCCAATCAACGGCCCGTATTCACATGCAGTAAATATCGGCACATTGGAAGAGGGTTCTTATACGGGGTTCTGGCACGTAAGAGGCGTAATACTTAATTATACTCCAATCACTGTAACTCCCAGAACATTAGATACATCGGTTAAAACCCAGAAGGATAATCTTCATAAGGAAACCGCTGGAAAATAGACAACGGTTCTCATTGCTTGATATTATACAACTTTACATCTCGCTCGCTTTCGCAACAATCTGGCATTCATTCGGACTTGGCTGATTTCCTCGAAGGTCCTCGCACTTTATGTAATATGTGGCTGTCTTGCTCCATTCTACCGTGTGAACGTTTCTCTTTGTTGCATCTTCATAAAGCATTACAAGGCCATCTGCAAGATTGTAATCGCAATTCGTATTCGAGTAATAGCACTTCGCTTCTTCGCTTGTTATTACCTTCAGTGAATTTCCATCTTTGAAAACTCTCGTTACCAATGGGTCGGTTGTGTCTGTTGTAACTTTGAAGCTCGTGTTGCTTGTCGCAAGATTTCCTCCAGCATCAATGCACCTGAAGTAATAAGCCTGCTGTCCTGCGCTCAAGTCAAGAGTCTGGTTATGTATGTAACTATTTTCTGTATTATCCATTATGATAAATCTTCCATTCTCGCTGTTAGAGAACGAACATGCAGCCACCCCATTATTCGCGCCATGAGCAGTTTCAACTTCTAATGTTACAGGGATTACGTTCGTGCTTCCGGTAAATTCTCCAGTCGGTCCGGTCTTCGTGATTACTAATTCTTCAGTTCCTTTCAACAGCAGAGGATAGCTCGTTACCATAACATTCCCCGCAGTGTCCTCGCATCTGAAATAAAACCAGTTGTCCTGCCTGTTCACAACTCCAGTTAATTGAGAATTGCAAACATAATTCAAGTCAGCGTTAATCTGATAATTATCTGTTCCGCATTCCATTACGTTTTCCATATCGCTGTACACCTTGTCAAGTCTGCTCCACTTGCATTCGCTCGGCTCGTTTACATAAATTTCAATCGGCACAGCATCCACATCAAACTGCACAGGCATTCCAGATTCAATCGAGCTTCCTTCAATAGTTGGTTGCGTCGTGTCAGGACCTTTGTCAACACAGAAACTGAAAGCAACTGCCGCACTGTCTTCTCCATTTCCATTCGAGTCAATGCATCTCACCCACAACTTGAATGTTCCATCAACTCCTATCTCTGGAATCACATCCCCTTCTTGCTGAGTGTTCGGGACTTTCAATCTTTGTGTGTGTTCCTCAAGGAATAAGCCTGACTCCCCAAGCAAAAACTGCATTTCACTATACGTGTTCTTCGCGCTGTAATCAACTCTGCATTGAGCCGGCTCGTCCGTCTTCACGCCAAATTCAAGATTGCTGAAAGCGGGCAAACATGTATCACTTCCGGCGCTATCCTTAATCACAAAACCTCTGTTCGGCGGACTGATTTCAGCATCAGGATAATATTTTAATCCATCGGGGCTAAGCGCTTCATCCCAAGGAACCATATGCGGAGCTGAAGTATCTCCTTTGCTTTTCCAAAAACATTTCTCTTCCGTTGTTCCGGGGTTGGCAATCTCGCAAGCCTGTCCAAGGCTTCTGCATCTGTATTCCGAGCAAGGCAGCAATGGATTATTGTTGCAGTCATCACATCTCGAACCTCCAGTCGGCGGCTCCCACGCTTGGCACTCAAATCTCACTAATTCTTTCTTTTCTTTCTTGTAAGTCATAATGATTATGACAGCAGCAACTCCAATTCCTATAATCGCAGCCCCGAACGCAGTATTGTAAAACGCAAGCTGGGCTCCAGGATACGCAAGCACATAATTCGACCCATAAAGATACAAGCTCGAGCCAACAAATGCTCCAGCCCCGACGCCCAGTCCAATAGACTCTGCTTGTTTCTTAGTCTGCCCAAACATTCCTGCAACAAAATATGCAATTCCCCCAGCAATCGCCCCCCAAACCAATCCCGAGAATAATGCCCCACCAACCCCTGCCCCAAATGCTTTTCCCCCAAATATTGAACCCATTAAGTCCGCGCCTGCACCACCGCCCGCAGCAGGTCCACCAGTAAATGTTTGTAAAGTCGAACCAGCGCCACTCACAGACCCCCCACTTCCACCCATCACACCATTAGAAGCAAGAGTAGCAGTCATGCCATTTGGGACGGCCTGTCCAGCCTGAAGCACCACACCATTTGATAATGTTGCTGTACCGCTCTGCAAGACAGAACCCGGTCCAATTACTGAACCAGCAACTATTTGTGTTCCGGCAGGCACAACCGATGCGCCTCCAACAGTAGTGCCGATACTAAGAGGTCCATCAGGAGGAGCAACGCCGCCGGGCGCCCCACCAAAAGTCCCCGCACCTGCAGGAGTCAGCGTCGCAGGCGGAGGCGCAAGAGCATTTTGAGTAGGAAGGTTAGGATTAAAATTACCAACAAGTCCTCCGCCACCAGTTTGGACAGGCGGTCCTCCTCCCGTTTGTGCGCTAGCCGCAAATGCGTCAGACATAGCGTCAGCGTCCACTCTTCCCCCAATACTTTCGCTCAGCATAAACGCCACCGCAAAGCTCATGCTCACTAACAAAAACATTTCTCCAAACGCAATTAATTTTCTTTTTCCTTGTTTCATTTTATTTCAATACCTTCTTTCATCGCTTCTTTTACAATTGTCGCCTTCTTTTTCAATCTATTAAACTCCGCAATCGTGTAGCATAGAAAATCAACAGGATAATCATGCTCCCAGTAATCATAAAATCCTATGCCTCGCTCAAATGTTTTTTCCCCTTCAAATTCATCACTTACCACAATAATATCATAATCGCTCCATTCATGAGTCTTTCCTGTAGCTCTACTGCCAAATAAAATTACTTTTTTTACAGGTATCTTTTCAGATATTTTCTTCTTGAATTCTTTCACTATTTTCAAATCTTCTTTTTTAGCCATATGGTAATTTCCTCCGCTATGTTTAAAAAATTTTCAGCATCTGCCTGTTTGAATTTTTCGGCAGGAATTTCTCCTCCCAAAAGGCCATATCTTGATTCAATGTACGCTTTTGAAAGCCTTTCGCACTTTGATAAAAGTTCAATTGGCAATTTAGCTTTTCTTCCCAGAATAACTAAATCATGCATCTTGATTAGCTTATTTTCTTTCTTCATGATGAACGCTTTTAAAATTTTCTCAACGGCCTGCTGAGCCCAAAAACTCGAAGCATAGAAATCCTTGCTTGCTAGACTATTTCTCGCGGTCTTCAAGTCCGCTTCTGCTTGTTCAATCCATTTTTTTGTTTCATCTTTCATTTTACTTCTTCTTCAATTCCTCTTCAAAAATCTTATATCCTGCTTTTCTTCCGGATTGGCCGGCAATGTTAACTTTTGGCCCGCAATCTCCGATAGCCATGCACAATTGCACTCTCTTCAGCTGGTTTGCCTGGTCCAAGCATTCACAATTCTTTATGCACTTCCAATCTCCCCCAGTCAACCCTTTCTCGTAAGTTACCGGGCATACAGCATTCGCTTGCGAGCAAATTCCAGATGCTTCAGCATTATCTCCTTCTTCAGTTCCCCAGAATTTCAATCCAGGAGGAATCTTCGGAACGCACGCTCCAAGCTCTCTTTCTCCAGTCTTAATCTTCGCCAGTTCTCCTTTCGCCGCGCTCAAAGATGTTTTATCAATCGTGGAGCCGTTCGCAATTCCTCCCATTAATGTATATTCAATTCCATCCATCCAAATGCAATCTCTCCTGTCAGAGTTCTCGCAATCTAATTTCTTAAATATCGAAGTGCAGTCCTGCCATCTGTTTACTCTGCACGCCGCCTCGCTGTATCCTGCAACGTTATTCTCAATGCATTCTTCCTGCCTGAAATCTGCGCACGGTTCAACAATTACTTCTCCATGCGAACAGATGTATCTATAAAACTTGCTTCCAACAGGAACATCTCCTCCAAGAAAATTTGAATTTATCGGAACTTTTGACTTGACATTTCTCAGCGCCTCATCAAATAACTGCGTGAATGCATCCTGCGTCGTCTCCTGGAAAGTAAAATCCCTGTTCGTGTCAAATCCGCACCAGCTTTCCCCATGGAGCTTTGCCTCCCCATTAGTCATGTCCGAAGCAGGGCAATTCAAATCTATGCAGATATTATCGCCGTAAGTTGGCTTAGTTGTCTCAGAATTAGTTGCCGAGCAGAAACTTCCAAGAAGATAATTGCAATTTCCGCAAGTCTGCGAATTAATATTCGCGTCTCCCGCTCTGCACGCTTCTGCCTTATCAACCAAATAAGTCCAATAATTGTCGTCCCTTATTTTTGCAGCATCATAAACATTAGCAGGATTTCCGCATGTGTCTTTGAAATAAACTTCTTCTTTTCCTTCTATGCAAGTTGTATCCTCGCTCTTCCCGCAGTTCGTGTCAAGCTCGGGCGCGGAACACAGCATCTTCGGGCAGAACTTTATTTTATCATCTATAACTGTGCATCCATCGGGACTTTGCAATATTCCAGTGCTGTCCGTTTCGGTGCTCGTCTGAGATGTTGTGGTTCCTGATGTGCCTTCAGTTGTTGTAGCCGTTGCTGTGCTAGTTGTTGTAGCAGTCGTTGTCGTATCAGAAGTTGTTGTATCAGAAGTTGTTGTATCAGAAGTTGTTGTATCAGAAGTTGTTGTATCAGAAACAATATCGGCAGTGCATTGCGACCTTGTCGTCATCTTGCATGTCTGTTCAAACTCTTCTTCAAACACGCATGCTCCTCTTTCATCAGATTTCGCTGCAAGAATGCACTGCGCTTCGTTCTGAATATCTGGATTGTAATTTATATTAAGCCCGTAATAACTCGAAAGTCTCTTGCATCTAACAAGCGTTACAAATGACGCTTGGTCTCCAAGAATGCAGCACCCCAACCCGCAAGCAGCGGGCTTTTCAGAAGACCATATTCCTCCTTCTTCATTGCAAACCATTTTCGGAACATTATCTAAGCAAGTTCCTTCATCATCGTCATAGCAATATCCAGGGTCGCAAGGACCTGTTGACGAGCATGCGGTCGGCAGCGCGAATTCAGACTCGCTCGCGCACTCTTCTTCCAAAACATCCTGGCAATTCAACCCCGAGTTTGTCTTCTGGCAGCAAACAGTCACATCAGTTGTCCCAACTTTTTCTCCAGCATAAACAGCCCCAGAAAAAACAACAACTGTCATTAAAGTCAAGACTAACAAACCAATCCCAGAGCTGATTTTTTTGTTGTTTTTCATGTTAACTAATTATACCGCTCAATGAATTTAATATCACAAGAACCACAAAAACCACAGAAAAGATAAAAATAGATAATAACATGCCGAAGATAGCAAATAGCATTCCTTTCTTATTTTCATTTCTTTTAATTCTCACTAAAGCAATAATTCCAAATATTAGTGATAATAAAGCTGAAATTGGCGAGAATAAAATAACTCCTGACAGCATCCTAAAATTAATAAAAATACCTAAAACCAGAGCAATAGATATCAGTCCGAGCACAAAACTCGCACAAAACTCGCAATCGCAAATCCATCGTATCTCTTTTCCTTATTTACCGTGTTTGTCTCTTTCATGTTGCTTTCAGTCCAAGTCCTCCGGGCCACGCCAAACTTCTTGACGCAAAAGTGAAAGTTTCAGAGGTTTTAACGTTTTTTATACTGTAGATTTTAGAGCCGTCCATCAACTTCATCTTCCTAAGCTGCAGCTCTGGATAGTACTGCATATAAATAGTAACTTCCGAGTCCCCATAAGTCGATTCAAAATCAATTATGCTCATTGCAGTCATCAGCAAAGTGTAGAGCTCGCTTGACTTAGCAAACCTAAATGTCTGAAACTCTTGGGTCGTTTCCTTCGTGAACGTCATAGGCGAATCAATTTGAACATCAATTCTTTTCGGCGCAATCGAAACCTCGACATCCGCGCTATTTCCTCCAGTAACTTGATATCCTCTGGTTTGATAGTAATCTTTCAATTCTCCAGCGCATTCTTCTGCTTTGCTCTTCAACAAATCTTGGAGTTCTTTTTCAACATGCGCAACCAAAAGCGGCTGCTGTACATAGCAGGGAACATAATATCTCGAAGTGTAACAAAGATATTTTATCGGAACGCTCCGATACTCAATATACCCTTCTGGATTGATGTAACCTCCTTGCTTTGAAATTAGCTCAAGTCCTCTGTCCAATTCAGGCTGAATGCACGTCCGCATATAATCGCTAGGTTCCGTATCTCCCGCAATTATCTCGCTTATTTTCGGATACAAAAAGTAGATTAGCACTCCGAAAACCACAATAACAATTGCCACAATAATGTAAGCAGTTATCTGCCCTCCTTTTTTCATTTCAGCCATGTTCATTGAAATGGAAATCGTGGGAACTTCTGTTCTCCTCTTTTTCATATTCTCCTTATGAGATATTTGTTTATAATTGTTTTTGTTGCTCAAAATTCACTTCCTTTAACTACAATGCTGCACTCGCCTGGCTCGTTTCCATGCTTATCTCTGCATTTAATGAAATATTCAACATCATAATCCAAGGAAGTTGTGTGAATCGCTCCGCTTCCATCCATTAAACTGCTTTCATCAGAGTTAAAGTTGCAATTTGCGTTCGTGTAACTGCATGTCGCGTCTTCTTTTGTTATAACCGTCAAGGTCCCCGACTCATCATAAACTCTTGTAATTTCAGGATAGACAGAATCTCTTTTGATAACTAATTTTGTCTTTTCACTCGCTTCATTGCTAGCCTTATCAACGCACAAAAATTCAAAATTATAAGTTCCAGGAGTTAATCTGCTAAATGTTTGTTTATGTGTTTCCCCCCCAGTTTCTTTGAAAAATTCACTTAATCCGTTATTAATTGAAAATGTGCAGCTTGCCGTTCCATCATAACCTCCTTCGGTTGTAATTTCCATATCTACTGAAGTCGCTGCATCTCCAGTTTCTATTGTTTCATTATCAGGTGAAACCGATGAAATCACCAACTTTTGTGCGCTCTCTACAATTGTTATTTTTGTGCCTTGCTCATTTACATTTCCTTTCAAGTCCTTTGCCTTAACGTAGTAATTGTTCGTTCCAGGATTTAGAGGCACATCAACAGAACAGACCTTTCCGCTGCATGTCATTGCATATTCTAATTCATCGTAAGGTGCGTCTGTAAATCCTAGCCGCGCCTCGCTGACATCTTCGTTAAACTCAACTCTTATTGTATAATTCTTAATTCCGTGTTTTAGCAGCCTTCCATCGTCACTGCTCACAACAACTGGCGGAGTCAAGTCAACAGGGTCAATGCAGAACTTCACGAAATTCTCTGCTCCGATATTTCCTCCTTCTTCCCCCGAACTGTAATCTCTGCATCTTATGTACATCGTAACGTCTTTCTTTTCATCTCCTTCAAAAGGAACTTCTGTCATGGAAAAGACATCCGAATGCTTTTTGGAAAGAAGGTTGTTTCCGAACTGAGTCATCTCGCTAAAGTTCTTGTCTTGCTCATACGAATATTTGCATTCGCCGTGCTCGTTAATTTCAAACCCGAATCCGAAAGATTCCATTTGATTTACACATTTTCCATCAGCATCTTTCTTTTCTATTTCAAAACTCGAGCTTGCCTTTCCCAGTTCCTCGTTAGCATATTCAAAACCATTTGTCAAAGCTTCTTTTGTAATATTAGTTATTATCGGCCCGCTTACGTCATTTCTTGGATTGTAAATGCATAAATTAGTTCCTTCTTCTCCCTGAACTCCTTCGCTTTCTCCTGCAAACTCGCAATCTTTCCCAAGGCTCTCGCATGAGTATCTACTGCAAGGCAATCCATCTTCCCCGCACTTATCGCATGATGTCTCGCTTCCTTTCGGCGGCTGCCATAACCCACATTCAAACACCGCTTCGACTGTTTTAATGTCCCCAACTCCCGCCATCCATTGCACGATTATGTCTGCGATGACGATTATCATGACAACAGGGCCCAATACTTTTATAGCCCCCATAAATGCTGGGTGTGCGGACGCAAAAGTATTCATTGCTATTTGTGAAGCCGTTGCTGTTCCTTGTCCAGCAGCCTGTGTGGCAACTGCTGATGCTGCAGAGCTAGCTGCCCAAGTCGTTCCAATCATTGCACCACCAATTGCTCCCCCAGCCCCATAAGCAATTGTTCCTCCAGTTCCAACACCTGCCCCAATTCCAGAAATTCCCACAAGGAGTAAGACAACTGCTGCTCCAATTGCTGCGCCCATTGATGCTGCTTGAAACGCAACAGCCGTTGGAGATACAGAAGTAGTGGTAGTCGTAGCTGGTTGAGTAGCAGCTACCCCACTTTTATCTACCAACCATGAGCCTTCTATTTGAACATAAGTTGGAGCGATCGTTCCAGCACCAGGGATTGTGGTTGTGGTTGTTGTAGTAAACGCTCCAGCTTTCATCGCAATACCCATACCAAGTGCAGTCGCTCCAGTAACCCCGCCCAATGCAAGCGAAGCAGTCATTGTGTCAGCAGGCTTGAAGCTTGGGGCTCCAGGTCCAACTCCCCCGCTTTCTTCTCCTTCATCTCCGCCTCCGCCAGAATCTCCGTCAGTAACTTCACCAAACAAACCCCCATAATCTGCGTCAATATATTTTCCTGGAATTGGCTTTGAATCATCAACTCCAAAAAGTATCGGTCTTGAAACTTCCCTCGGCTTTTTTTCCGGCTCTTCTTTTGGCATTCCGTCATAAGCGTTTATCTTGAATTTGTATCCAGAATTAAATGAAATTCCTCCCTCACCTTTGTAGTTTGCTTTCTTCCCGCAATCTCCTAAGCTCACGCAAATGTCCTGCGACTGTTGCGCAAGTTTTTGCGACGGATAAACATTAGTCCATTCTCCCTTCGCGCCTTTCGGAGGAGTCCCGTCTACGCAATTGCATCCCGCCTTGCATTCCCAATGCGCAGTAGCCGCGAAAGTAAACGCCGTGCTCTCATAAACCCAGACGCTCATGCATCTTTGGTTTCCAAAACCGCAGATACTCTGGTCTTCTCCTTCTGCGTCATGAGAATAAAATCCGGGAGGATATTTCGGCAAACAAAGTGGAAACTTATAATCTTTATCAACATTTACCGAATTTACATAGCAATCAGGATTCGACTCGCACCTAAACATTAAATTCGCTACCTTAAATTTTTCCAGCTGAGCTGGCCCAGCTAAAATCTTTCCGGCTTGTGGAAAAATATCTATGATTGGCTGAAACTGAGAAAGCAAATCGCTTAATGGACCTCCCCCGTTCTTATTATAATTCAGGCATTCGGCCCACATGTTCGGCCTGCACGAAGCAACTGAAAAATATTTCGATGAATCTTCTGTTTTATTCAATCTGCTTTCAGTACAAACTTCATTTCTATAATCTGCGCACGGCTCGGTAACAACTTCTCCTTCAACGCAGCTCTGCCTGAAATGTCTTCCCCCAGGTGCAGACATGCTATGCAATCCATTAAGATGAAAGTTGGTGAAGTAACCCTTTTGATAAACACACCAAGTCTCTCCGTTTTCTCTTCGGGTTCCGTTTACATCGCATGCAAGGTCTTTGCATATTGCATCTCCTTCAGGATTTCCAGACAATTTCTTTTCATCAGTAATATTTCCACACAGGCTTCCAGTAAATCTGTTGCAATTCCCGCAGCTTTGCTGATGAGCCAGCCAATCGCTTGAAGTTCCGATTTTACAGCTGTCATTTTTATCAAGAATCAAACCTTCATTCCAGCTTTTGGATTTTTCCGAGTCAAAAATATTTTCTTTGTTTCCGCAAGAATCCATCCAATAAACTTCTTCAACTCCCTGAATACAGCCCACACTTTGCTGTTTTTCGCATTTAGTTTTCAAATCTGAATTCGAGCAAAGCATTCTTTCATGGAAATTCCCATTCATTGAATTGCATTCCTTTAAAGTTGTTCTCTTGCAATCTGACTTTTCAGAGCTGTTTACTGATTCAAAGACACAAGCTCCTTCAGCATCTCCAACACTCAAAAATATGCACGCCGGTTCGGAAGTTATGCTTGCATCAAACTTAGTTTCTGTCTCATAAACTTTAGCCAGCACATCGCATTGTTTCTCCGTTACAAATCTTGCTTCACTTCCAATCAAGCAGCATTTTTTCCGGCATTCTGGTATGTTCTCCAGTTCTCTTTCATCAAATGTTCCGTCGCCCTCATTGCATACTACTACAGGCGTTCTAGGACTGCATATTCCTTCTTCCTCGTCTATGCAAGTTCCAAGTTTGCATTCAGGAACTTCTTCCCTTTTTCCTTCAACGCATCCGCTCTTGCATAATGCATTGCATGAACTCGCAGGCATCTGTTGGCATCTGCTTCCATCAACAAGTTCAGCGCAAGTATTAATTTTATTTTTCTCATCGTTCATAAAATTCTGGATTGTGTTTACAATTTTCATCGGGTCAACAGCCGAAACAACATTGTTCCCAAATAAATTGCTTAAATCGTAAGGCGTTATAATCACAATGCTAATTACAAGAAAAATCTCAAACAAGACACTAAATTTTTTCATTCTTCTTTCCATTTAAACTCCTGCAGGCATTGCGCAGCTCCTTATCGCAATCATCATATATTCATTAGTCATCGTATCATTAATCGTGTAAATCTTTACTGGATACGACAGCTGGTGTCTGGATATTTTGTACCTTGGATAGTATAGCGAATACCCAGTCGATTCAAAATAACAATACGTTGCTTCTTGAGCGGCAATTTCTAAAGCTACCGTCGCAAGGCCATGCGCCCCGCTTGGAAATTCTGCGCGATACTCTTCCAGCGCATTCTCATCTCCGGTTTTAGTAATATATCTCGTGTTTCTGTTTATATCCAAAACTATTTTTTCAGGAACAACAGAAACTTCAAAGTCATAATCTTGCGAAAAAGTAAACTTCTCGCCCCTGTCTTCAATATATTCTTTTAGCTCGTTAAAACAAATATCAACTCTCGGTTTTAGATATTCTTTAAGTTCATCCTCCATTTCTCGTATCAAAAGGGGATGTTGGTTTATGCAAGGCTCGTAAAATCCCATATTCACGCATAGGTATTCCACTTCTTGAAAATTAAACAAAACAGTATTTTGTTTTTCCAGCAGCCCCCCGCGAGGCAGCATAATATCCTCTGCTTCACGAACAGAAGGTTCCATGCATCTGCCGATAAAAGAACCAACTTCAGTTCCGCTTCCAGAAACTTCAGTTGTGATTTCCTGCTGTAAAAAAAGAAACAAAACAATAACGCCCACAAGTATCAGCGCCCAAATAATCCAAATCGTAACCTGTCCTTTTACTTTAATATCCATAAAGTCACTCCTTTCTTTTTCATCCTTTCTAACTTGCCCTCGATAACAAGATCTTTAAGATGGCTCTCCGCGGTGTTCCATGAAACTTTCAAAAATCTCGCAACATCCGAGCTAGTGGCTACTTTTTCTTTCTTAACAAACTCAATTATTCTTTCTCTATGAGATTTCATAAGACAATTTATATTAATATTACTTTCAAATTAAATAGGAGATATTATTTAAACCTATCCAGAAATTCATATCTATTAGCTTCCAGAGAGAAATACAAAAGACCTAATCTTTCTTTTTATGGTGCTCGTAACCAAACCCTGCAGGCATTAGTACGCCATTAAATTCTAGGGCCGTTCTGTCTCTTTCTAAATGTGTAATGATTATATTGGGGCAATTTAATCCAAAAAGCAACTGAGGGCTGCCCATATTCTTAAATTCCACATTGCTAAATTTCGTGCCGTCTTCGTATGCCCAGTTGGCAGAGACATTTCCATGCACATTACCGAATGACGCAAAAACATAATCTCTGTTCGGGTCAGCATAAACACTTTTTGTCTCTCTGAAACCTCTCGGGCTTGAACCTGTTACAGTAACGCTGAATGTTTCGCCGCTAATTTCTGGGTCGTATGCCAGAACAAATGATGTTTGGTTGTTCGGAACTTCTTTAGTTACTCTCAATAAAAGTTCTACATTTCCCCTATATGGCGGAGAGTTTTCCATTGTGTCTTTATACATCTGCATTGCTAAGTTAGTCATAAGGCTATTTGCTCCACGTAGTGCAAGACTGCCTGGACTAATATCAAAGCTTCTACATCCGCCCCCACATTCAATTGCCAACGCCCCGGCTAAAACAGCTCTCAATCCCGAATTTAGTCGTTGATTCATAAAAGAAGCATTAAATAACCATTAATAAACATTTCCAATAATGGTTAAATATCCGCTTGCTTTTCAGAAATGATGCAAAAAGGTCTGACACAAATCTTCTATGGCAACGGCAAAGGCAAAACAACTGCCGCATTAGGTACAGCGTTAAGGGCTTGCGGCTCCGGTTTTAAAGTTCATCTAGTTCAATTCATGAAAAACGGAGCTTCATCTTTAGAAGAGCAAATCCCCGGAGAAATAATCTCTTTAAATAAATTAGACAACTTTTCCTACAAGAGATTTGGGACAGGCGATTGGCTCCTTAAGGATGGAGATAAGACAAAGCACATAAATAAAGCAGAAGAGGCATTTCAATATCTTCAAGGCTCGTTAAACGGAAATTATGACATGATAATCGCAGATGAAATACTTTATGCGGTCCAGCTTGGCCTTATCCCAGAAAAAGAGATTATTGGACTGATAAAAAACAAACCCCGAGAAAAAGAATTAATCCTTACAGGTTCTCATAAGCCGTTTCCAGACATCTTTGAATTAGCTGACCTAGTTACAGAAGTAAAAAAAATTAAGCATCCGTATGATAAAGGAATTCTTGCAAGAAAAGGAATCGAATATTAAGCAGAAAAAGTTTTTTCTTTAATTTCTTTCTTCCCGTCAACATCAATGTATCTTTTTATAGCGCCCTTTCTAATCGCTCTTTCTCTCATTTCCTCAGGCGTTTTGAAATCTTTAGGAATTTCAATGTCCTTAATTTCTACAATATGTTTTATTTTTATCAATTGAAACTCCGGATAGTCAAAAAATAAATCGTCAATAATTGATTTGTCGGAAGTTTTCAATGTACAAAAGTCTGCCTTAGGTCCTTCGTCCTCATCATCTTTTGTTTTGGTTCCTGGCTTCCCGCTTTTCGGCGCTTTAGCCTTAATCTTTAGTTCATAATTCCCTGCTGAAAAAGACAACGCGTAAAAAGCCCGGGGATATTTGTTCACCAACTCCAAAATTTTCTCTGAAGATGTAGAGCAATTCAGAACCAGCTGTTTGATGCCCATGTATCTTTTAACGTTCTCGATTTCAAACTTACAGTCCCCCTCCAAATCTAATGTAGAAACAATAATTCCCCTAATGTTCAAATCGCCTTTATAGTTTTCTAAAATTTTCTTTACAAAAAAGTTAGCAAACTCGCTGCTGGTCTTAATCTGCCACTTGCCTGTTTGTTTTTTCCCTTCGATGACATACCTGTTGTCAAAAACGCCCCTCGAGAATTTTACAAATTCTGCATGAACGTCATTGTCAGCATTATCAAAAAATATCTTATGAATAACCGATTCCATCCCTTGAATTTGTATGCTTAGTTTATAAATTTTTTCTGCGGCATTAATAAACCAACAGCCGAATCTTTTATATACATAAAAATACTTTTCTTAGCATGGTTATTACAGAAAAAGACATAAAGAAGATTTCGCTGATTGCCTTTTTAGCCTTGCTGGTGATTCTTACTTATTTAATAATAAAGCCCGTTTTGTTTTCAGTTCTGGCTGGGCTTATTCTCGCTTATATTTTTCTTCCCGTGCACAAGTTTTTAGTAAGGCTGGTTAAGAGCAAAACTCTTTCCGCCGTTATTGTGAGCCTCATTTTGCTGGTAATAATTGTAGTGCCTCTTTGGTATCTTCTGCCATTGATTTCGAAGCAGGTTTTTGAGTTGTTCAAAATTTCCCAAGAATTAAATCTCACCCCGATAATAAAAACTATTTTTCCAACAGCGTCTGAACAGTTTATCAGCCAGATAGACCTTGCTGCAAAAAGTGGGTTTAGCCAAGTTACTTCTTCCATAGTCAGTTCTACGGTTAACCTCTTAGTTAACTTCGTAACTATTTCTCTTCATCTTCTTCTTACAGCTTTCGTTTTCTTCTTCTCTCTAAGAGATGAAGACAAACTGAGAAATTTCGCATCAGGCCTTCTGCCTCTAGGAAAGAATCAAGAAAAGCAGTTCGTTAAACAATTCAAAGACATAACTCAAAGCATTCTTTATGGCCAGGTGGTTGCTGGTTTAATACAGGGCGTATTAGCCGCATTCGCCCTATATATCTTCGGTATACCCAATGCATTCATCCTTAGTATTTTCGCGATTGTTCTTAGCGTAATTCCAGTAATAGGTCCGGGCTTTGTGTACGTTCCGGTAACTATCTACATGGTAATAAACGGAAACCCCTTGCTGGCTGTTGGATATTTCTTATTCAACGTGATAATAGTCTCTCCAATTGAAAACGTTTTCAGGGCCCATTTCGTTTCGAGAAAAACAAATCTCTCTCAAGCAATAATCTTAATAGGCATGGTTGGCGGGCTCTTTCTTTTTAACATTATCGGATTAATACTTGGTCCGTTGATTCTCGCTTATTTGATAACTTTCTTAAAAGCTTACAAAGAAAACACATTGTCTACTTTCTTTGATTCATCTTGAATTTATTTTTGTAGCCACAGTTCCCACAACTGATTGTTCTGTAAACTTTACCAATTCGCGTCCTGCCTTTTAGTTTAGATAAACAATTCTTGCAAAACAATTTTTTATTGTCGCCTAATCGAATCTTAAACTTCATTGCAAGTCTTTTAATTTTCTTGACTTCTTCCGCCGTAAAATTTTCTTTTTCAAAAAAAGAATCAATTTTCTCTTTTGCTTGCGTTCTTGATAGATTTACCTTCATCCAAGAATTAATGCCCAAAACTTTAAATACCCTCTGACTTCTTTAACCTTGAACACGGCCATAGTCGCTAGGAAACACCTGTTCCCATTCCGAACACAGAAGTTAAGCTGACGACGTCTGCTGCGTTAGTCTCCGTCAAGAGGCGAAACTCGGATGCTGTGTTCTTTATTTTCTAAACATTTATTAACGAGAGTTGCCCTTTAGAAATATGAAAAATAGTCTAAAAATATTATTAATTACATTAGCCTTTATCATTGTTTTCTCTTTAGTATATTTCTTTTTTATTCACCGAAGCATATATCAAATATGTCCCTTCAGAAATAGGATTTGTTTAACAATGAATGAATTAATGTGCAATCCTCAAACTGGAGAAGAAAAAGACGTGGCTGTGGGATGCAACTGCGGTATCGACGCAGAAGTCCTAAAAAAAGCAGGCTGGGTTAATTGCATAGAGTTATATCCCCGAGAGGTATAATTAATAATTTTCCGGTTTGCTCAAGCCTCTGCAAAGCAATCTCTGCATCTGCAGATTCAGCCATTTCTATTGCAGAATTCCTTCTTGCCCAAAGCGCCAAGGTAAAAATAGTCTCATGTCTCACAATTGGAGACGGATAAGTCATTAAGCCTCGGCATAAGGCAGGAAACAGAGAGAGAAGAATGGATAAGCTTCCCATCCGAATAATCTTTAAGTCAATTATCTTAAAAAAATGACAAAACTTTAATACTGTGAGAATTCTTACTTTTCAGTCCTAATAAGATTTATCAGCCCTGAGCAGTATTGCAAAGGGAAATCTCCTAGAAGAACCGATAGGGTTCTTGTAGATGCGGGTGTGCCGGAGCGGTCAAACGGGACAGGCTTAGGACCTGTTAGCTTAGTGCTTACTTAGGTTCGAATCCTAACACCCGCATTACGGGACCGCAAGTCCTGTCAAATCCGTAGGATTTGTGGTTGCTGGGTTCGCTCGGCCGATAATTTAGCGGTCGAACCGAAGGTGTAAGACCCGCAGGATGTCTTGGCTAATCCTAACACCCGCATTAGATAATACTCCTTTCAATATTTTCGGAACTTGCAGATTTGGCTTAGAATTTATTAATGATATCTCTGACGTTTTTTCTTAACTGCAAAATATATCCCAGTTATAACTCCAGCCATTACTATCGCTCCAAGGATTACAAAGAAGATAGTACCAAAACCTTCAGTGATTTCTGTTGGAGCAGCATTTTCTCCGGACCCTGGAGATGTTTCTGAAGAATCCCCACCCTCGTCAGAACCATCAGATTCAGCTGCGTCCTGCACTCCTGCTTCTTCTTTGGCAGTTGTAGCAGCAGCACCGCCTCCTCCTCCGCTTCCTCCACTGCCGCCAGTCCCACCAGTTCCGCCAGGCGCTGCTGAAGTTTTATACGTGGAAAACTCGCAGTCAGGAATATTCCATACGCAATTTGCTGCGTCTATTGGAGCACCACCCGCAGCACTGGTTCTATCAGCGCAATTCGCTCCGCTATCGTCACAATGATAAAGTGCATTGCAGGTTGCTCCGCTCGCAACAGGAATCTTCATTCTGCATGCCTCGGGGTGAAGGTTGTTTACTATTTTGTCTCTTGTCTCTGAACTCAGGCCAACATAGCTTCCAGTCAAGCTATGTATCATGTCTCCGGCAGTGCTTATCGTCCTAACCTTATCATTCAACCCGCTCTTTGTCAAACTCGCATTCAAAAATTCTATATATGTGCTTCCATCGCTCTTGTAAAGTTTTACATTAACTTTTCTTCCGGCAGTATAGTTTGTCTTCATTCCCGCGTTCGGCCCGCAAACTTCTCCTTGCACATGCTCATAAGTCCCATCTCTGTTCACGTCATAGGCAACCTTCCATCCTGTAGGAGGCTTTATTCTCGTTACAAAGTTGCAATAAGAGCATTTCGATTCAGATATTGGCAATTTAAAGTTCGAACACTTGCTTATCGAACACTTTCCGGAAGAGTCGCAAACTTTTAGCTTATAATTATACGTTGAACCCGCTACCAAAGGCCAATTTAGTGAAATATTTGTATTGCTCGCATTATAAATCACCGCAGTGTGCCACATCTTATAATCTCTTATGTTCGCGCTTAAAAGTCCGACATCATAAATTAAATTAGTCCTGTTCAAACATTGACTGTCTCCATCTCCATACAATTCCAAGGTTCCATTAGTTGGTTTGTTTGTGTCGTACATAATCAATGCGGCGTCAGGATACTCTTCAATCATAACCCCGGTTACAAGTGGAGCAGACGTATCGCTGTAACTTGCAGCATTTACTCCAAGACCGGCGCATTTGCTGGAATATTCGCAATCCCAATCATTGCAATCCGCATTACCATCGCCATCATCGTCAATTGTATTGAAACAGTCTTCTCCTTGTACAAATCCTTTTTTCAAAATATCTTCGAATTTAGCACTGTCCGCGCCATACGCAAATGCGCTGGAGATATCAAAGTCAACCGAGCCAGGAGTTGTCCATCCAGGTCCTGCACTATCCGTAGGAGTGCTGACATTTCCGGTATTTCCAATCGTTGTAACATAAACTCTCATATCTGCTGCTGAATCATACAATGTAGGGAATTTTCCTAAATCATCCTTCTTCACAGCAATCATTGGCCCTCCAACATCCGAACACATCTTCGTTTTCCATGCGCTTAATTTGATATCTGCTGCTTTCCAATCAGAGTCTTCACACTTATATGCATTAAACGTTTCTACCGCCTTGCTTGTATTCGTATTCCATTGTGAAGAATACTTAAATCTAAATTCATATCCAACAGCTGAAGAATTATGGCTCAAGGCACATCCGCCTGTTCTGCTCCCATCTGTATCTAAATAGACAAGAGCAACAACTGTTTCATTTCCGCTGCCTGTTCTTTCTATCCCAAAAGTCGTTCCTCCACCGCTCCCTCCGCCTCCCCCAGCCATTCCCATAACAAAGCTTGATAACTTTTCTTTATTGCAAATAGAAGCATTGCTAAAATCATAAACGCCCATCCCAAATCCATAACTATCACCCATATCTTTCATTCCAAATCCGCAAATGTCAACGCTCGCCTGCATTCCCGCTTCTCCGCATGTATCCTGTCCTAAAGGCGCAGGAGCCCCGGATTCCATATCGTTAAACATATCATTCATGCCTGCAGGATTGCACCATCCAGTTGAATACTTGCATTTTCCAACGTAAGTCTCATTTGTACAAGAGTCAGAATCTAATGAGAAGCACTTAGGTTCACATCCGCCCCAAGAATTATTTGTACAGAACTGGCTTTGTCCGCATAATGTCGCATTGCTTTGCAAACTTTGATTCTGCCAGCACTGGTCCATTAAATTTGTGCAGAAACTTCCCATGCTATCGTTCTTAAACCAGCAGCCATTTGTCGCATTGCATCCTGCTTCAACAGAATTATATCCCCAGCAATCAGCCGCCCAATTAACTTCACAAGTAGGATTAAGATTAGTAGACCACCCGCAACTAATGTTTATTATTGACTTATTTGTGCACAGTGTCTGATTTATATCATACTTATAACACTCAGACCCCATCGCACCTCCCCCCCCACCACCGCCGCTTGCGCCACTCCCGCTTGAAAATCCTCCCCCTTTTGGATCGCACCATCCGGAATTCTTCCATTTGCACCCCGTCGTAGCTTGACAATTGGTTTGATTATTCATAGTAGTTGTGTTTGAACAAGAAGCCATTGC
Organism: Candidatus Pacearchaeota archaeon; assembly: GCA_018304105.1. Taxonomy (GTDB): domain Archaea; phylum Nanobdellota; class Nanobdellia; order Pacearchaeales; family GW2011-AR1; genus UBA73. Next base: position 3,670 of record JAGVWX010000018.1, on the reverse strand, counting down.
ACTTTCTTCGCACCATCCAGATTCCTGTTTCCAAACACAACCCAAAGAACTGTCGCAAGTTCCCGCAGTATTAAGACTTCCATTCCAGCACATAGACTGGCATGAGCCTCCTTCACCACTTCCCCAACTTTGCCAATAGCATCTTCCGCTTAAAGCAGAATTACAGGTTGTATTCGTATAACTCCAGCACTTATCTGCCTTATTCATGCACCACCCGCCGCCTTGAGGGGGAACGTCCCAGATACAATTATTGTCTGCGCCGCATGTAGAACTGTCCATATTTAGCCAGCAATTTGCACTCCAATTTACCTCGCAACGAGGCTGAGAATAAGAATCTGTTTTCCACGAACATCCGGAAACAGCATTGCATTCACTGGATGAACCGCCAGAAGAATATTTCCAGCAATCCTTTGGTTTGAAATCGTTATGCTCGCACCACCCGCCATTATTCGTGCACCAATCAGTTCCATTTCCTGTTCCGGAACACCATGAATCAATAGTCCAGTTACAACCAGAAGCATTAGCAGTCATGCAGGCAGGTTGCCCCTTGCCCATGCAAACTTCCGCAACGCTCCAATCTCTTTCGCAAAATGCATTTCCCGTTCCATTACTCCATTGGCATGTCTGAACCCTGGAATAGTATTGATAAGTCACATTTGTAAGGTTTCCAGCTCCTCCCTCCGAGACCATAAATGTGTTATTAGCAAAAGTAATAGTCTGAGCATTCAGATTAACAGAATAATTTCCATTAATATTTGTTCCGCTAGCGTTGTATATAAAAATTGAACCGTTAATCCATCCCGTGCCAAGATTTGACAGGGTAAATGTTTTGCTTGTATTGATTTGATTTCCAGCCAGTCTAGCAAGAGATATATTTAATATTTGATTTGCACTGACAATACCGCCACAACTATCTTCATTAGAATTATATTTCCAGCACTGGCTTCCTTTGAAATCGCACCAGCTTCCCCAGTTATCGGTTACCCACTCGCATGTACTATTATGTTCATCACAGCTTGCGCTCGTTGCCCATCCAAAACAATCTCCTGAAACAAAGCCGCAGAAAGAGTCAGCATAACAGCTTGGGTCAGAACAATCAATTAAGTTATCATCGGTATTATCAATTCCATCCCAGCAGATTTCAACATCTTCTCCAATATTTGCAACACAGCTTCCTGTTGTTGTTGAACCTTGCCACTTGCAGCTTCCTGTTTGATTTGAGATGCCGGTTCTTCCAAGATTCGAACAATCTGTCTGCGTATTGCATTTATCGCAGGAATCTTCGCAGGTTTTTTCTCCCTTGTTTACGCAATTTCCTCCAGTTGCTGTCGAATTATCATTCATCCATTTACATCCGCCCCCATCAGAATTTGCTTTGCTTAATGTACAATAATAACTTGGTTTTTTCGTAGTGTCATTATTGTTTGGGTCTCCCTTGAAACTGCAATCTCCACAACTACTGTCACAATTACTGGCTAGCCCTTTCTTATATTGGTTTTTTGCTTTGCAATATCCAATTCCATTAGGTGCATTGGTGTCTGCTGTAAAGTCACAAATCCCAGATTTACTTCCAATACATGCTGATGCCGCATTCGTCGCATTGACAGAACTTCCACCACCATCCTTTGTTTCGCAGGCAAAACAGGCCTTGTCGCAATTATCTTCTTCATCAAATTTATATTCGCATCTCCCTGTCGGAACAGAGATATTGCCTTCACAATAATTTTCAGTTACCCACTTTCCGCCTGCCGCCTCGCAATTCTTTTTATTATTTATTTTTGATAAACTCTGGCTTTCATTTCCGAAAACATCACTTGCTTTGAAACTGCACCTCGCAGTCGAATTATCCCACATGCAAGGCATATACCACGGACTTCCCGCAATCTGTTCGCATAACGCTTGATTTTCAAAAGAACTATAATCTTCGCAGAAACTTGCTCCAGCAGGCGGCGTCTCCATCTGATCTCTGCATGTAGACGAAAGCTGATTCTGCGCGCAAGTTCCATTCTGCCACGAACAACAACTGGATAAAGCAGGAATACTATTGCAAAGGCTTGAATCATTAATATAACTGCAATTCAAGCCGTCTAGGCTAATATTCCCGCCATAAGCATCGCTTAATTCGACACAGCCATCATTACTAGAATTACATCCCAAAACACTATTGCAATCCGTAGAATTCATATCAAAAATATAACACCCGGGATTCCAGTCATTCAGAATGCTTGTATTGGTTCCTCCTCCACCGCCCCCAAAACTTCCAGGAGTGCTGCAGCTTCCTCCTGCGCTTGGATTATTCCAATCAGTATACTGCCACCAGCAATAATACGTATCCATGCAGGCTCTTTCCGTAGTAAAATTAGAGCACGAAACAGAAGCCATATTTTTATAGCACCATCCATTTGTTTGATTTTCCGAAGGATTTCCACTCCAACTGCAAGGCAATCCATAAGTATTGCTTTCGCATCCGCTTTGGTTCCCGCCATTCATAGAATCCCATGACCAGCAATTAACTTCATTGCACCATCCAGAACTGACATAAGTCTTCCATAAACAACTCGGCTTGTTTTGGCAAGTTGATTGAGTATTATAACTCCAGCAATCCTGTTTCATGCAATAACTTCCGCCCCACGAGCAGCTCAAATTCGCAGTATTATTTACACAAGCAGTCGCGTTTGTAAAATCCCAACTGTAACAATCTACATCCTGGCAGGAATTGTATTTCCATTGGCAGCTCAGCCCACTCGTCAAAGCAGGATTTGCGCAGGTAGTTTCATTAGAATATTTCCAGCAGCCATTTTGTTCACAATAATTATTACTGCTCCATGTGCAATTTCTGCCATTCCAGTCTTTGGCGGCGTTGCAAGTTGTGTTGGTGCCATAACTCCAACAGCCTTTTTCAGAGCATGATCCCCAATCGCATCCAGTCGCATTCAAACAAGAGGATTGGTTTGCGTTTTGCGCGCAATTTACAGAAGTGCCTCCGCCAGAACCGCTCGAATAGCACATCGAGCCCCAGTCACAACTTAATCCGGCAGAATTATTCACACAAGAACCTTCATTCGTTCCGGATAAACTCCAGCAAGATAATTTTTCACATCCGTAACTCGTTCCTCCCCCCTGCCAAGTGCAATTTTTTCCAGGCACATTCGTAGAAGTGCATTCGCTCTGTGAATTCAAGCTCCAGCAATTCAATTCCTGGCACCAACTTCCCCAAGGGTCGCTTTTCCAGATGCATCCATTTGCAGCAGTGCACTGCCCAGTTGCATTCGAAGTGTACAGCCAGCAAGTCTCTGCAGACGCAAAACCGGCAAATAGCAAACCAAGCGCTAAGAAAATCAAAGAATAGATAACCAATCTCAAGCGTTTATGATATCTCATCACCATCTTGTAAACAATGTTTACAAGAAACAGAAGCTTTGTCCCTATATAAACCTTTAGAAAACAAAATTATTTTCATAATCGGCTTCTCTTTAACAAATTTTTAATTAACTTTAAAACAATCTCTCCTTTCCAATAGAAAAACTAAAATACCAGTTCTTCTATTCTTATATCATCCACTAATAATATTGTGACATCCTCCGCACCCTAAAGGTTTGACTCTGCGGAGTCAAATCTGCCTGCGGGCGGAGTGCGGCTTCCCACGACGGCAAAACATCAGTCTTCCATC
>JAGVWX010000021.1 GCA_018304105.1 Candidatus Pacearchaeota archaeon | reverse complement strand
GCCGCATCGTCGGCAAATTTATTCTTCAACGACGATAAACAAATACAAACATATTTAAATAATTAAGTCTTCAGCAATACTAGTATCTGTAAGGTGAAAGGAGGTTATGTAAATGGCAAAAGAGAAGAGCGCCGTTGACTGGATTGCAAGAATTTTAGTCATAATCGGCGCCATTAACTGGGGTCTTTTTTCGTTTTGGGACAACAACCTTGTTGCAGTTCTTTTCGAAACAGGCACCGTTGCAAAAGTAGTCTACGCCCTAATTGGTCTGTCCGGACTCTGGGAGTTAATCAGGTTATTCAAGAACTAAACTTGTATTTTTTAATTATTTAATGCAATCACCAAATTTATTATACAAAATATACGCGAAAGGAGGAAAATCAAAAAATGAATAAAGTATCACCCTGGCTATTTTTAATAATAGCTCTGATGTGGCTCTTGCAGCTTGTAATGACTCCAGCTAATTGATGGACTGGGTAAACGTCGTTGCATTAGCACTAGCGGGTATTTTGGAGTTGATGAGCCCTTCAAAGTAACCTATCTCAAACTTTAATTTTTATTTCTTATTCAAAATTTATCAAAATTTAGTTAATCCGAGCGGCCAAGAAAGGTTTATATTTCTCTGGTGAGTTATAATTCAATGCCCGAGCCAAACACGATAAAAACCAACAATTCTCGAAAATTATACGTTCCATATTATGGAATGTTTATTGCCATTTTATTAGTTTCTGCCTATCTGAATTTTCAGGGAAGATTAACTCTTTCAGCGTTAGGCGCCGCAGCAGTGATAGTTTTCGTCGGGATAAACGCGACAGAAATTCACAGGATCTGGCAGACTTACGAAATTAATCCTCGTTCGGTTGTTCACACAAAAGGATACCTCTCTCGTCATTCTAGGAGAATAGACTTATTTGCTATTAATGATGTAACAATAACTCAGTCTCTCTTTCAGAGAATTTTCAACATTGGAGATGTTCATATTCGTATTGCAAATGCCAGTTATCAAACTATTTTAACAAATGTCCACAACCCAAAATCATTTGCACAAACAATTGAAAGAAATATGCACGGTCTTCGCAACATCGGCGAAGACGGCCCCGACCGCGACTATCCAAACACCAAACAGCCGTTTAAACGCCCTACAAAAGATAATCTTTCTGACGACTTTGACGGCCAGGACAATGAAAACAAAGAAGAATCCGACGCCGAAATATCCAAGCGTCTCCGGGAAATTTAAGGCCGGACCAAGCCACAACAGGTCCAGGGCATTTTCGATAACTATAAAAATTTGAATGGCTGTTTAAATGAATGTTTAGAAAAGCAAAAGAAAGGGTAAATAATTATTATCTCCGAGGCGAGCGATTCAGGAAAGAAGTTAAAAGAGAAATAAAACTGCTGATTGCCGTCACCCTGGGGTTTACAATTGCATTCACCTGGCGCCAGACAATATTTGATCTTTTTGAGGCAGTCATAATTAAATTCTTCAGTTCAACCAGTCAATCCACACTAAGTGTTCTTACCTCTTTGGCCATCACATTAGTTTCCGTCCTTCTAATTTTTTTAGCATCTTATTTTCTTCAAGAAAAAGATAACGGTTATTAATTAAATCTGAAACCAAATTTAAAATCAAATCCAAGCTAAAACCTTTAAGCGTCTCCAAGAAATTTAAGCCCAATGAATAAGTTCGTTTAAACAATAAAATTTTCGTCAAATTTTAATAACCAAAAAACTAGCCATAATAGTTTGTGAGGCGCGAAGCGCCGAACGCGCCCGACATGACGAATCATTATCATCCCCAAAGAGAGAGGAAGGTAAAGTGTTCATCAAAAAATTTATTAAGTCTGTTTGTTTAAATTATAAATGGCAGACGAATCCCTTCTCATCAAGGGCATAGAAATTACCAGAGTAAAGAAGATACATGGTGTAGAAATTCCGCTCCAACTTCAAACTCGACCACGAAGAGCCCTCGATTATGCCGCTATTTATCAATAGGAGAATCTAGGGGTTTACTTCCTCCCGATATCAAATCTATTGTTGATAAATACCAAACTAGCGAATTTCAATCCCACGAAGGATTTTATAGAAACGAGTGTGCAGCTTATAGGCTGGGACAAGAAGTACGTTTCAGAGAATTAAAACCGGTTGAAACAGAACAAAGACGTTTGGGCAATCCGGCGCCCGAGAGAGAAATGGATGCTGTTGAATTACAACAAAGAGCTCATAGAAATTGGGGCTTTATCCCAAATTATGCTTGGGAAGCGTCAGACCAAGATTAATTTTTTATAAAACACCTTAAAATCCCAGATAGTTCGCACAAGATACATTAACTGTACTTTTAAGGTCTCTAAACACCTGTTTTTTGCAAAAAACACCCAATTTTTCTTTGATTTTTCAAAAAATGCACAGAATAATTTCAGATCGGAACTCCAGCCCAACCAGTTGGATATTTATAAATTATTTTATCTCCAACTCCGCGTTGGACGTCTTCTGCATGATACTCTGCACTTTTTCTCAATCGTTCATCAACTGCTTTTCTTGCTGTCATTTCTCTAATCCCAACCCGCCTATAACTTCGCATATCTGTTCCTTCTCTTCGTCTAGTTCCTCTCGGATCGGTCTGTCGTGTCTCTTCTATCAAAAGTCGCCCATCCATTACCATTGCCCTAAACCCGCTAGCATCAATTCCGCAATGTTCGGCACCTTCGACACTCACTACAACAGCATATCCAAAACTTTCGCCTTCCCGTAATTCATGTCCATCGTCCCGACCAGTTTTCATTACTATAATTACCATAAAATTTAATCTGTTCATACCCCTTTAATTATTTAGGTATCCTTTCACAACAATTCTCCGCGCTCAAACTTTCAATCATCTCTTAAAACTTAAAGCCAAGCAAGATAGTTCGTTTAAATCAATAAAATTATTTTTTGATCGGGCGAGCATCATCATAATCTTCTCTCGGCACTATTAAGACATCTGTCAATCGTTCAAGATAGCGAATATGTATCATTTCCTTTCCGTTGTCGCTAACGTAGTGTGTCACCACTTCAAAGACTTCTATCTCATTTCCATTTTTACGTTCAAACCTTCCCCTAATACTTTTCTTTTTTTCTTTATCAGCAATCTCGCCCAAAGTCGTCATTCTTTTCTGAAAAGGTCAAATCATTTAAACATTCTCGTAGTCAACAAGGGATCTTGGAAAGGTATTTATACTTCAATCCCTTAAGAAAAAGATGGTTGCATTAAGCTCAACAATTCTGGCGGTTCTCGCGATAATTGTAGGAGTCCTTATACTAATTTGGCCAAAGTTGATAAGGGTCTTGATTGGTCTTTATCTAATCTTATTCGGAATTCTGCAGCTCTCGGGTGGCTATTTAAATTTTTCACCCGTCTAACCCAACAATCTTTAAGTCCACGTTCAGATACCCATACATTTTTTAACCGATTCTTTCTAAACAATTTATGAAACAAAAATTCAATAAAAATAAACAAGGAAATAACTTTTCCCATAATAAAAAATTTCACCCCCCTAGAAACTTTGAAGATCGCCAAAGAGAAGAAGCAAAGCTATGGGCTCTTGAAAAAATCAATCCTTCCGTGGTCGGACAAAGATTCGTCATCAAAGCGATAATTGACTCGGTTAATCAAACTTCCGGCCCGACGCTGTTTTCCGTTTCAGATGGTACTGGCACTCTGGTGCTGAAAGGGTTCGAATCGCCTGGAGAACGCGCCTACCCGCACATTAAAGAATCAGACGCTATAGAGGCAGTTGTCCAGATAAACGAATTCAACGGAATGCTCGAGGGAGAAATAAGAAAAATAGCCTTGCTAGACACAGAAAAAACTGCCGCTTTCAAGAAAAATCTCGAAATCATCGAAAGAGAGCGTTCAACTCCTCCCAAAGTTGATTTTCTAATTCAGAGTCCTATTCTTGAGAAACTCAAAGATTCTTTTATCAAAGCAGCCACAGAAATTCGTCTTGCAATAATCCAAAGCAGGCCGATAATTGTCCGTCACCACAACGACGCAGATGGTTATTCTGCCGGTTTCGCGTTAGAGCGGGCAATACTTCCATTAATCGAAAAACATCACGGCCCGGGAAAAGCTGCATGGGAATTTTATCTCAGAGCGCCTTGCGCAGCCCCCTTTTACGAAATTGATGATTCAATTAGAGACACGGCAATGTCTTTGAGGAACGCGGCAAAATTCTCAAACAAAATGCCCCTCGTAATCATAGCAGATAACGGTTCGTCCCCCGAAGATCTCATGGCAATAAAACAAGGCAAGGTCCATGGTTCTAAGTTTATTGTAATAGATCATCATTTTTTTGATGAAGACGTAATCTCCAAGGAAGTCCTCGCCCATATCAACCCGTTTCTCGTTGGTGAAAATGGTTCAGCTTACTCCGCAGGAATGCTCTGCACAGAAATCGCGCGATTTATTAATGCAGACGTGAAAAACATTGTGCAGATTGCAGCCATGGCCGGATATGCAGACCGAATTGATTTAACAAACCCGCACGCTGTCGCGACATATCTAAAACTTGCAGAGAGTGAGGGTTACACAAAAACTCTTTTGAGTGACATTGCAACAGTCATAGATTTTGTTTCCTCAAAATTAAAATTCATGGAAGCTCGGGAATTTATTGAAGTTATTTTTGGAGAGCCGAGAGACAAGCAGCGGGAACTTGTAAGCTTGCTTGCGCCATACATCAAGCACCTTGATGCAAAAGGTCTTGAGATTGCAAAGTCTGCTGCAAAAGTTGAAAAAATTGGCAAGACAACTCTTCAGACAATATTCATCGAAGAAAACTTTCCTGGATTTGGTTTCTTTCCAAAGCCCGGAAGAGCCGTTGGCCTTTTGCATGACCATCTAAAAGAAACAAAAAATGTTTCTGCTCTTGTCACAGCAGGTATCATGGGTTCGGCAATCACGCTTCGCGCAACAGACGAAGCAAACTTTTCGGTTCACGAGCTGATTAATTTCATTAACCAAAAAAACAAACACGCGTTTGCCGAGGGCGGAGGCCACAAAAACGCCGGCTCAATAACATTTATTCCGAGCAAACAGCAAGAAATACTCTCGCTTCTAAAAGAATTCATCAAACAAACGTCTGTTTAAACAGTCGTTCAAACACGAATTACAAATTTTCAAACAGCGCAAGTGCAACAGCCACAAAAAGTGCAACGATGAATCCCCCCGTCCAGCTAAAAAGCGAAAGAGACAAACTTAAGCCAATAACTAAGAAAACAATGGCCCCAAGAAAAATCCACAACAATGGACCTGTCCTGGTAAAATTTTCCAACGGATTAAACACTCCGAAAATACCTGCCCTTATTTCACTATAAAAACGTTTCATAAAATCTGCTGTTTCTATTGCCTTTTTAATCTTTCTATCCAACGATACAGGATATTTCTCGTCACGTCAGTTTTTCTCCAACAAATCTGATTAGTTCTAACAATTTATTTCTCCCAAGTTTCAAGTTTATTCCTGCTTTTT